>CAYXGN010000122.1:0-6038 GCA_964464505.1 uncultured Prevotella sp.
CTTCTTGCATCAAAAAAGGCAGCACCAAAGTGCTGCCTTTTTGTTGTTATTGCCATTTCGCTTAGAAGACGAAGGTGCGGAGGAGCCAGTAGCACACGATACCTGCGATGTAGCCGAGGAAGGCGAGCCATGTGATGCGCTTCATATACCAGCCGAAGGTGATTTTCTCGAGTCCCATCACCACTACGCCGGCAGCACTACCGATGATGAGCATCGAACCGCCAACGCCGGCACAGTAGGCAAGGAGTTGCCAGAAGATGCCGTCAACAGCCATTGGTCCTGTTGCTGCCACATCGTACATGCCCATACATCCTGCCACGAGAGGCACGTTGTCGACGATGCTCGACAGCACACCGATGATGCCTGTCACCATGTAGTTGTTGCCCTGGAATACGTCGTTGAGTCCTTTGCCGAGTGCTTCGAGAACGCCCACCTCAGCCAGGCACGACACTGCCATAAGGATGCCGAGGAAGAAGAGGATGGTGCTCATGTCCACGCGGGAGAGAATCTTTGTCACGCGTTTCTGTGTGCCTTCTTTGTCTTTGCCGTGGCGCAAGTGGCGATAGAACACTTCTGTCATTGTCCACAGCACGCCGAGAACGAGCAGGATGCCCACGAAAGGAGGCAGACCCGTGATGCCCTTGAACACCGGCACGAACATAAGTCCGCCCACGCCGAGCACGAACACTGCCTTACGCTGCCGTGAGGTGAAGTCGCTCACCTGCGTGTTCTGCGTGTCTGCTGCCTCGGGTATGTCGAGTTCGCCCTTGAGCATGTATTGCAGGAAGAAGGCGGGGATTACCATCGACACCACCGAAGAGATGAACATCTCGCTGAGGATGCCTGCGGCAGTGATAAGACCCTTGTTCCAAAGCATGATGGTGGTGACATCGCCGATGGGCGAGAAGGCACCTCCCGAGTTGGCAGCGATGATTACCAGTGAAGCGTAAATCATACGGTCGGAGTGGGAATCAACCAACTTGCGCAAAATCATTATCATCACAATGCTCGTTGTCAAGTTGTCGAGGATGGCGGAAAGGAAGAATGTCATGAAGGCGATGCGCCACAACAGTGCCCGCTTCGACTTCGTCTTCATCACCGAGCGCACCCAGTTGAAGCCGCCGTTCTGGTCGACTATCTCCACGATTGTCATTGCTCCCATAAGGAAGAACAGCGTCGTGGCGGTGTCGCCGAGGTGTTCCTGGATTATGGCTGTCACCTTTTCGGTGATTCCTCCACCGTCAACCAGACCGGGATGCATAAGTTGCAGGAACTGCGTTGGGTCTACCATGTAAAGCGTCCAGCACACCACAAACATAAGTAAAGCGATGGCTGCCTTGTTCACTTTTGTCAGACTTTCTGTGGCAATCAGTGCGTAGCCAATGACGAAAGCGATGACAATGAAAAGAGTTAAAGTTGTCATGTTTTTCTTTTAAGTTTTGTTTGATTATTGATTTTTGTTGTCTCTCTTGTGCAGAATCAGTCGTCGGCGTTCTCCTCAAGGGAGAATTTGCTCGACCCGTCGAAGCAGTGGGTACACACCTTGCACTTTGGCAAGCCGATGGCTTCAATGAGTTGCTCGATGGTATTGAACTTCAGGGTGGTGAGCCCGAGGTCGCGCCGTATCTCGTCCACCATGCGTTCGTATTGCGGCGAGCCTGCGGTGGCGTATTTGTCGAGGTCTTTATAGGCATCGCCCTCAAACTTCTCTATTATGCGGCGCGTGATGAGTTCGAGGTCGCTCTTTGCCGTTGTAAAGTTGATGAAGGGGCATCCGTACACCAGCGGCGGGCATGCTATGCGCATGTGGAGTTCCTTCAAGCCGGCATCGAAGAGGCATTTCACGTTGTCGCGAAGCTGTGTGCCGCGCACGATGGAGTCGTCGCAGAAGAGGATTCGCTTGCCTTTGAGCATCGCCTTGTTGCTGATGAGTTTCATCTTTGCCACGAGAGAGCGCATCTCCTGGTTGGCAGGGGTGAACGACCGCGGCCATGTGGGAGTGTATTTCGCTATGCAACGCTGGTAGGGCACGCCCTTTCCGGCAGCGTAGCCCATTGCCATTCCGGTGCCGGAATCGGGAATTCCCGAGCAGCAGTCCACTTCCACGTCATCGCTCTTGGCGAGATTGAAGCCGTTGCTGAAGCGTGCCTCCTCCACATTCTTGCCTTCGTAGGTGGATGTGGGGAAGCCGTAGTAAACCCAAAGGAAGGAGCACACCTGCATCTTCCCGTTTGCCGGGCGCACCTTCGTTATGCCGTCGGCAGTGAGCGACACTATCTCTCCCGGACCGACATTATAGCATTCTTCGAAGTCGAGGTTGGGGAAGGCTGTCGATTCGCTCGATGCGGCATAGGCACCGTCCTTCTTTCCTATTATGATGGGAGTGCGGCCCCATGAGTCTCGGGCGCAAATCAATTCGTTCTCGGTGAGTATCAGCATCGAGCAGGAGCCTTTGATGTGGTGGAACACATTCTCAATGCCTTCCTTAAACGATTTTGCCTGGATGATGAGGAGTGCCACGAGCTCTGTCTGGTTGTTCGCACTTTGCGACGATTCGGCAAAGTGCATGTTCTTGGAAAGAAGTTCTTTGGTGAGCTCATCGAAGTTGACTATCTTGGCAACGGTGCAAATGGCGAAGCGTCCCAAGTGTGAGTTGATGATGAGAGGTTGCGCGTCGGTGTCGCTGATGACCCCTATTCCCGCTGTCGCCCCGGCGAAGCGGTCGAGCAAAGGTTCGAATTTTGTGCGGAAATAAGAGCTTTCAAGGTTGTGGATAGAGCGGTAGAAGCCGCGCTCCTTACTGTAAGTCGCCATACCTCCGCGGCGTGTTCCTAAGTGCGAGTTGTAATCGGTGCCGTAGAAAACGTCGGCAACGCAACTCTTTTTGGAAATGGTTCCGAAAATGCCTCCCATAAGATTTTAATGTGTTTGCGTGATAATCGTAGTAGGCGCGTATCTCCGAGACGCGCCCCTCAAGGAAATCCTTTGCTAAGGGTGCGTCTCGGCGATACGCACCTACTACATTTGCTTCATAATATTACAAAACTAATTAGACCTACACCTTATTTAATAGCTATTGTGGCTGTCTCCACGGTCTCGTCGTCGAGCACTGCTTTTGCCACATAGATGCCGTTCTTCAAAGCCGATGCATCGATGGCATTGGTATTGAAGTTCATTGCAATCTGGCGTCCGTCCATCGTGAAGAGGGCTATGTAAGACACATGACGGTCGGTGTTTATGGTGATGCGGCGGTCGCGTGTCACATTGAATTTCGACTCGGTGTCGCCCTTGAGTACGCTGATGCCGGTGTTACCGCTGAGGTCGAGGTAAACAGGAATCTTTGTCGTTGCGGCGAGAGGGTCGTTGCTGTTGATTTTGATTACGCCGTCATACACCTGCTTGTCGTACACCACGCCGGTCAAGCTGCTGCCATCGATGGTGGCAGTGAGCGTTGTCTTGCCGCCAGGGGCTATGGTGTCTGAGGTCTTGTCGATGTTGAGCCAGTCGATTGCCATGGTGCGATTGCCAATGACATTGGCTTTGATGAGCACGTTACCGTCGTAGCCCAGGTCAGTGAGCGAGTACCAGTAGTTGCTGTTTTCAATGCTGATGAGGTCGCCGAAACCTATTACTGACGGTCCGCGGTCTACTCCCACGAGGTATTGCACCGAAGAGCAGCCCTCGAAAGTGCAGCCGATGAAGAGGTCGTCGAGAGCGATTTGATAGGGCTCGTCAAGAGTGATGTGGTTCCAAGAGTTCTCCACGGGGGTGAATTCCTGCTTCAATGCCACCTCGCCGTAGGTGTTTTGCAGTCCACTGCCCTTCCAGATGGTGACGTAAGACTTTGAAGGCTTGCCTGCGACAAACACATCGATGGACGAAATCTTCATACCGACGATGTATTTCAAAGTCTGGCTTGGGTAGTAGTGGGCATAGCAGACGGTGTTGTTCTGGGCACCGGTGTTGGCGGAGTAGTCGCCGGCGTAGGTCAGAACGTATGGGTTGCTTTCGTCGAGAGCCTCTTTCTGTGCTGTGACAGCGGCTGTTGCAGGAGCGTAGTTCACTGCGGGAGCCACGCCTTCCACTCTCTGTGGCGAGCGATAGACGGGGGTCACGTTGGGCGACATGGGCAACTGATAGTCCACGGAGTAGTCAAGTGTGAGTTCGGCATTGCCTTCATTCTTGAGAGTGATGGTGTGCTGGCTGTTGTTGGCATATCCCTTGCCGAGGTCAATTTCCTTTCTGTCGATGGCAAGAGCGGCGGAGTTGTCGGGACGGACAACGTTAAGCGTGTAGTCCTCGGTCTCTCCGTAAGTATAGGTCTCGCATGCCGACACGTCCGAATTGGCAAGGACAAGGCGCATTGTCTTCTCGCCTGCTGTGGCCTGGGCGTTGTCGGGGATGGCGATGTCGACACTGCCCTTTGAGATGTAGCCCATGAACTCGCCGGCATCATCGAACAAACCGTTGCCGTTCCAGTCTACCCACAGTTTCAGATAGTCGCCGTTGGCGGCTTTCTTCGTCACTGTCAGCGTGAGTGTCTCACCCGGACGGATGTCGGTTTTCTGGTCGCGGAAGTCGGAATAGAGGCTCCATGAGCTCTCCTGGCTGATGTCGCCAATCTCCACTTTGGTGATGTATTTGTAAGCACCGTTATAAGACGACATCGATTCGCACACGTCGCTGGAGCAGGTCGTGGTGAAGTCTATCTCCTTGTCGGCATAGAAAGCGTCGTTCTTGGTGATGTTTACGATGCGGAAATTGTGTGTGCCTTCGCCCGAGCAGTCAATGCGTCGCTGGAAGGTGTACTTATAGGTGGCACCGGAATAGATGGTCTCTTCGATGCGTTCCTCTGCCAAGAGGTTGTCGCCCTCATAGAGTTGGAATGTGGCATCGTTAACATCAGAGCTACCGTAGTTCTTTATTTCCACCTGCACCTTACCGTATTTGCCGCTCTCTGTGGTCTGCGGACTGAGCACGCGGGTGAGTTTCAGTCCCTTCTCGGCGAGTGATTCGCTCGCATCGCCAAGGAGACAGTAGTTGAATGTGCCGGAATAGTCGGCCTGATACTCCCCTGCCTCATTGAAAAGACGCAGGATGCCGCTTGCCTGTACGGAAGCGTCGTGGGCCAGACAGAACGCTGTCTCATACTTCTCGCCAGTGTCTGCGGCATAGACGCAGAGGAAACCGTTCTCCATTTTCAATTTTTCCGACAGGTTCATCGTAAAGCTGTAGATTGGCACAAGGTCTTCGCCGATGTTCGTCGAGCCCGCATGACCGTCGGTCTTCACTGCGAGGACATCCATCTCTTCCTTATAAAGGAGGTCACCCGGCATGCCGTTGTCGTTGGAGTAGAACTCCACTCCCATGCGAGTCGTCTTTTGCGGAATGTAGTTCTCGAGGTCGAAGCGACCCAGACACGATGTGCTGTCGATGGTGTTGGCGGTGTTCATGAAGAAACCGTAGACCACAACGCCGGTCAGAGGATTGGCAACTCCGTCGAAAGGCATGAATGCCTTGGAGCGGATATAGCGTCCTTGGTTGCTGAGACACGCACTCATGTCGGCGCGGCCGAAGCCTTTGTTGCCGCTCACTGAGGTGTCGAAGGCTTCTGCATACACCGTGTTGTCGGGGCAAGGCATGTTGCCGTCCACCCATCCACGCAGTGGACGCGATGCAGCCATGCTCTTCCCTGATGGCGCAGAGAAAGAAAGTGGATTGTCATTGTCGGCAAATGCACTGACAGGCATAGCCATTAAGGCTGCCAACAAGATGAAATGTAAGGTTTTTTTCATATCCGATGTGTATTTATATAATAATGTGTAATGCTAAAGACCTTATTGATTAAGGATTTTAATGTGTGACAACTAAGTGATTAACGCACTTTTTCCATTTATGCCGACAAATTTACATATTTCATTTTTTACACCCAAAACTTTTGCAGTTTTTTGTATCGCAACGGACAAAACTTGCGGAAAAGACGGATGCACAAAACGCCGAAAATGTGCAAAAGCGTTGCACATAAGGGCGCATTTTGT
>CAYXGN010000123.1:0-6010 GCA_964464505.1 uncultured Prevotella sp.
CCCGCCACTGCCTTTTGCCATTCCGCCCGCCCCTGCCATAAGTTCATAACGGGGTGCCACGACTGCCCTTTGCTACCCGGACGCGGTTTTTCTGGCGACCTCGCGCGCCGCATCTGGAACCGCAAGAAGGCTCTTTACCGCCAGAGCAACATTCATTTTGTGGCGTGCAGCCGCTGGCTTGAGGGCGAAGCAAAGCAGAGCGGACTCATGAAAGGACTGAAAGTGACCGCCATTCCCAACGCCATCGACACGCAGACATTCCGTCCTTGCGACAAGAAGGAGACCCGGCAGCGACTCGGTCTGCCCGAAGACAAACACATCCTACTCTTCGTCTCGCAGAAAGTGACCGACGAACGCAAGGGGATGACGTTCTTCATAGAAGCCATGCAAAGGCTCCGCGAATGCCACCCCGACCTTTGCGGCAACACCGTGGTGGCTCTTCTCGGCGGCAATTGCGACGAGGTGGCAGCGCAGATACCCCTGCCCACACTCCCGTTGGGCTATGTCAGCGATGAGAAAAGCATCGCCTCCATCTACAACGCAGCCGATGTCTATGTGCTGCCGTCGCTCGAAGACAATCTGCCCAACACCATAATGGAAGCCATGGCGTGCGGGGTTCCGTGCGTGGGGTTCCGTGTTGGCGGCATACCCGAGATGATTGACCACCAGAAAAACGGTTATGTGGCGCGCTTCAAGGACTCCCACGACCTTGCCGAAGGCATCTTATGGACACTCAACGCCACTGCCGGCAGCGACGCGTTAAGCCGCAATGCCGTGACGAAGGTGGCGCAAAACTATTCCCAGCAGAGTGTCGCCATACGCTACACCGAGGTTTATAACGAACTGATTGCGCTTAAGCATTATATTATATAATGTGTAACTGAAAAATGATTAGATTTTCCATCATAACCTGTACTTACAACGCCGCATCCACATTGCAGCGCACTCTCGACAGCGTGGCGCAACAATCGTGGCAGCAAGTGGAGCATATCATCGTAGACGGAGCATCTTCCGACGGTACGGTGGATATGATAAAGCGTTACGCCGAAAGCGTGAACGGCAATGAAGACAGCGAGCACAGCATCGCATGGACAACAGAACCCGACCGCGGACTCTACGACGCGATGAACAAAGGCATTGTTCGCGCCACCGGCGACTATATCGTTTTCCTCAATGCCGGCGATGTGTTTCCGTCGCCGACGACTCTTGAACACATCTTCGACAGCGTGAATGGGCGGTGCGACAGTGTGCTGCCGGCAGTGCTGTATGGCGACACCGACATCGTGGACAACGACGGTTGCTTCCTCCGTCATCGCCGCCTGGCACCGCCCGAAAGCCTCAACTGGAAGTCGTTCCGCCACGGAATGCTCGTCTGCCATCAGGCTTTTTATGTGCGAACCGACATTGCCAAGAGCGAGGCCTACGACCTCCGCTACCGCTTCTCAGCCGATGTGGACTGGTGCATCCGCGTCATGAAGCGCGCCGGGCAGATGCATCTGCAACTGCTTCGGGTGCCCGAAGTGGTGGTGAACTATCTCGACGGGGGCATGACCAACGCCAACCACCGCACCTCTCTCATTGAGCGTTTCCGCGTGATGTGCCGTCATTACGGCATCGTCAGCACCCTTTGCGCCCACCTTTGGTTCGCCGTCCGCGCCCTGCTGAAAAAGTGATGCACCGCAATGAATTTTTGATGCGATTGCAAAAAAGATGATAAAAGTTTTGCCATATCAGAAAAAAGCAGTACTTTCGCAACCGAATTACGACAGGGGCGTAGCCCAGCTGGTTTAGAGCGCTGCAGTCACATTGCAGAGGTCATCGGTTCGAGCCCGATCGTCCCTACCTTCGTTAAACGGCAAAGGAGCATTGGCATTACGCCAATGCTCCTTTTTCTATTGTCCAAAAATTCACGTTTCCACATCCGGAAACGCCCTCCTACTGCTTCCAACGCCATGTCTTCACCAAGCGCCGCCCTATTTTCCCCATCACCATCGTAATCCGATGGGGCGACATCTCCTTTCCCGCGATAATCAGAATCACCGCCGTCAGGATGAGCACCATACCCGCAGCGAGTCGCACGGTGAAGTTCTCGCCGAAGCAGACCACGCCTATCGCCACCGCCGTGATGGGTTCGATGGCTCCCATAATGGCTGTCGGCGTGCTGCCGACATCGCGCACCGCCACCGCCATCAGCACCAAAGAGATGACCGTCGGTACCCAAGCCAACTGCAAAGCATACGCCCATTGGCGCGGCGTGGAGAGCCATTGTATGTGGTCGCCCAATGCAAAGGTGTAGCCGAGAATGGTGAACACGCCGAAGAAAAGGACGTAAAAGGTGAGCTTTACGGATGACATCCTTAGCGGCGACTTATTCACCACGACGATGTAGACGGCGTAGGTGAGCGACGAAATCATCACCAGCGTCACGCCCCAAAGACTCAACGCCGTGCCGTCGCCGCTGCGGTTGAGTAGCGCGATGCCAGCCAACGCGAGCGAGATGGCGGCAACTGTGGTCTTCGTCACCTTTTCTTTATAAAGCACTGCCATGATGACAGCCACCATGACGGGATAGACAAAGAGCAGCGTGGAGGCTATTCCGACATCCATAAAAAGGAAACTGAAATAGAGAGAGGATGACGATGTGCTCATCAGCACGCCCAGAAGGGCGAGGATGGCGAGTTCGCGGCGGGTCACAGCAAAACTCTTCCGCTGCACCAGCATCATCAGTCCGAGTGTCAGACAAGCCAAAGCGAAGCGGTAGAACAGCGTAGCACTCGCCGTAAAACCGTCGCCGTAAAGGTTGATTGCGCCCAAAGGGTTGGTGCCATAACACACCGCTGCCCCGATGCCGCATAGTGTTCCTCTCAGTCGTGCGTTCATTTTCTTTTCTAAAAGTTGTGCAAAGTTACTGCTTTTACCGTTCTTCATTTTGCTAAAAGCATAATTTTTTCTTACTTTTGCAGCAACGACGGCAATCGCCATTAACCTAAAACGACATTCAAATGATGAAGAAAATCAGTTCTTTCATACTCGCGGCAACCTTCATCGCCGCTTTTTCTGCGCCGGCAAACGCAGCAAACAGGAAGACAACGACAAAGCAATCGAAGCAGGAAACGGCACTGGTTCAGACCGCACTCGGCACCATCAGCGAGTCGGCGGCGCGTGCCCACGTCTACTTTCTCGCCGATGATTTGCTCGAAGGGCGGCGTGCCGGCACCCGAGGCGCGCGCCTTGCGAAGCGCTATATCATAGCCCAGATGCGGCAATTGGGCATAAAACCGTGGCTCGCAGAGGGTTATGAGCAACCCTTTGAAGCCTGCGCCAAGCAGCGGCTGAAGCGTGGCGTGCGCTTCTTCGTGCATCCCGACTCCATCAACGAGATAAAGAAAGGGGTGCATCAGAGCATGGCTTTGAGCAATGTCTTGGGCGTAATCCCCGGCGAGAGGAGCAACGAATGCATCGTTGTGGGTGCGCATCTCGACCACGAAGGGATGTATCCCGACGTGGAAGGCGACAACATCTACAACGGAGCCGATGACAACGCCTCCGGCGTGAGTGCTGTCCTGCAGATTATGAAAGCCTTCCGCGAGAGCGGGGCGACACCAAAGCGCACCGTCATCTTCGCCTTCTGGGAGGGCGAAGAGCAAGGACTTCTGGGTTCGGAATATTTTGTCAACACCTTCGACAACACAAAAACGATAAAGGGTTACCTCAACTTCGACATGGTGGGGCGCGACAACAAACCCGAAGACCCCACTTATATGGTCTACTTCTACACTGAGGCGCACCCTGCTTTCGGCTCTTGGCTGAAGGACGACATCGCGCGTTACGGTTTCCGTCTCAACCCCAGTTACCGCCCGTGGGACAAGCCCATCGGCGGCAGCGACAACGGTTCGTTTGCCGTTAAGGACATCCCCATAATCTGGTATCACACCGACGGTCACCCCGACTACAACCAACCCACTGACGAAGCCGACCGAATAAACTATCCGAAACTCGCAGACATCACCCGTGCGGCGTTCCTTAGTGCATGGCATCTCGCCAATGTTGAGGCCTATTAAAGCATTGGCACACAGCGCAAAGCATCAACAATGTAACGCAAAGGCATTATGGCGACAGCGATTATCCTACTTCAATTTGTCATCGTTCTGGCTCTCATCTTTCAGGGAGTGCGTGTGGGCGGCATCGGACTCGGCATCTACGGCATGGTGGGTGTGTTCATCCTTGTGTTCGGTTTTGGCTTAAAGCCGGGCAATCCGCCCCTCGACGTGATGCTAATCATCGTCTCCGTCATCACCGCGGCGGCTGCTTTGCAGGCTGCCGGAGGCTTGGACTACCTCGTAGGCATTGCCGCCCGCTTCCTGAGGAAGCATCCTGCCCACATAACTTACTTCGGTCCGCTCACCACTTGGCTCTTTTGTCTGGTGGCAGGAACGGCACACACGAGTTATTCCCTGCTCCCCATCATCTCCGAAATAGCCACCAACTCGAAGATACGACCCGAGCGTCCGCTCAGCGTCGCCACCGTTTCGGCATCGCTCGGCATCACGGGAAGTCCCGTTTCGGCGGCCACTGCGGCGGTGATAAGCACCGACTTGCTGGGTGGAGCAGGCATAGAACTCAAGCACATCCTCATTGTCTGCATCCCAGCCTCATTGATAGCCATCCTCGTGGCAGCCTTCGTGCAGAACCGCATCGGCAAGAATCTCGAAGACGACGAGGTCTACCAACAGCGCGTACGCGACGGAATCATCCGCCCGGAAGAGGACAGCAAGATGATAGATGAGATGATTAAGCACCCCAGTCCACGCGCGAAATACGCTGTCTGGGCGTTCCTTGCGGGCGTGATGCTCGTCGTTCTCTTTGGCAGCGTGCCTTCGTTGCGCCCCAGTTTCACGGTTGACGGAGAGTTGCAGCGCATCAGTATGCCGCAAACCATAGAAGTGGTGATGATGTCGGCGGCTGCCGTCATACTCCTTGTGGGGCGTGCCAACGTGCAGGATGCAGTGAAAGGCAATGTCTTCGCAGCCGGAATGAACGCCATGGTAGCCATCTTCGGCATCGCTTGGATGGGCGATACGTTCTTCAACGGCAATATGGCGTTCTTCAAAGAGCACATCGCCAGCATCGTGACGCAGTATCCGTTTCTCTTCGCCATCGCCCTTTTCATCATGTCCATAATGCTGTTCTCGCAGGCAGCCACGGTGCGCACACTCTACCCTCTCGGCATAGGTCTGGGCTTGCCGCCACTTGCTCTCGTTGCGATGTTCCCTGCGGTGAACGGCTATTTCTTCTTGCCCAACTACCCGACAATGGTTGCCGCCATCAATTTCGACCGTACCGGCACCACCCGTATAGGCCGTTTCGTGGTGAACCACTCCTTCCAATTGGCAGGGTTCATCACCACCTTCGTCTCCATCGCCGTGGGATATGTGATAATTCAGTTCCTGTAATGAACGACAAAACGATGCGCCCCGAAGGGACGCATCGTTTTGTCCAATTTCTTAAATTCCTTAATTCCTGAACACCAAACTGCCGCCGTCGGCATCGATTGTGATGGGTTTGTCGCGCGACACCTCATCGGAGAGGATGCGCTTGGAGAGGTCGTTGAGCACCAGGCGTTGTATGGCGCGCTTCACAGGGCGTGCTCCAAACTCCGGGTCGAAGCCTTCATCGGCGAGCAGACTGATTGCCGCCGGCGTGACATTGAGCGTAAATCCCTGCGGTTCGAGCATCCGCCGCACTGCATCCATCTGCAGACTGACAACGGCGGCAATCTCTTGCTTCGTCAGCGGCAGGAACATGATGGTCTCGTCGATACGGTTGAGGAACTCGGGGCGAATGGTTTTCTTGAGCATTTCCATCACCTTCGCCTTCGTCTCGTCGATTACATGGTCGCGGTTTTGCGGCGTGAGGGCTGCAAACTGCCCTTGGATGTACTGGCTGCCAAGGTTACTGGTCATGATGATGATGGTGTTCTTGAAGTTGACGGTGCGTCCCTTGTTGTCGG
>CAYXGN010000124.1:0-5963 GCA_964464505.1 uncultured Prevotella sp.
CTTGAAATCAGACTCATACCAGAACATCGGGGTCTTGCCATAGGTGTCACGAAGCAACTCAATCATGCGGTCGAAGAGATAGCCTTGCAGTCGCCAGTTCTCCGAACGGTCGGTGGAAGTGATTCCGAGCTTGGCCTTAAGAGCCTTACATTTGGGGCAATCTGTCCAACAGTCGAGGGGCGGGTTGCCTGCCTCGTCGCCGCCAAGGTGAATGTATTTCGACGGGAAAATGTCGGCAAGCTCCTTGAAGACATTGCCAAGGAACTCATAAGTAAAGTCGTTTCCGGGGCAAAGCAACTGATTGCTGACTCCGCAAGTGGTGCGAACCGGCACCTGACGCTGGTGGCATGTGAGTTCGGGGAACACACTGATTGCTGCCACTTCGTGTCCCGGCATCTCTATTTCAGGCACTATCTCAACATGATAGCGCGCTGCGAACTTCACGAGTTCGCGCATTTCGTCCTGCGTGTAGAACCCGCTTATGGGCATCTGGAGGTCGTCCTGTCCCCAACGGCTGCTTGCCTGCGCTGTGAGTTGCGGGTATTTCTTTATCTCAATGCGCCATGCCTGGTCGTCCACGAGGTGCAGATGGAGGGCGTTCAACTTATAGCGCGCCATCTCAGGAATGAAGGCTTTGAGCTGGTTGAAGGGTATAAAGATGCGCGCCGGATCCACCATCAGTTCGCGGACATGGGTGCGAGGCTGGTCGTTGATGCTCAGTGCAGGGATGGCATCTACACATTCCGTGGTGCCGTCACCGCGAAGGAGTTGGTCGAGAGTCATAAGAGCGTAGAACACTCCCCTTGCCGTGCGACCTTTGACAGTCACGTTTCGCGCGTCAATATTTATAATGTAAGCCTCGTCATCGGTAAGTGTTTGGTCTAGATTAAGGCTCAGCTGCACCCCGCGTTTGCCGCTTGATGCGACGCTTCCAATGCGCTCGGCGAGCAACTGTCGCGCCTGCTCAGCCTCATTGGCGAGCCCTTCGGCAGCCACGACATTCCAAGCGGTCTTCACTTCGAGAGCCTTCGCGCGGGCAGCGACATTGAGTTGTAGCGGAGCGGGCACAAGACACTGCGCCGGATTGCACACCTTGCGACCCTGACGCGGTTCCGAGAAGAACACATTCCATCCCGTTGCCTTGCGGTAAGCGGCTTCACTGCCTTTGGGAACTATGAGTTTCACGTTGTCGCGGTTGATGCCATAGAAGGCGGAGGCATCGGCCTTTGGCGGCACTTTGGAGTTGACCTTCACCGTGCGGAGACTTGACAGACGCGCAAAGGCATACTCTCCGATTTGCGGAGTGCCGCAGATTTCCACCTCGGCAAGGCTGCTACAGCCCGAGAAAGCGGCTGCGCCGATGGTTGAAACCGTCTTAGGGATGACTATTTCCTGCAGTTTGTCGCAGGCGAAGAAAGCCTGTGTGCCAATGCTTTCAAGGCTCTTTGGGAGCAGGATGTGCTCAAGACGGTGGCGCGAATGAAACGCGTTCTTCGGCACTGCGGTGCTCTGCGCATCGGTCAAATTGACACTGCGCAACTGGAAACAAAGGTCGCGCAACTGGCGGTAATCGGAGTTTCCCTCGGTGGAGAGTTCTCCAGTGAGCGTCAGACTCACTGCCATTGATTTCTGTTCGGGGTTGAGGTCGTTCATGTTCTTCACTGTCTGGGCGGAGAGTTCCGTTGCCATCAGTGCGAGGAACGATGCGAATAGGATTTTTTTCATATTCAGATTTGGTTGTTCAGTTATCAAAAAAAGAGGTAAGAAAAAAGCACACCACGCACCCTGTAGGCACGCTTTGGCAGTGCTTACACAAGCGAATCGATGTGCTTCTTTATGCTTTTGAGTTCATCGCGCACTGAGATGAGCGTGTCGAGGATGTCGCTGCTCTTGTCCACTCCGGTGCGGTTCTTGTTCAAATACTTTCTGGCTGCGGCGAGCTTGAAGCCGCGCACCTTCACCAGATTATAGATGATGCGCAGCTGTTCGATGTCCTTCTCGGTGTACTGCCGCACGTTTTGCCCCACGGTCTTGGGTTTGAGGAGGGGGAATTCCGTCTCCCAGTACCTCAAAGTACTCTCCCGAAGGTCGAACATCTGAGCCACTTCCTTAATGGAATAGTAGAGTTTCACGTTCTTGTCTGTTTTCAGTGTCATGCCGACCGGTTTTTATTAAACAATCGATGAATTTATTTGCAAAAATAAGCAAAACCGAGTACCTTTGCAAAACTTTTTATAAGAAAATCAAAACAAAAGATAAAATGATGACAGCTAACGAAATCCGCGACTCTTTTAAAAAGTTCTTTGAGTCGAAAGGACATACCATTGTGCCGTCAGCTCCGATGGTTATAAAGGACGACCCTACCTTGATGTTTACCAATGCAGGCATGAATCAGTGGAAAGACATTATCCTCGGCACGCGCGAACCAGACCCGCGCCGCCGCGCAGACACACAAAAATGCCTCCGAGTTAGCGGTAAACACAACGACCTTGAAGAGGTAGGCCACGACACATATCACCACACCATGTTTGAAATGCTGGGCAACTGGAGTTTCGGCGATTACTTCAAGGAGGGTGCCATCGACTACGCTTGGGAGTACCTCGTGGACGTTCTGAAACTCAATCCTGCCGACCTTTATGTCACAGTGTTTGAAGGTTCGAAGGAGGAAGGACTCGAACGCGACGACGAAGCAGCATCATATTGGGAGAAACACGTGCCTGCCGACCACATCATCAACGGCAACAAGCACGACAACTTCTGGGAGATGGGCGACACAGGACCCTGCGGTCCGTGCTCGGAGATACACCTTGACTCACGCACTCCGGAGGAGAAAGCAGCCGTACTGGGTCGTGAACTCGTCAACAAAGACGACCCCCAGGTCATCGAAATATGGAACATCGTGTTCATGCAATATGAGCGCAAGGCCAACGGTTCACTCGTTCCGCTGCCCATGCACGTCATCGACACCGGAATGGGATTTGAGCGTTTGGTGCGCGCCATGCAGGACAAACACTCCAACTACGACACCGACATCTTCCAACCAATCATCAAAGCCGAAGAGAACATCACCGGGATGAAGTACGGCGAAACGGAAGAGACCGATGTCGCCATGCGCGTCTGCGCCGACCATCTGCGCGCAGTCGCCTTCTCAATAGCCGACGGTCAGTTGCCAAGCAACGCCAAAGCCGGCTACGTCATCCGCCGCATCCTTCGCCGTGCAGTGCGTTACGCCTACACTTTCTTGGGTCAGAAGGAAGCATTTATCTACAAACTTATTCCCGTACTCACTAACGAAATGGGCGATGCCTTCCCCGAGCTGAAGGCTCAGAACGACCTCATCCTGCATGTTATAAAGGAGGAAGAGGACTCGTTCCTGCGCACTTTGGAGAAAGGCATCAACATGCTTTCCGCCGCTATGGACGACCTCAAGAAGGCGGGCAAGACCCAACTCGACGGCGTTCAGGCATTCCGTCTGTTCGACACCTACGGTTTTCCGCTTGATTTGACAGAACTTATCTGTCGCGAAAACGGCTACACTGTCGACGAGGACGAGTTCAACAGCGAGATGCAGAAGCAGAAAGAGCGCGCCCGCAACGCCGCCGCCGTGGAGAACAGCGACTGGGTAAGTCTGCAAGAAGGCGAGCAACAGTTTGTGGGTTACGACTACACCGAATACGAATGTCACATCCTGCGCTACCGCAAGGTGACCCAGAAGAAGAGCACCTACTACGAGCTTGTGCTCGACAACACACCGTTCTACGGCGAGATGGGAGGACAAGTGGGCGACCAGGGAGTGCTCGTGAGCGAAGAGGAAACAATAGATGTCATCGATGCCAGGCGTGAAAACGGACAGACAGTACACATCGTCAAGGAACTTCCGAAGCATCCTGAGGCCGATTTCATGGCTTGTGTCGACACCGACAAACGCGCCGGCTCTGCCGCAAACCACACTGCCACCCACCTTTTGGACTATGCCTTGAAGCAGGTTCTGGGCGACCATGTGGAGCAGAAGGGTTCGTTCGTGTCGCCCACGACACTGCGTTTCGACTTCTCCCACTTCCAGAAGGTGAGCGATGAAGACCTCCGCAAGGTGGAGCGTATGGTGAACGGCCTCATCCGTCAGGACTTGCCGCTCGACGAACACCGCGACACTCCGTTTGAAGAAGCAAAGAAGCTGGGAGCCATCGCCCTCTTCGGCGAGAAGTATGGCGACAAGGTCCGCGTAGTACGCTTCGGTCCAAGCTGCGAGTTCTGCGGCGGTATTCACGCCCGGTCGACGGGTCGCATCGGCATGTTCAAGATTGTGTCGGAGAGCAGTGTTGCCGCCGGCATCCGCCGCATCGAGGCAAAGACGGGCACGGAATGTGAAGAATTGATGTACAACATTGAGGACGGTCTCAAGGCAATACGCGCTCTTTTCAACAACTCGAAGGACTTGCAGGGAGTCATTGTCAAGTACATCGAGGAGCACGAAGCCATGAAAAAGTCAATAGAACTGTTCCAGGCGCAAGCCGTTGAGCGCACCAAGGACGAACTGACAAGCAAGGCGCGCGAGGTGAACGGAGTGAAAGTGATTTCCGCAGTGCTCCCTCTGGAACCCGCAGCAGCCAAGGACTTGATGTTCAAGTTGCGCCAAAGCGTCAGCGAGAACATGCTCGCCGTGATAGGAACAGTGTCGCACGACAAGCCGATGCTTAATGTGGCGATGAGCGACGACCTTGTGAAGGAGCACCAACTCAATGCAGGACAGATGGTGCGCGAGGCTGCAAAACTCATCCAGGGAGGCGGCGGCGGACAGCCACACTTTGCCCAAGCCGGCGGAAAGAACGCCGACGGACTCTCCGCAGCCATTGACAAAGTGGTGGAACTCGCCAACCTTTAATCAGCCGACAAGCCCCGAAGCGCATTCCTATGGCAGAAGGATACGACAGCAAGCAGCACGGCATGGCAACGAAACGCTATGTGCAGACAATGGAGTTGAAGGACGACAGCGACCTCATCCGACGCTACCGCGAGGCTCACGATAAGCAGCATTTCTGGGACGAGATAAAGGAAGGCATTCGCCAAGTGGGCATCCTTGAGATGGAGATTTACATCCTGGGCAACCGGCTTGTGATGATTGTCGATGCCCCGCTCGACTTCGATTGGGACAAGGCGATGGCGCGTTTGGCTACGCTTCCGCGACAGGCGGAATGGGAAGAGCATGTCGCCGCATTCCAGCAATGTGCCGCCAACGCCACGTCCGACGAAAAGTGGCAAATGATGGAACGCATGTTCTATCTTTATTAAACCTCCAACGACAGTAAAAAGAAAGCAAAAAGAAAACCCCAGACGCTTCAATCAGCGTCTGGAGTTTAAAAATGCAATCACACAAATATAATGAAAACCTAATTTATCCAATCTCTATTTGGCGACTAACCTTGTTCTCTTCGCGCGCCACCTTAGGCAGAGTCACGGTGAGAACACCGTCGGCAACGGAAGCAGCAATCTTGTTGCGGTCGACATCTTCAGGCAAAATCAGTGTCTGCTCATACTTGGAGTAAGCGAACTCGCGGCGCAGATAGTGAGCCTTTTCCTTCTCGCTGGTCTTCTCCAGCTTCTCTTCCATCTTGATGGTGAGGTCGCCTTCATCGTTGATGTGTACTGAGAAATTCTCCTTACGCATGCCCGGGGCAGCCATTTCCACGATGTAACTCTCTGAAGTTTCCTTCACATTGATAGCCGGAGCTGTTGCACTTGTGCGCGGCATATAGTCGGTACAGAAGAAGTCGTTGAACACTTCGGGTAACCATCCATTTCTGTTTGTCATAATTTTGTCCTCCATTATTTTTTTGTTCTTTATTATTTTTATTTGTTCTTGAAGCTTCTTTTAAGTCGCTTCACCAACTAAAATGCAACTAACATACCAATGCCAATTCCACTGACACAATGTCGTTTTAGCGTGACAAAGTGTCGCCTGGAGT
>CAYXGN010000125.1:0-5912 GCA_964464505.1 uncultured Prevotella sp.
CAGTTGCTCAAGGCTTACACCATGTTCAATAAGGACGACGAGTATGTCGTGATTGACGGCGAAGTGAAGATTGTTGACGAACAGACTGGTCGTATCATGGAAGGTCGCCGTTGGAGCGACGGTCTGCATCAGGCAGTGGAAGCCAAGGAACATGTGAAGGTGGAGGCTGCCACACAGACTTTCGCCACCATCACCTTGCAGAACTACTTCCGAATGTACCACAAACTCGCAGGTATGACGGGTACGGCATCAACGGAAGCCGGCGAGTTCTGGGACATCTATAAACTCGACGTGGTGGAGATTCCTACCAACCGCCCTGTAATCCGCAAGGATATGGATGACAGAGTCTACAAGACAGCGCGCGCAAAGTATGCTGCCGTAATCGACGAAATAGTAGAGATGCGCAACAGCGGCCGTCCTGTCCTTGTGGGTACCACATCGGTGGAAATCTCCGAACTCATCTCCAAGATGCTCAACATGCGTAAGATTTCCCACCAGGTGCTTAACGCAAAACTCCATCAAAAGGAGGCGGAAATCGTTGCCTTGGCAGGTAGAAGCAATCCGGGATTAGTGGAAATAACCGATGCGGACGGTAACAAGCACACCGAAGAACGTCTCCTCGGAGCCGTGACCATCGCCACCAACATGGCTGGTCGTGGTACCGACATCAAGTTGACTCCGGAAGTCAAGGAGGCCGGCGGACTCGCCATCATCGGTACAGAACGCCATGAGAGTCGCCGTGTAGACCGCCAGCTCCGTGGACGTGCTGGTCGTCAGGGCGACCCGGGAAGTTCTGTCTTCTATGTTTCTCTTGAAGACAAACTCATGCGTCTGTTCGCTTCGGAGCGCATCGCCAACCTCATGGACCGTCTGGGATTCAAGGATGACGACCGCATCGAGAACCCGATGATTTCAAAGAGCATCGAGCGTGCGCAGAAGAAGGTGGAGGAGAACAACTTCGGTATCCGTAAGCACCTCCTCGAATACGACGATGTGATGAACAAGCAGCGCACCGTCATCTATGAGAAGCGTCGCCACGCCCTTATGGGAGAACGCATCGGCATGGATATAGCCAACATCATCTGGGACCGCGTGGTGAACATAATCGAGAACAATGAGTATCCCGAGTGTCGCGAACTGTTCCTTAAAGTGCTCGCAATGGAGTGTCCGTTCAGCGAGGACGACTTTGAGAATGTCAAGCACGCCGAACTCGAGGAACGTGCCTTCCAGGCAGCAATGGCTTCATTCAAGCGCAAGACCGACCGCATAGAGTCGGTGGCTTGGCCTATCATCAAGGATGTGGAGGAAAAGCAAGGCGCTCTCTACGAGCGCATCATGGTGCCCATCACCGACGGCAAACGCATGTACAACATCCCCTGCAACCTCAAGGAGGCTTACCGCACAGAGGCTAAGGATGTGGTGAAGCAGTTTGAGCGCGTCATCATGCTGCACATCATCGACGAGTGTTGGAAGGAGAACCTTCGCCAACTCGACGAACTCCGCCACAGCGTGCAGAATGCTTCTTACGAACAGAAAGACCCGTTGCTCATCTTCAAACTGGAGAGTGCAAAACTCTTCGACACTATGGTGGACGAGATGAACAACCGCATCTCCGGCATTCTCACTCGCGGACAGATTCCGGAAATGCAACAGGAGGACGTGAGGGAAGCCGCTCCCGAGCAGCACACTCCGCGCAACTACAGCGAGCAGAAGGTGGACCTCAACGACCCGGCACAGCAGGCTGCCGCTCATCACGACACCCGCGAGAATGCGGAAGCCAACCGCACGCCTTATGTTGCCAACAAACTTCCTGGCCGTAACGACCCGTGCCCCTGCGGAAGTGGCAAGAAGTTCAAGAACTGCCACGGTCGCGGCGTGGTGTAAACCCTTCGGCAAGACATTAGGGTTTCATATAAAGTGAGAATTTTTCTTACACACCATAAATCCCAAGCACCCTTTGCGGCGTTTGGGATTTTGTGTGTAAGAAAGAAAATCCCTGATGCTGCAAACAGAAAAATGAAGGAAAAATGGATTTGCGGTAAAGAGTTCCGCCTTTGGGGTATGACATATTATATATAATGTAAATACTTTTGCAGGTGGGTTCTAAAAATTCCCACCGTAAAGAACAGATAAAAATGAAAGATTACGTTTTGTCACCCTGCGGTCTCTTTTCGGTTCAATCCGTTTGTTCGTTCAGTCGTATAGCCCGCTATACTCCTTCACTCTCAAACAAATTGAAACTCGAAAGATAGTGCAAGCGAGAGCAATGAAAACTTGTTTTCTTATTGCCGAGTGCAGCCTATCTTATGTAAAATAGTTCCGCAATCTGACAAAGCCAATTTTTAGAACCCACCAAAAATGGTATTTTCTGACCTTTTCTTTATTTTCGTATTCCTGCCATTGTTTATGGCATGCTATTTCTTGGGTTATCTCATCGACAAGAAAGGGCTGTCACAGGCAGGACAAAACAGGATGACAATGCGGAACGCAGTGTTGGTGGCGTTCTCCCTGATTTTCTACGCCTGGGGCGAACCCGTCTATGTGTTCCTCATGCTGGTGAGCGTGATGGTGAACTATCTTGTGGGTCTCGGCATTGACCGCCAGGAGCACCACCGCAAACTTATGCTTGGCATTGGTTTGGCGTGCAACATCCTCATCCTCGGCACGTTCAAGTATTTGGGCTTCTTCGCACAGATTCTCGCCGACATAGGCCTTGCTGTGGGCGTGCCGAAGATAGCCTTGCCAATAGGTATCAGTTTTTACACCTTCCAGTCAATCTCTTATCTCATCGATGTCCACCGTCGCCAAGTGCCGGTGCAGAAGCGTTTCAGCGACCTGCTGCTCTACATCTCGATGTTCCCCCAACTCATTGCCGGTCCTATTGTGCGCTACGACTTGGTGGCACGGCAGATAACCGACCGCCATGTGAGTGCCGAAGACATCAGCGAAGGCATTTACAGGTTTCTTATCGGTCTCGGCAAGAAGGTGATTCTCGCCAATCAGTTCTCCGAACTCGCCGACCAGTTCCTGGCTGGCGGTATGGAGCATCTATCCACCTCGGGGGCTTGTGTGGGCATCCTGGCTTACACGATGCAGATATTCTTCGACTTCTCCGGCTACAGTGAAATGGCGATAGGCCTGGGACGCTGCCTGGGTTTCCATTTTCCCGAGAACTTCCGGCATCCTTATTGCTGCGACACCATCACCGACTTCTGGCGGCGTTGGCACATCCCTCTGGGCAGTTTCTTCCGCGACTATGTCTACATCCCCATGGGTGGTAACCGCCGTCATCAGGCGTTGAACATCCTTGTGGTGTGGTTCCTGACCGGTATGTGGCACGGCGCAAGTTGGAACTTCATCATCTGGGGCGTTTATTTCGGTGCGATAGTGACCTTGGAGAAATACACGTTGCTAAAGGTGAAACGCTATATCCCCTCGTTGCTGCTGCATGTCTACAGCATGCTGCTTGTGGTGATAGGGTGGGGCATCTTCTATTTTGACGACTTCAAGCGCATGATGCAGTTCTTCGATGTGCTCTTCGCCGGGGCGTTCTCCGGCAAGTCAACAGTTGTCTTCGACTTCACCGCCGAGAGTGCTGTCATGGACAATTTCTGGTTGTGGATAGTGGGTGTGGCATTGTGTCTGCCTGTCTACGATGCTGTGAGCGGTTTATTCCACCGCCTTTTTAAGAAAGACACCGCTGTGAAGCACACCGTCGCCTTGACAACACGCTTCGTTGTGTCGGTGGCTCTGCTCTTGCTGAGCGTGTCGCTCCTCGTCGGTGCCACAAACAATGCTTTCATCTACACACGTTTCTAAAACTCTGCGACTATGTCATCAAGAATATTTTCACTCTTCCTTTTATCGCTGCTCGCAGTTGGCAATGCCTTTGCCCAGCACACCTACCGTACCTCGTCTGGAATAATCGTCACCGACGAGACTGACTCGCTCGTGCGTGCCCTCGAACCCTTTCGCGGTTCTGCGTCCGGCGGCACATGGTATGCCGATGCCTTGAACCGCTATCCGCGCAAGGTAAATAATAAGGTGAGATTTTATTCAATGATAATCCCCACCGCCTGCGAATATTATCTGCCGGAAAAGGCAACTGCGTGGTGCAGTCGCGAGAAACCCGTCATGGAGAATATCCGTCACCACCTGTCCGATTCGATAACGTGGGTGGATGTTTACACCACCCTTGACGAACATAAGCAAGAGAACATCTATGCGCGCACCGACCACCATTGGTTGCCCCTTGGTGCTTTCTATGCTGCCAGAGAGTTTGCCCGTGTGGCTGATGTGCCGTTTAAGGAACTGTCGGCTTACCGTGCCATGACCATTCATGGCTTTGTGGGAAGCATGTCGCGCTTCTCGCGTGACGCACGCGTGAAAAACTCTCCCGAGAATTTCGTTTATTATGTGCCGTGCGACAGCACCTATTCCACCACATACATAGAGCACCGTGTGGGTAAGGGAGGAAAGGTGACAGGACTGAGCGAGAGGTTTCAGGGACCTTTCTTCATCCAGCACAAGCAGGGAAGCAGCAGTGCTTACTGCACCTTTATGGGAGGCGACTATCGCACCACCCATGTCAAGACACAAGTTGCCAACAGCCGCCGTCTCCTTATTATTAAGGATAGTTACGGCAACGCCTTGCCGGCGTTCCTCTTCTCTTCGTTTGAGGAGATATGGGTCGTCGACTTCCGCTATTTCACCCGCAACATCGTTCGCTTTATAGCAGAACAGGGCGTGACCGATGTCCTCTTTGCCAACAATATGCAGCACGCCTACGCCCGCGGCACGGCAACGAAGATAGCAGCAATGCTCCAAAAATAAGTTTTCAGGAATATGCACAACAAGATTTATATAGCCCTTATGGCGACGGTGTTTGCCGCTTTTACTTTTGTGTTCGACACTATGCCGCGCAGCCGTTATTCCGAACTGGAGAAACGCGAATTGGCTGTCTTTCCCGAGTTCTCTTGGGAGAAGTTGTTCAGCGGCGACTTCACCAAGGGCATCAATTCATGGTTCAGCGACAGCGAACCCTTTCGCGATGTCTTCATGATGTGCAGCATGGAGGAGAAGAATCTGCTTAAACTCCATATCGGCAACGATGCCGAGCAAGTCACTTTCCATGCCTCTGCCGACGGCTCCGACAGCGGTGAAAGCGATGAGACGGACTTGGAGATGGCAGAACGCAACGTAGGGAAATTTCATAACGCTGCCACTGCCGACGAGAATGCGAAGATAGCCAACCGTGGCATCATCATCGTGGGCAGCGGCAACAAGACGCGCGCACTGATGGCTTACGGAGGAAGCTCGAAGGGCGGAGTGCATTATGCTGAGTCGGCGAATTTATACAAAGAGGTGTTCGGCGCAGGGGTCAATGTCTATTGCATGGTCATCCCTACGGCGGTAGACTTCTACTGTCCTGACAAAGCCCGCAAATGCTCCAACGAGGAGCAACCCACCATCAACAATATCTATGCGCACCTCTCAAAAGAGGTACATGCCGTGGATGTCTATTCCGCTCTCGCGCGCCATGTCAATGAGGACATCTTCCTCCGTACCGACCATCACTGGGCGCCGCTCGGGGCCTACTACGCCGCGCAACAGTTTGCCAAGGTGGCGAAAGTGCCGTTCAAAAGTCTTGCGAGTTATGAACGCCATGTGGTGCACGACTATGTGGGCAGTATGTATGGCTACTCCAAAGACATTGAGTTGAAGAAGAATCCCGAAGACTTCGTCTATTATGTCCCCAAAGGAGTGACCTACACCACCTATTACACCGACTACACCATCAACAGCAACTATGAGGTCACGGGCGAGGGCAAGCCTTATAAAGGCAATTTCTTCTATAAATATAAGGACGGCAACGGCGGGGCTTACTGCACCTTTATGGGCAGCGACACCCG
>CAYXGN010000126.1:0-5908 GCA_964464505.1 uncultured Prevotella sp.
CTCCCCAAGCCTCTCCCGACCTCCCCTGTAGGGGAGGAGAAAGGAGAAAAGCATCCGCACCTACTACATTACACCCACTATAAAAACAATTAAGATGACTGAAGAATTTGAATATTGCGGAGAGAAGTTTGCCGACTTGCAGATTTTAAGATATAGCGTAAAGGGGTTTGAGCACTTGTCGCTAAACCAGAAGCTCTATATCTATTGTCTTGCAAAGGCGACACTGTGCGGGCGTGACATCACAACCGACCAGATGGGGAAGTATAACCTGCGCATAAGGAAGGTGCTTGAGGCGATTTATGCCAACTTCCTGGGCTGCCGTGACGACAAGGATTTCCAGGCTCTCGCGGTCTATCTGAAGCGCGTGTGGTTCTCCAACGGCATCTACCACCACTACGGCTGCGACAAGCTGCACCCCGACTTTTCCGAAGAAGCCTTTGTCCAAATGGTGAAAAGCACAGACGAAGGCTTGCTGCCTCTAAGAGAAGGGGAGACCGCAGATGACTTGCTGGACGAACTCCTGCCCGTCATCTTCTGCAAGGATGTTCTCCCCATGCGCGTGAACAAGAAAGAGGGCGACGACCTTGTAAAGACCTCTGCCTGCAACTACTATGAGGGTGTTGCCGAGAACGAGGTGGAGGAGTATTACGAAGCCATGCGCAAAAGCAATGACCCGCAGCCCGTTTCCTATGGACTGAACACCACTTTGAAGAAAGACACGAACGGCATCACGGAAGAAGCGTGGACTTCAGAAAGCAAATACGGCGAAGCCATAAAGCAAATAATTCATTGGCTGGAGAAGGCTTCCGGCGTGGCTGAAAACGAACAGCAGCGGAAAGTAATCGGTCTGCTTATGGATTATTATAACAAGGGCGACTTGAAAGTCTTCGACGAGTATTCCATCGAATGGCTGAAAGAGCAGTCGGGACAGGTGGATTTCATCAATGGCTTCATCGAGGTCTACGGCGACCCGCTCGGCATAAAAGGGTCGTGGGAGGGCATTGTCACCTTCAAGGATTTGGAAGCCACAAAGCGCACGCAGACAATAAGCGGCAACGCGCAGTGGTTTGAGGACAACTCGCCCGTAGACAAAAGATTCAAGAAGGAGAAGGTGGTGGGAGTGACTGCCAATGTTGTCTGCGCGGCGATGCTCGGCGGCGACGAGTATCCCTCCACTGCCATCGGGATAAACCTGCCCAATGCCGACTGGATTAGGGCGGCGCACGGGTCGAAGAGCATCACAATAGCCAACCTTACCCACGCTTACAACATGGCTTCCAGGGGCAACGGTTTCCTTGACGAGTTTGTCGTTGACGATGCCACACGCGCGATAATCGACAAGTGGGGCGACCTCTGCGATGACTTGCACACCGATTTGCACGAATGTCTCGGTCACGGCAGCGGCAAGTTGCTGCCGACAACGAGTCCCGACGCTCTCAAGGCTTACAGCGACACGATAGAGGAGGCGCGTGCCGACCTGTTCGGCCTTTACTATATTGCCGACCCGAAGATGCAGCAACTTGGTCTCGTTGCCGACGCAGAGGCTTACAAGTCGCAGTATTACACCTATATGATGAACGGACTGATGACGCAACTGACACGCATAAAACCCGGCTGCCAGATACAGGAAGCCCACATGCGCAACCGCGCTCTCATTGCCCATTGGGTGATCAAGCACTATCCCGAGGCGGTGGCGTTGACAAAGACGGAGGGCAAGACCTTCACCGTAATCCGTGATTACCCTCTCCTCAGGAAGGCTTTCGCGCACCTCCTTGCGGAGATACAGCGCATAAAGAGCGAGGGCGATTATGAAGCGGCAAAGACGATGGTGGAGACCTATGGAATAAAGGTAGACCCGGAGCTGCACAAGGAAATCCTTGAGAGATACGCAAAACTGGGGATTGCCCCCTACAAGGGATTCCTCAACCCCAAGATGAACTTGCAGAAGGACGAGAAGGGAAAGGTGACTGATGTCACTCTCGATTATTCGGAGACCTACGAGCAACAGATGATGCGCTATTCAAAAGAGTATTCTTTTCTTTAGCCATTGTCTTCAAACCCTTTGATTATAAACTATAAACCCATGAAGCAGACAGAAGAAAAACTCAAGGAGATAAAGCGCAACTTCCGCTTGTATATGAACGGAGAAGTGGCGCAGTCGCTGCGCGACAAAGGATTGCCTTATCATCTAATCTGGGGCGTTTCCAACAATCATCTGCGACTCATGGCTTCGGAATATGGGGAGGACTCCGCCCTTGCCAAGGCTTTATGGAGCGAGAACATCAGGGAATGCCGCATCCTGGCCACCATGATTATGCCTCCAGCGCAAATGGACAAAGCCCTTGCCGGGGAGTGGATGGCTTCCGTCAAGACAACGGAAGAGGCAGAGATGTGCGCCTTCCACCTTTTCAGGAAATTGCCCTTCGCCCTTGATTTGGCTGTGGAATGGCTGGCTGATGACAGCGAACTCTATCGCATGTGTTCCTACAACACCCTTAGCAGGCTGCTGCCGAAGATGTCTTGCTGCAACGGAGAAGTGGCCGATGCGATAACAAAGGCTGTGAAGAACGACTTGACTTCCGCAAGAGGAGGACTGAGGCAGACGGCTTACAATTGCCTGCTGCGCTTTATCGGGGTCGACTCAAAATGCGAAGAAATAGGTGAGGGCATCATCAAAAGTTTTTGTAAGGGTTAAAATATATTAAAGCCAAACAGAGCGGACAATCTACTAAATGGAATTAGTAAATTTGCATAGCGTAAAAGAGACAGTAAGAGGAATTTTGACGAATTACCTCGAGACAAACAAATGTCGCAAAACACCAGAGCGTTACGCCATCCTGGATGCCATCTACGACACGGGAGGCTATTTCACGATGGAAGAACTCATTGTGAAACTGACAGAGAAGAAATTTCTTGTAAGCAGGGCGACACTCTACAACGCCATCAGGCTCTTCATCGAGTTGCGGTTGGTGGTGAGGCATCGCTTTCAGTCAGGTACGAAGTATGAAGCCTGTTATGCGTCGGACAACCATTGCCACCTGATTTGCACTGTCTGCGGCAAGGTAACCGATTCCGATATCCCGGAAGTCAGCAAGGCTCTGTCGAACGCAAAACTCAGGCGATTCCGCAAGGATTGCTATTCCCTGTATGTCTACGGAATCTGCTCTTTGTGCCAGAACCGCTTGAAGCGTGAAAGGAAAACATCGAAAAAACTCAAGGTGGGGGCTGAAAAATCCCACCGTAAACAATAAATAAACAGACAATGAATACAGGAAAAGTGGATGTCCTGCTCGGACTGCAGTGGGGCGACGAAGGAAAAGGTAAAGTCGTTGATGTGCTGACTCCCAAATACGATGTCATAGCACGCTTCCAGGGCGGTCCCAATGCCGGCCACACACTGGAATTCGAAGGAGAGAAATACGTCCTCCGCAGCATTCCGTCGGGAATCTTTCAGGGTGGCAAGGTAAATATCATCGGTAACGGCGTTGTTCTGGCTCCCGACCTGTTCATGAGTGAGGCAAAGGACTTGGAAAAGAGCGGGCACGACCTCAAGAGCCGTCTCCACATCTCCAAGAAGGCACACCTTATAATGCCTACACACCGTGTCCTTGATGCCGCCATAGAAGCGTCGAAAGGCAAAAACAAAGTGGGCACAACGGGAAAGGGCATCGGTCCCACCTACACCGACAAGGTGAGCCGCAACGGTCTCCGCGTAGGCGACATCCTCGATAACTTTGAAGAGAAATATGCCAAGCACAAGGCTGCCCACCTCAAGCAGATTGCTGCCTACGGCTACACCGATTTCGATATAACCGAAGTGGAGAAGACTTGGATGGAAGGCATAGAATACATCAAGCAGTTCCAGATTGTGGACAGCGAGCACGAAATCAACAAGGCTTTGCGCTCGGGAAAGACTGTACTCTGCGAAGGAGCACAGGGCACGATGCTCGATGTGGACTTCGGCTCTTACCCTTATGTCACCTCGAGCAACACCATCTGTGCCGGTGCCTGCATCGGTCTTGGCGTAGGTCCCAACCGCGTGGGCAGTGTCTATGGCATCATGAAGGCCTACTGCACTCGCGTGGGCTCGGGACCTTTCCCGACAGAACTTTTCGACGGGACAGGAGCAAAAATTCGCGACTTGGGTCATGAATACGGTGCTGTCACTGGCCGTGAGCGCCGTTGCGGTTGGTGCGACCTCGTACAACTCAAATATTCTGTCATGATAAACGGCGTCACAGAACTTATCATGATGAAGAGCGACGTGCTTGACAGCTTCCCCACTGTCAAGGCGTGTGTGGCTTATCGGCTGAAAAACGGCGAGCAGACCACCGACCTTCCTTTCGACATCGAAGGCGTAACACCCGTCTATAAGGAGTTTAAGGGATGGCAGACCGACATGACGAAGTTCACTTCCGAAGACCAGTTCCCCCAGGAATTCAAGGACTATGTGGCTTTCATTGAGGAATATCTCGAAACTCCCATCCGCATCATTTCCATCGGTCCCGACCGCGAGCAGACTGTTGTCCGCAAATAAATCTACAATATGGCAAAACCCAGCATACCGAAAGGAACTCGCGACTTCTCGCCAATAGAGATGGCAAAGCGCAACTATATCTTCTCCACTATCCGTGATGTCTATGCCCTCTATGGCTTCCAGCAGATAGAGACTCCAGCAATGGAGACCCTCCAGACCCTTATGGGCAAGTATGGAGAAGAGGGCGACAAACTCCTTTTCAAGGTTCTCAATTCCGGCGACTTCTTAGGAAAGGTGACCGACGAAGAACTCAATGAGCGCAACCCGTTGCATCTTGCTTCGCGGTTGTGCGAGAAGGGTTTGCGCTACGACCTCACCGTTCCTTTTGCGCGTTATGTCGTGATGCACAGAGAAGAACTCCAGTTGCCTTTCAAACGCTATCAGATACAACCTGTCTGGCGTGCCGACCGTCCGCAAAAGGGTCGCTATCGCGAGTTCTATCAGTGCGATGCCGATGTCGTTGGCTCCGACTCCCTGCTCAATGAGGTGGAGTTGATGCAGATTATCGACACTGTCTTCACACGTTTCGGCATTCGTGTAGCAATAAAGATAAACAACCGTAAAATCCTTACCGGTATAGCCGAGGTGATAGGCGAGGCAGACAAGATTGTCGACATCACTGTCGCAATAGACAAACTCGACAAGATTGGCATCGACAAGGTGAACGACGAACTTCGTGCCGACGGCATCGCGGAAGAAGCCATCCGGAAGTTGCAACCCATAATAGCACTTACAGGCAAGAACGAAGAAAAACTCAATGTCATCAGCCGCGTCCTCGCCGACTCGGAAACAGGGCAGAAGGGAGTGGAGGAGATAAGGTTTATCCTCGATGTGCTGAAAACAACGAAGATGAACAATGTTATTGACCTCGACCTTACCCTCGCCCGTGGACTCAACTACTACACCGGTGCCATCTTCGAAGTCAAGGCTCTTGACTGGCAGATAGGCAGCATCACCGGCGGCGGCCGCTACGACAACCTCACGGGTATCTTCGGGATGCCGGGATTGAGTGGGGTAGGCATCTCTTTCGGTGCCGACCGCATCTACGATGTCCTTAACGGTCTCGACCTTTACCCCAAGGAGGCAGTCAATGGCACCCAACTGCTGTTCATCAACTTCGGAGAAAAGGAGACAGCCTATTGCTTGCCCGTGGTTGCTCTCTGCCGCAACCGCGGTATCCGCACAGAGATATTCCCTGACAGCGTGAAGATGAAGAAACAGATGGCTTATGCCAACGCCAAGCACATCCCCTTCGTCGTCCTTGCCGGCGAGACGGAAATGGCAGAAGGAAAGTTCACTCTTAAAAACATGGAAACCGGCGAACAGACTCTCGTGTCGCCAGAAGCACTCGCCGAAACAATCCTGCAATAA
>CAYXGN010000127.1:0-5837 GCA_964464505.1 uncultured Prevotella sp.
CATTACAAACCCTATTGTAACGAGAACGCCATAGAGGAAAATGTTTCTTGCTGTCAAGCCAAGTACCCTGTTCAGTTCACGCCCTTTGTCGATGCGCTTCATCTCGACAAAAGCCATGACGTGCAAAGGGATATAAAGCAATGTCAGCAACATTGCCCACAAACCGAAACACCAGGCAAAGAAAGACTGGACGAGTGCAGCGACAACGCCGCACAGCAGATAGAGCCACAGTCCGCCGCGCTTCCCTACCCTTACGATAAGGGTTCGCTTCCCCGTGCGGCGGTCGTTGTCGATGTCACGATAGTTGTTCACTATCAACAGAGTGTCGATGACAAGTCCGCAGGCTATAGAAAAGGCAATAATAGGAAGAGTTATGGTAAGCAATGGCTGTGGAGGCGAGGCGAGCCAAAAGGTAAGGCAGACTGGCACAACGCCGAAGAAGACGACTACCAGCACATCGCCCAAACCTATGTAGGAAAACGAAATGGTGTAAAGGAAGCAGAAAAGGACACAAGCCAATCCCACGAGAATCATCTCCCAACCGCCGTAACACACCAATGGCAAACCGATAAGGCACGCTATGACGGTGGTGAGAAGGAGTGCTTTGCGCATTGCCGATGCCGTAATCCATCCCTGTGCGCAAGCACGCTTAGGTCCTAGGCGTTGCTCATCGTCGGTGCCTTTCATAAAGTCGAAGTAGTCGTTCACGAAGTTGGCATCAATCTGCATCACCAAAGCAAAGAGCAGGCACAAGACAACAGGGACTACACGAATGTCACTGCCAAAGAGAGCGAAAGCCGCCGAAGCCCCTATCATGACAGGCACAGCCGCCGCAGTGAGTGTCTTGGGGCGGGCAGCCAGAAGCCACGCCTTGGCGGAGTTTACCTTAACACAAGATTCATCCATATAAGCAAAAACTATAATTTGTTCTTGCAAAATTACTGATAATGAATTAATTTTGCAAGCAAAAGCAATCACTATATGACAGACACCCGCCATGTTAGTCTCGACCTTATGGAGTTCGTCGAGCAAAGCATTCTCCCCAAATACAACGCTTTCGACAAGGCCCACAACCTGACCCATGTGAACAGGGTCATCAAGAATTCTTTGGCTCTTGCCGAAAAGACTGGGGCTGACATCAACATGGTTTACGTCATCGCTGCCTATCATGACTTGGGACTTGAGGGTCCCCGGGCTGTGCATCACCTTCGCAGCGGTAAGATTGTCGTGGCAGACCGCCGACTGCGGCGATGGTTCTCGGAGGAAAAGATAAAGATAATAAAAGAGGCTGTTGAGGACCATCGGGCATCGGCATCGCACACTCCGCGAAGCATCTATGGCAAGATTGTTGCCGAAGCCGACCGCGACCTCAACGCGATGACGGTGTTCACAAGAGCCGTGGAATACGGCATCGACCATTATCCCGAAAAGTCGCACGAGGAACAATGGCAACGCTTCCTGCAACACGTCACCGAGAAGTATTCCAACAGCGGTTACATGAAACTCTGGATTCCCAACTCTCCCAATGAGGCAAAACTAAAAGAGATTAGAGAGACTATCAGCAATGCGGAGCAACTGCGAAAGGTGTTTGATGATATTTATAGTCGCATAAGGGAATAACAAAATCTGGTAGGTGCGTATCTCCGAGACTCACCCATGCACCAAATCCTTTTAGGGGCACGTCTCGGAGATACGCGCCTACTATGGTTTGAAAAGAAACGTAAAAATGGGTAGGCTGTATTCTAACAGCCGTTAATATGTTAAATCAGAGTGTTAAAATGGGATAAAGTAGTGTGTCAAAATGGCATATTTACAAAATTTGACCCTACTTTTGCAATGGTAAAGCCCGAGCGGCTGCCTGTTTCAACACCCTTTATGGAGTTTGCTTATCCATTGACAAGGCAGGCAGAGTGGGCTTATTATAATAAGGTGAAAGTAACAAACATAAATTAATAACAGGAAAACAATGAAAAAGTATTCAAAGTATTTGGTTGTGGCAATGAGCGCTCTTGCCTTTGCCTTTTCTACAGGAACATTGATAAAGGTAAACGCCACTCCTGCCGCTTCCGCTGCCGTGCCGGCACAACCCGTCGACTTGACCTACGCTGCGGAGAAGTCACTCCCTTCTGTTGTTCACATTTTGAGCACAAAGAATTCCAAGATACAAACCGTGGAAGTGGAGAGCGACCCGTTCTCCGACTTCTTCAGCGACCCGTTCGGTTTCTTCGGCAATCCTAACCAAGGCAACGGCGGCAAGCAGAAGCGCAGCGTGCGCACCCCGAAGAAGCAAGGCTCTGGTTCCGGTGTCATCATCTCTGCCGACGGTTATATTGTGACCAACAATCATGTCGTTGCCGACGCTGACGAACTCACCGTCACCCTCAACGACAACAAAGAGTATTCTGCCCGCATCATAGGCACCGACAAGACCACCGACCTCGCCCTCATAAAGATTGACGGCAAGAACCTCCCCGCAATAACCATCGCCAACAGCGAAGACATAAAGGTGGGCGAATGGGTGTTGGCAGTGGGCAACCCCTTCAACCTTACCAACACTGTCACAGCAGGTATCGTGAGTGCAAAGGGTCGCTCGCTCTATCAGAACGGTGTGGAGTCGTTCATCCAGACCGATGCTGCCATCAACCCCGGCAACTCGGGAGGAGCTTTGGTGAACACCCGTGGCGAACTGATAGGCATCAACGCCATGCTTTACTCGCAGACGGGTTCGTTCAGCGGCTATGGCTTTGCCATTCCTACAAGCATCATGAACAAGGTGGTGGACGACTTGAAGAAGTACGGCACCGTGCAGAGAGCAGTCATCGGCATTCAAGGCCAGGATGTCAAGAACTATGTGGACGCTCAGAAAGACCAGGGCAAGGAGATTGACCTCGGCACAATGGAAGGCATCTATGTAGCCAAGGTGACAGAAGAGAGTGCCGCGGAAGAAGCCGAACTGAAAGAGGGCGACGTAATCACTGCCATCGACGGCAAGGAAGTGAACAAGATGGCTGAACTTCAGGAATATCTCGCCAAGAAGCGTCCCGGCGACAAGGTTACAATCACTTATCTACGCGACAAGAAGAAATACACAAAGAGCGTGACTCTCAAGAACGAGCAGGGCAACACTCAGGTGGTGAAGAAAGCCGACCTCGATGTGCTTGGCGGCAACTATCGCGCCATCACCGATGCACAGAAACAGCAACTCAACATTGGCTATGGCATTGAAGTGATTAAGGTGAATGCAGGCAAACTCAAGGACTGCGGCATCACCAAGGGCTTCATCATCCAGCGTGTCAACGACAGCACCATCAAGAGTATCGAAGACTTGCAGACTGTGGTGAAAGAGGCTTCCACAAGCAAAGACCCTGTGCTCTATGTCCAGGGCGTCTATCCGACTGGAAAGAAGGCTTACTTCGCCATTCCCCTTGATGAGAACTAACACGCCCTGAACCAACGGTCACCGGCGCGAAGCGGAAAAGTAAAGGTAAAGGGCAGCTATACATAGCCCATGGCAGAGCCTCGAAGCAACAGCGAAGAGGCGGCACCCTGGGTTGAGAACACATCATCAACCTGCGCCCTGTAAGGGCAACTGTAAACCCCAATGTATGACTTTTGAGGTTGTAGTTGTTCTTACAGGGCGTTTCTTGTCAGGTGGGTCTTTTGTCCTTTTTCAAGCTAATTACACCTGAAATGTTTGCCTAAACAAATATAAATCGCTAATTTTGCAAGAAGCGATTATCCAAAACACACCAATGAGGCAACTGACAATCACACCGACAATAACCAATAGAGACAGTGAAGCCCTCACTGCCTACCTGCGCGAGATAGCACAGGAGAAGTTGCTCTCGCCCGAAGAAGAGGTGGAGTTGGCACAACGCATTAAAGAGGGCGACAGGGAGGCACTGGAGAAGCTCACCAAGGCCAATCTGCGTTTCGTTGTCTCCGTTGCCAAGCATTACCAGAATCAAGGGCTGGCATTGGCTGACCTTATCAACGAGGGCAACATCGGTCTCATCAAGGCTGCGGAGAAGTTTGACGACACCAAGGGCGTGAAGTTCATCTCCTATGCCGTGTGGTGGATACGCCAAAGCATCGAGCAAGCCATCGCCGAACAAGGAAGAATAGTGCGAATACCTGCCAACCAAGCCGAGTCGCTCAGGAAGATAAAGAAGGAAGCCGACATCTTCGAGCAGGAGCATGAGCGACGCCCCAGCATCCATGAAATCTCCGACAAGACCGACCTCTCTCCCGAGAACATAGAGACAGCACTCTTGGGCGACGCGCGCCATGTGTCTGTCGACGCACAGACAGCAACGGGCGAGAGCAGCAACACCGTCATCGACATCATCACCTCGCAGCAACAGCCTTCCGCCGACAATGCCTTGCTGACAGCGTCGTTGCAGGAGGAGTTGAAGCGCGCCTTGGACTGTCTTGACGAAAGGGAGCGCACCATAATCGAGGCTGTCTTCGGCATCGGACAAGACGAAAAGACGATGGCAGAGATAGGACGGGAATACGGTTTGACAAGAGAACGCGTAAGACAAATAAGAAACAAAGCCATAAAGAAATTAAGGAAAAACACCCAAAGCAGAGTCCTCAAGGACTTCCTTGGGAAATAACAAACACACAAAGGAAAAATGAGATTACGATTATTTTTAGTTGCCGCCTTCGCATTGGCAGCCTCCTTCTCGATGGCAGAGAGCCAATGCACAAAGTTATACATGTACGGTTTTGCCGCATCATTCAATGACTCAACGGTTTATCTTACCGACATACAGGAGGTTGACTCCGCCTGGACGGATGTAAAGACCGGCTTCCTGTACAGTCGCGACAATTACTCCTATCAACTCCGCGACTACCTTAAAAAAACAGGTGTGCCCCACCCCACGTGCATCACCGTCTACGCCAAGACGCGCAAGGAGGCAGAGAAGAAATATGTGGCAATGAAACGGCGCTACACCACAAAGGGCAACTACATCGTGAAATACATAGAATCCACCGACTTCGGATTCTATCCCATCATCCCCAGCGAGGACGAGATGAAGACGGAGCCTCGCGCAAAGGAAAAGAAAGAGCGGCCACAGATGCCGATGGGTAAAGGGTCTAAAAGGGACGGCATGAATGGACCGAGACCAAATTTCTAAACCCAAGACAGCAAGCAGAGCGCTTTGCTCCTTCTTCCGTATAGCAGACTTCTCCCTTAAAGTGTGCTATACGGCGGGCGACACCTGCCTCTACCTGTTGCCTTCGATGGACAACTTCAAAGGCAACGCCACCGATGACTTGCTTTTCACCCTCACAATTGACAAAACCACAAAACCCACTGCCAAGTATAGGACAAGAAGGATAAAGGTCTTCGACACCGGCAATGGCGACATCATCGTCGACGAAATCAACGGCGGTGGTTATCAGTTTGTCATCAAGGACACTTCGGGAAGGGTTTGCTGCCTGCTCAAAGCCGGCAAAGACTTCTCCTCCTACCGTTGCGCATTGAACGGCAACAGCGTCATGAAGAGTTACGGACTTAACAATGCATTCATGCTGGCGTTCGCCTTCAGCAGCAGTTTTCATCAGACTTTATTGATGCACGCCTCGGTGGTGAGGCACAAAGGCTTCGCCTATGCCTTCACGGCAAAGAGCGGAACGGGCAAGAGCACACACACAGCATTGTGGTTGCGCAATATCGACCACTGCGACCTGATGAACGACGACAACCCGATAATCCGAATCATCCACGGCGCGGCGTGGCTCTATGGCAGTCCGTGGAGCGGCAAGACTCCGTGCTACAGAGACATAAAAGCACCGCTCGGGGCAATAACCGTCATCGACAGAGCACC
>CAYXGN010000128.1:0-5819 GCA_964464505.1 uncultured Prevotella sp.
GGGAATTTTCAGAACCAGCCTTTAACCATTTGTCGAGCCAACCGAAGAAGGTGCGCTGCCAAAGGATACCGTTTTGGGGTTTCAGCACCCAGTGGTTTTCATCGGGGAAGATGAGGAGTTCGGCAGGAACGCCGCGCAGACGTGCCGCATTGAAAGCCCCGAAGCCTTGGTTGGCATTGATGCGATAGTCCTTTTCGCCGTGTATGCAGAGGATTGGAGTGTCCCATTTGTCTACAAAACGGTGGGGGGAGTTCTCGTAAGTGCGCTTGGCACGCTCTGTCTTGTCCTTGTTCCAGTAGGCATCATCATACTCCCAATTGGAGAACCACGCTTCCTCGGTGTCGGTATACATCGATTCCAGATTGAAAGCACCGTCGTGTGCGATGAAAGCCTTGAAGCGTTTGTCGTGATGACCCGCAAGATAGTAAACGGAGAAGCCTCCGAAACTTGCGCCGACACAACCCAAACGGTCTTTGTCGACATAGGGAAGGTTGTTCGCGGCATCGTCAATGGCAGAGAGATAGTCGTTCATGCACTGTCCTGTCCAGTCGCCGGACACTTCCTCGTTCCATTCCGAACCGTAACCGGGCAAGCCGCGACGGTTGGGGGCAACGATGACATAGTCGTTGGCTGCCATTATCTGGAAGTTCCAACGATAGCTCCAGAACTGGCTCACAGGACTCTGAGGGCCTCCCTCACAGAATAATAATGTGGGATATTTCTTGTTGGGGTCGAAATGCGGGGGAAGGACAATCCACACCTGCATCTGCTTGCCATCAGTAGTCTCCACCCATCGTTGCTGCACTTTCCCTAATTCGAGATGCTTGTAGAAAGCCTCATTCTCGAAGGTGAGTTGGTTTACTTTCGTCCGCTTCACATCTTTCCCCGGGGTGACAACATACAGTTCGTCGGCTTGGGAGATGCTGTGGCGCGAGGCAAGCAGTTTTCCTGTGGAGCCCAATGGTTGCACAGAACCGAAGTCCATCCAGTCGTCGGTGAGTTGTTTGAGTTCTCCTTTAAGGTTTGTCTGATACATGTTCACGCAGGCGTGCCAGCACCCTATGAAATAAAGGGTTTTTGAATCTGCTGCCCAGCAGAAGTCATCGACATTCGAGTCGAAGGCTTCCGTGACATAAGACTTCTCTCCATTCGTAAGGTCGTAGATGCAGAGTCGGTTGCGGTCGCTTTCATATCCGTTGCGCTCCATCGACAGCCACGCCACATATTTGCCGTTGGGGGAGAACTGCGGATTGGTGTCATAACCCACATTGCAGTCCTCTTTCTGATGGTTCACGGCTTGGTGTTTCATCGTCTTGGTGGCATCCACGGCAGGCTCTTTATAGTTTGCGGGCTTGCAGAGGTTGCGTGTAGTGCCCGAGGCAAGGTCGTAAAGATAGATGTCGGAATCGGTGGAGACGGCGTAGTCCACGCCTGTCTTCTTTCTACAAGTGTAGGCAATGGTCTTTGAGTCGGGACTCCACGCCAGTTGCTCTATGCCTCCAAAGGGAGCCATCGGACATTCGTAAGGCTCGCCCTCCATTATGTCGATGCCGTTGTCGATTCCGTCGGCAGTAACATTCGCCACGAAGGGGTGAGGGATTGACTCCACATAATGGTCCCAATGTCTGTAATTAAGGTCGGTGACGAGTCGGCCTGTCGCCAGAGGCAGGTCGTCCGGGTTTTGCTTTATGCTTTCGTGGTAGGGTAGCGACTTTATCAAGATGACCTTCTTCTCGTCAGGCGAGAAGCGGAAACCTTCTATTTCTATGTCGGAATTGGTGAGTTTCTGTCGGTCGGTGCCGTCAGCCTTCATACTCCACACCTGTCCGTCGGAGAGGAAGGCAATGCGTTGTCCGCCTGCTATCCATGCCGCATCGCTCTCGTTTGCTGCCGTGGTGGTCAGTGTGCGGGTGTTCTTCCCGTTGGCATCGACAGTGTAAAGCATCCTGTGACTTTTGTTCTCCTTTATGCTGTAGTAAGCCACCTGGTAGACAATGCTCTTACCGTCGGGCGATGCTGCGGCTCCGCCAATTCTTCCCATAGCCCAGAGAGTCTCCGGAGTCATGCGGTCGCCGGTGGTTATCTGATTGATGTCAGTGGTCTTGCCAATCATTGTTTGTGCTTTCAAACTGTTGCAACTCAAAACGATTGCGACAGCCAGAGATAAATATTTGTTCATGCGTCTATACAAAAGGTGATTAAATAAAAGGTGGGCTCTAATGAAAATCCCACCTTTAGTCTTTTATCGCAGTCCCTTGCGTTTGCGTTCCAGTTCTTCGCGCTTGCGCTGCAACTCCTGTTGCTGTTCCTGCATGGCTTGCAGTCGTGCAGCCAGTCCGCTCGCCTTCTTGGGGTTGTTCTTGTTCTCCTTATACCTTGCTTCGAGGATGGCGAGGAGTTTCTCGTCGTTGGTGGTCTTGCGCAGGGTCCACATTATTGCGGCACTGAAGAAGAGAGAGATGAAATAGTAGAAGTTGAGTCCTGCCGAATAGTCGTTGAACATGAAGAAGAACATCACCGGCATGAGGAACATCATCCATTGCATCACCTTCATCTGTTCTGCCTGCTGCCCCACCATCTGGTCGCGCTGCTGGCGCATTGTCATCAGCGAGTAGAGGATATTGGCAACGCAGAAAAGGATGCAGGTGAGCGACAGGTGGTCGCCTATCAGCCAGAGGTTGGTGTTCCATTCTATGATGGGGTCGTAGGTGGAAAGGTCTTCAATCCAAAGGAAACTCTCCCCGCGCAGTTGTATGGCGTTAGGCACGAAATTGAACATCGCAATCCAAATGGGGAACTGAATAAGCATGGGCAGGCATCCCGACAACGGCGAAACGCCGTATTTGGCATACTCCGCCATCATGGCTTGCTGCTTCTGCATCTGGTCTTCGGGTTTGTTGTATTGCTTCGTTGCCTCTTCGAGTTTCGGTTTCAGTACACGCATCTTTGCCGAACTCATGTAGCTCTTCTTCACCAACGGGTAGGTGATGAGTTTCAGCAGCAGCGTGATGAGGATGAGCACAATACCCATATTGATGTTCAGGCCTGTTAGGAAGTCGAACACATAGATGGTAAACCAGCGGTTGATGATACGGAAGAGAGGCCATCCGAGGTAGACAAGACGCTGCATCTCGAGGTCTTTGTCGAAGTTGCTTTCTTTCTCGACACGCTTCAGGAGACGGAAGTCGTTGGGACCGAAGTAGAAGTCAAACTCTGAAGGAGTCTTGCCTGAGGGGTCGAAGAAAGTCTTCATCTTGGCTTCATACTGTTTCAGGAAGCCCGAGCCCTTTTCCTGGGGAACGCTCGTCATAAGTGAATTTTCTGCAAAGTCGTGCTTTGCTATCATCACTGCCGAGAAGAACTGGTTTTTGAATGCCACCCAGTCAATCTTGTCTTCTATCGTCTTGTCGGTTTCCTTGCTTGTCTCCGAGAGGTATTTTGTGCCTCCGTCGGTAAAGTGATAGGTGAGTGAGGCATAGCGGTTTTCAAACGTAAAACCGCGCTCCTGCTGCTTGCACTTGTCTCTCCATTGCACATCCATCATCGTTGTGGAAGGTGCGAAAGCCCCAGAGAGTCCGATTGCTTGCAACTTGGTGTGAAGCATATAGTCCTTGCCCAAAACGTAGTCAATGACAAGCCTCTTGCCGTTGCCTGCCGTTGCCGTCATCGTCACGGTGGAGTCTGTGTGGTTTGTAGGCACAAAGTATAAGTCGGCAGTGTTGATGTTCATTTCCTTGGCTGCCAGGGCGAAGTTCAGACTCTGTGTCTTTGCATCGAACAGGGTCACGTCCTTGTTGCCGTTGCGGTCTTCAAAGCCCTTCACCACTGCTTTTGCCACGACACCACCCTTGGTGCTGACGGTAAGTTCCACGTTCTTGTTTTTGAGCACTACGTCTTGGGCTGTGCCTTTAAGGGCAGAGTGGAAGAGTGCTGCGGTGTCGGCTTCGGCAGCGGCTTTTGCCTCTTGCTCTCTCTCTTGTGCAGCAAGTTTCGCTTCCTTTTCGGCTTTTTGTCTTGCCACAGTTTCTATTGAGTCCTGCCGGCGTGCCGCAGCCTGCTCCTCGGCAGAAGGTTGTGCCCAGATGCCATAACCTATGAGTACGGCAGCTATAAGAACAAAACCTATGATGTTGTTTTTATCCACGTTTCGATGTTTTTGTTTGTTACTATTAAATAAGGTAAGGGGGAACGCCCTTTTTACTTCGATTTGTTTTCTATCACTGTCTTAACAAAGTCAAGGAAGAGAGGGTGGGGCTGCAGCACCGTGCTTTGATATTCAGGGTGGAACTGTGTTCCTATGTACCATTTGAGTCCCGGTATTTCCACAATCTCCACAAGGTCGCTCTCGGGATTGCGTCCAACACACTGCATACCAGCGCGTTCAAATTCTTTCTGGAAGTTGTTGTTGAACTCATAACGGTGGCGGTGACGCTCCTGAATGTGCTCCTTTTTATATATGTCGAAGGTGCGTGAGTTTTGTCTCAGCACACATTCGTAAGCTCCGAGACGCATCGTTCCGCCCATATTGGTGATGTTCTTCTGCTCCTCCATAATGTCAATAACATTGTGAGGGGTCTTCTCGTCCATCTCGCGACTGTTGGCATCGGCGAAGCCGAGCACGTTGCGGGCAAACTCGATGACCATCATCTGCATGCCGAGGCAGATGCCGAAGGTGGGAATGTCGTGCGTGCGGGTGTAGTGTGCCGCGACGATTTTACCTTCTATTCCGCGCTGACCGAAGCCCGGGCATATCATTATGCCGTCTTGTCCAGCCAGTTTCTCAGCCACATTCTCTTCGTTGATGTTCTCCGAGTTGATGAAGGTTATCTTCACCTTATGGTCGTTGTAGGTGCCGGCGTGCGACAGACTCTCGCGGATTGACTTGTAGGCATCCTGCAAATCGTATTTTCCCACGAGACCTATATTCACTATCTCTTTGGCTTTCTCGCGCCGTTCGAGGAATGTCTTCCATGCTCCCAAGGTGGGCTTTTCGCCTGGCTCCACGCCCATCTTGCGCAGAATGGCGGTGTCGAGGCCTTGGTTTTGCATGTTCACCGGCACTTCATAGATGCTGGGAAGGTCTTCACTCTGTATCACGCAGTCAATATCCACGTTGCAGAAGTGTGCCACCTTCTTGAGTATTCCTTCGTCGAGATGCTTCTCTGTGCGGAGGATGAGGATGTCGGGCTGTATTCCCACGCTCTGCAATTCCTTTACGGAGTGCTGTGTGGGTTTGGTCTTCAATTCTCCCGCTGCCCGCAGATAAGGCACATAAGTGAGGTGCACATTGACGGCGTTCTTGCCGAGTTCCCATTTCATCTGGCGTATCGCCTCCATGAAAGGCGCACTCTCTATGTCGCCGATGGTGCCTCCAATCTCGGTTATCACGAAGTCGTAATGATACTTCTGACCCAGGAGTTTCACATTGCGCTTTATCTCATCGGTGATGTGCGGCACCACCTGTATTGTCTTTCCCAAGTAGTCGCCACGGCGTTCTTTGTCGATGACGGCTTTGTATATGCGCCCCGTCGTCAGCGAGTTGGCCTTCGAGGTGTGGATGCCTGTAAACCTCTCGTAGTGTCCGAGGTCGAGGTCGGTCTCCATTCCGTCGGCAGTCACATAGCATTCGCCATGCTCGTAGGGGTTGAGAGTGCCGGGGTCGATGTTGATGTAGGGGTCGAATTTCTGGATTGTGATGTTGTAGCCTCTTGCCTGCAAGAGTTTGCCTATTGATGACGAGATGATGCCTTTACCAAGGGAAGACACAACGCCACCGGTGACGAAGATGTATTTTGTTTCAGCCACGATTAAAAATATTT
>CAYXGN010000129.1:0-1400 GCA_964464505.1 uncultured Prevotella sp.
TTGCCATAAGATAGGCTGCATCTCGGCGATCTGCGCCTGCTATGAATTGCGATAAAAGCATCGTTTATAAAAGATAAAATGCAGAAAACTTGGCGTTTTGTCTTTTATAAAAGATAAAAACCGTATTTTTGCAGTGAATTTCTTTTATAAAAGATAAAATGCAACTGATTGAAAGAAACTTTTACATTGAGAAAATAGAAAAGTGCTTGGGCAAAGAGATGATAATTGTCCTTGTGGGTCAGCGCCGTGTGGGCAAAAGTTACATGATGAAACTTATGCGTGAGCGTCTGGACGGAGTCAACAACAATGTCATTCACATAGACAAGGAAAAGCGCGAGTTCGACTTTATCCAGACCTATCAGGACCTCAATGCTTATATAGAGCAGCGTTACGACCGAAGCAAGCACAACTATATCCTGATAGACGAAATACAGGACATCAAGGAGTTTGAACGCACAGTGAGAAGCTACCGCACGGAGGCAAATACGGACATCATCATCACGGGAAGCAATGCCCATATGCTGAGCAACGAACTGAGTACGCTCATTGGCGGCAGATATAAGGAGATTTATATCCAGTCGTTGAGTTATAGGGAGTTTCTTGAGTTTCACCGTTTGGCAGACAGCGATGATTCCCTTGCCAAATACATCCAGTTTGGAGGATTGCCCGGTCTTGCCAAAATCGGTTTGGATGAAGATGATGCGAGAGAATATCAGACGGACATCTATCACACTGTGCTCTTGAAGGATGTAATCATGCGCAACCACATAAGGAATGTGCCGTTCTTGGAAAATCTTGTGCGCTTCCTTGCCGACAATATGGGCAAGCTCATCTCTGCCAACAGCATAGCGAAGTATATGAAGTCGCAAGGAGAGAATGTGACCTCCTCTGTGGTCATCAACTACATCTCGTTCCTCTGCGATGCTTATATCCTGCATAAGGTAAACCGTTTTGACATTCACGGCAAGCGAATCTTCGAGACCAACGACAAGTTATATTTTGAAGACAACGGCATCCGCAATGCGCTGGCAGGAGGAACAAGAGAGGGAGATATAGAGAAAATCATAGAAGGCATAGTCTATCAGCAACTTGTCCGTTTGGGCTATCAAGTGTATGTGGGGCAACTGCAAGCCGGAGAGATTGATTTCGTCTGCACTAAACCTGGCGGACAGCGTGCCTATGTGCAAGCCTCATATATCATCGCCGACGAAGTGACAAGAGAGCGTGAGTTTGGCAATTTGCGCGCCATCAAGGACAACTATCCCAAGTATGTCATCTCCATGACACCCCTGCTCACCCGGAATGATGACAATGGCATCACTCATCTGCATCTCCGAACGTTCTTGAATGAAGGGTTGCGATGATTTCATACATTCTCCCCACTGTTTCATACAAGCACA
>CAYXGN010000129.1:1500-5791 GCA_964464505.1 uncultured Prevotella sp.
TCCAGGAGTTACGTTCTCCTTAAACAGAGCTTTGGGCATCACACGAGTAAAACAGAAGTTTGCCCGCGAGACAGGCATCCCAACTTCCAAGACGGGAATGGAAAGGAAGATAGGGAAGATGGTCATTGACGCAATCTTCGGCAAGAAAAAGTAAGGAAGTAAAAAGAAGTCACCTAAAACGACAATAAATGGAAAAACTAAAAATTTCTACATCAGTGGGACTGTTTCGGGTTCCGACGGAAGACATCGCCTACATCGAGGCTTCCGGCAACTATTGCGACGTCCACCTCTTCAATGGCGAGGTGGTGACGATGACCTTCCAACTGCACTACTTTGTAGAAGCATTGAGTAAGTTGAAGCGCAATTTCTTTGCCCGCGTCGGCAAGAGTCTGATTGTGAACAAAGACTTCGTCTATGCCATCAACGTCACCAGTCAGGACCTAAAACTTATGGACCACCGCATGCACCAGAACTTTAAGTTGAAGGCATCGAAGGATGCCCTCAAAGAGTTGAAAACCATTTTGGAACAGGAAATATAAAAATTATGAAACACACAGAAGACAACAACATACAGGAGAAGCCCATCTTCACCATTGAGGATACCGACAACAACGCTTCTTCGCAAGAGATTCTTGAGGAACCGGTTATCACCATCGAGAGCGATGACGACATGGATTTATCCGCCATCGTGGAGAAACGCAGTCCGCTGCGGACATGGGGCAAAAGGGCTCTTTGGCTCGTTGCCGTGGCGGCGATAATGTTGATGTGCTACAAGGGCATACGCCTCTACAACTATTATTATAATATAGGTGTAAGCATCTCCCTCTCGCCAAAGGACAACATCACGAAACTCGACAACATGAAGGCGCAGGGCGGCACATCGGAGGTGGTGCTGAAGAAAGACTCTGTGCTCGGCGTGGCTCTCAATATTTATGAGATGAACAATGTGAAGGCGGAACTTACTCTCGAAGAACCCGACACTGCCGACCATAATGTGCTGATGTACACCCGCACCGCCGACTACACCGCCACGGGCAAGTATATCGGTAGCCTGGTCATTGACGGCGAGGAGAAGCAGAGCGATGCATCGCGACTCGGCTATTGCGCCATAGAAGGCGGCAATATGGTTATCGGCATCTCGCGTTTCGACAGTATGAAGGAACACATGGTTGACCGTGACGGCTCTTACTTCCGCCAGTTCATGCTTGTGTCGAACGGCGAACTCCCCAAGCGTTTCTACCTTCACGGTAAGGTGGAGCGCAAGGCGTTGGCGCGCACTACCGACGACCGTCTCCACATAGTAGAGACACGCCACCCCGAGACGCTTTGGGACTTTGCCGATGCCCTTCGGGAATATGGCTATGTGGATGCCATCTACCTCACCGGTGGCAATGAAAGCGGCTTCTACCGCTCCCCCGACGGCACTGCCCATTTCACCGCAGAGGCAGCGCAATATCGCACAGACAAGCACCACGGCGTGGCACCATGGCTCGTTTTAAGGAATAAATAAGGCCAAATACAAGTAATCGTAGTAGGCGATCCGCGCCTACTACATTTTTTCCTAAAAAAGAAGAAATAATATAATATGACAGCAGCAGAAAAGGCAGCGAAAGCCAAAGAAATACTCAACAGCCATCCCTCCGATGACGACCTCCTCATTGCCGTCGGCTTGGCAAAACAGTCGGCAGAGGAGAATGACCCAGAAGGACTGTACCTAATGGGGCAAATGCACTATCGCGGCATTGGCGTAGAGGAAGATGACGAGGAGTCGTACTTTTATAGCCAGAAGGCGTTGGAGGCAGGTTGCCGGAAGGCAAAGGCAATACTTGCGGCGCACTGCATTTTGGGCAATGTGGTGCCAAGAGACATACCTCTTGCCGAGCAATACTTGCGCGACTGTATGGCAGAAAACGACACTTGTGCCTATTGCCTTATGGGCGATTTTGTCTTTCAGAAAGTCTTCCCCGATATAGAATGGGCTTCCTTTGCCGACTATTTTAAGAAAGCCTTCGACCTCGGAGAACCCACAGCAATGTTACACCTTGCAGAGAGATACAACTTTCTTTGCGAACCGGAGCAAGCCGACTATTGGTATCAGCAAGCTTCGGCAGCAGGAGTTCCGGGTGTGGAGGAATCGAAAGCGAAGTTTACGGAAGAAAACTATCAGGAGCGGCGGCAGAATATAATCAACTTCTACACAAATACAGGCATGTATGACAAAGTCATCGCTCTTGTCAACCGCGACTTGGCTGCAGGCGACGACTCTGCCCGATGGCCGAAAGCCATGGTTTATGCTCAAGGACTCGGCAACGAGGCTTACGGGCGCGACCTGCCCCGGGCATTGAACCTGTATGAGAAGTTGGCAGAAGAAGGTGAACCCCATGCCGACTTCATGCTTGGACTACTGTATTACAGTGCCGAGGAACTCAACAACCCGCAGAAATCATTGCGCTACATACAGAAGGCAGCCGATGAAGGCCATCCCAATGCCATGTTTGTTTTGGCCACCAATTATCTGAACGACCCCGAGACAAGAACCAACCCCGATTATGATTTCGGTCTCGAAAAGGATGAGGCTCTCGGAATGGAGTTGCTGCAGAAGGCAGCGGAAGGCGACGACCCCAATGCACTGTTCAGCCTGCATTTGTGCTATAGTCTTGGAAAGCACTTGGAACAGGATGACAAGAAGGCTTTTGAGCTGCTTGAACGCAGTAATAATTTAGATGTAACCCCGGAGAAAGTGTCCTTGCTCGGCGAAATGTATGAATTCGGAAGGGGTGTTGAGCTAGACTATGAAAAGGCTGCAACATACTGCCAGTGGGCAACGCTCAATGGAGATGTCCACGCTGCATACCATTTGGCAATGATGTATAGATGTGGAATAGGCGTAGAACCAGATGAGGAAAAGGCAGACATTCTTGTTAATCGTGCGCACGAATTGCAGCGATGGCAAGAGTATGGCATCATACCCTTGACAGCAGCACTCGCAGAAGCAGAGAAAGGAGACCCGGCAGCCATGTTCCAACTCGGCAACCGCTACCACCAAGGTGACGGGGTGGAGCAAGATATGGAGAAGGCTGTGGAGTGGTGGAAGAAGGCTTCCGACAAAGGAGAGATTCCCGCCACCCATAACCTCGGTGTCTACTATCAGACAATTGACGATATTCCAAATGCAAAGAAGTATTTGGAAATATCGGTTTCCGCTGGCTATATAGACTCTTATTTCAACCTCGCCCTTTGTTATTTGCGCCATGCTGCCGAGGGCGACAACGTGCAGAAAGGAATTGACCTTCTCGAAGAAGCGGCAGAGAAAGGCCATACAGACTCGCAATGGAGGTTGTTCGGCATTTACTATGACGGCACTGTCGTAACAAAAGATTTTGACAAGGCGCGCTATTGGTTAGAAAAGTGTCTGGAGACAGACTATCCAAAGGCTCACTATGCCATGGCTGCCAGTCTGGCTCAGGGAACACTGTATCCTGAAGACCTCGACAAGGCTCTTGAACATTGGCGCAAGGCTGTGGAACTTGGCTGCCACGATGCCGACGAAGGTTATATAAATCTGCGCTGGTATGGCAATGGAGCGGAAAAGAACCGCTTGGACTCAATATTCGGCAAGTGACTACCATTTGCACTGTCTTATACAAAAAAACCTTACATCTTATACAACGCATAAGTAAAAGTTTGTCTATACATTAAGGTTAGATTATCTTTGCAATATCTTAAAAATCGAAACAATGACCAATAACAAGAAAATCAAAATCCAAGCCGTCAAGTTTGAAGTGGTTGACGGAAAGAAGAAAGGCAAGTTGTTCGCCTTCGAGATGGACCCGAAGGAAATGGCGAAGTACAAGACTGAAGCCACTGTGCGCAAGAAGATTGAGGAGTATGTGGCGCAGCACGACTACAACCTCCACCGCTTCATCGATGCACACGACTTCGCCTATGCGCAAGCCCTTAGGGAGTTAAAGGAAGGACGCAAGCGCAGTCATTGGATTTGGTACATCTTCCCACAGCAAAAGGGACTCGGCCACAGCCACAACTCCCAATACTATGGGCTTGACGGCGAAGCGGAGGCGCGTGCCTACATTGCCCATCCTGTCCTTGGCGAACGCCTGCGGGAGTGCTGCCGCGCCCTGTTGTTGCACAAAGGGAAGGACATCGGCGACATTATGGGCAGCGATGTTGATGTGCTGAAACTCAACACGAGCATGAACCTCTTCAACCGCGTCTCGCCCAATGATGTCTTCGCAGAAGTGATAGCCGCCTTCTTCTAAAGGAGATGCGCACC
>CAYXGN010000130.1:0-5785 GCA_964464505.1 uncultured Prevotella sp.
AAGATAGGCTGCACTCGGCATAGTTCAAGCAAGCTTCTGTAATTGTAGTAGGCGCAGATCGCCGAGATGCGCCCCGCAAAGGAAAGACAAATAAATTCGCGCTTGCGAGGGTGCGTCTCGGCGATCCGCACCTACTACGATTTGCATAAGATAGTCACTGAAAACACTTGAGACGAGAAGGAAATGCGCAGAAAACCACTCCCAACAATATTCTTTTGCAAGGAAAAGGCAGTCCTTTTCTTTGCCTTTACAGCCATCTTCGCGCTCTGCCTGTCGGCACATTCCGCCGCGCAGAGCAAAGAGAAGAGTGTCTTTTCAAAACTCTCGCCCATGCTTCGCACGCTTGTCCGCGCCGAGAGTAAAGCCTGTGCGCCCTCCGTTTCAAATCCTTCCACAAGTAAAAAGCCGCAGAAGGTCTGCGCGTTCGTGCAGACAAAGGGCAGCGACAGTGCCGCCTTGACCGACAACGGCTGCAAGATACTCGCCGATTTCGGTGACCTTTTCATTGCCGAGATACCCCTTTCGCGCATCAGTCATTTAGCCTCCGACACGCGCATCTGCCGCATTGAGGCAGAGAGAGGCACTGAACTGACCCTCGATTCCATGTCAATCTTCACCAATGCCACACCCGTCTACGAAGGCAAGGCGTTGCCCCAGGCGTTCACCGGCAGCGGCGTGGTGATGGGAATAGAGGACATCGGCTTCGACCTCACGCACCCCACGTTCTACAATGCTGACGGTTCTTCGTACCGCATCAAGCGGCTCTGGGACCAACTCTCCACCGACACGGTGGGCAGCGCACTGCCCGTCGGGGCGGAATACACGTCGCAAGAGGCTTTGATAAAATATGGACACTCGCGCGACGGACTAAAACAATATCACGGCACCCACACCCTTGGCATCGCAGCAGGAAGCGGAGCGGGCACCGATTACCGCGGAATGGCACCCGAAAGCGATATCTGTCTTGTGAGCAACGTGGTTTCGAGTGACATTGAGTTCATCGACTCCGCCGACCTTTACAAATACACCTACGCCATGGACGCACTGGGATTCAAGTACATCTTCGACTACGCCGACTCGCAAGGCAAGCCCTGCGTCATCTCGTTCAGTGAGGGTTCGAAGCAGGATTTGCGCGGCGACGACATGCTTTATTACGAGTTTCTGCGCCGCATCACGGGCGAAGGACACATCATTGTGTCGTCGGCAGGCAACGAAGGGTTGATGGTAAACTATGTGGACAAGCCTTACGGCGTGAGCGATGCCGGCGCGTTCATCATGTCGAGTGGCTCCTATGTGGGCGTGACGACACGCAGTCAAGGGTCGCTGTCTTTTAGAGCGACACTCTACGGCACGCAAAATTTAGTCGCCACATCGCCTCGCGCGACGCAAAGCGGAGGCAACGCCGTTGTGCAGTTCAACACCGACGACATCGTGGCGATGGAGGATTCGTGCTTCACCGACACCTTGCTCATCGATGGCACGCCATACATCTTCGATGCCATGGCCTACCCCTCGTGCTACGACCCGGACCAGTTGGCGATGGACATCACCCTCATCGGTCCGAAAAAGATAGGTTTTTCAACCCGCATCTCTATGGAACTCGTGGGCGCGGAGAGCCACGGCGAAATGTTCAGCATGTACGGCGAGATGAAAAACGGCGACGGGAACGGACTCCCCGACGATGCCGTCTGCACGCACAACATCAACTCGCCGTCAAGTGCTCCCAGCGTCATCTGCGTGGGAGCGACATGCTGCCGACCCGCCTACAAGAATGTTTTGGGCGACAGCATCGTCACCAATTACGGCAAAACTGGGCTTCGCGGCAACTTCTCCTCGGTGGGACCCACCTTCGACGGACGCATAAAACCCGATGTGATGGCACCCGGTGCCAACATCATCTCGGCTGTCGGCAACGCCTATATGACCCACAACGCCGATGAAGCCAACAAGAACCTGGTGGCGAAACAAATGTTCCAAGGCAAGGAATACGGTTGGATGGCGACAGGAGGCACGTCGATGTCGTCGCCGGCAGTGGGAGGAATCATCGCATTATGGCTTCAAGCCAACCCGCGACTCACCCCCGACGATGTGATGGGAATAATTGCCCGCACCAGCAAACCGTGCGGAGACTACGGCGAAACGCCCAACAACTATTGCGGTTATGGAGTGATTGACGCTTACGCCGGACTCCTTGAAGCCCTCAACCTCAGTGGCATAGAAACCCTCTCGAAGCACAATCCGCAAGGCATCGGCATCACTTTCCAGAACGGCAACCGCCTGAACATAGAGTTTGACGATGTCGCCAAGCACGATTTCAAGATAAAGGTGTATGACACTGGCGGCGCATTGCGGCTCACAAAACAATTCCTCGCCGGCGCAACGCACTACGAAGCCGACCTCAACGGCCTTCCTTCCGGTGTCTACGCAGTGCAGATAGACAGTCGCGACGAGCAGGCAAGAGGCTCCGTTCTAATAAGAAAGGAATAATAAAGCAGGCTGCATCGAGGGGCGCGTCTCGGAGATACGCGCCTACTATGATTACTTCTTCACCACCGGTTCGCAGGTGATATTCACTCCCAGTTTTTTGAAGATTTTGCGGTCGATGTCACTCAACATCACCGTGCAATGGGCTTGACAGCCACGCAACTTGGGCAATTGCTCAAGGGCGAGTCGGCAGTTTGCATCGCTATCGGAGAGCACTGACAGTGCCACGAGCACTTCATCGGTGTGCAGTCGTGGGTTGCGCCCTCCCAGATAACTCGTCTTTGTGTGCTGAATGGGTTCTATCATCGACTGCGGAATGAGTTCCACGGCGTGGTCGATACCTGCCAAATGCTTTGTGGCATTGAGCAAAAGGGCTGCGCTGCAACCCAAGAGTTCACTCGAATGGGCAGTTATTATGGTGCCGTCTTCGAGTTCCAGAGCCACCGAAGTGTGCCCCGTTGCCTGCTTATGCTCCTTTGCCGCGATGGTGGTGCGGCGGAAGTCGGTGTTGATGCCGGCTTGACTGAACAGCAGGCGTATCTTAGCCACCTCGCCTTCGTTGCATGCTCCGAGTGCGAGTTTATTGGTTGCGGCATAGTAACGACGCACAATCTCGTTCTTGGAAGCCTCGCAACACACCTCATCATCGCTGATGCAGAAGCCCACCATATTCACTCCCATGTCCGTAGGCGACTTATACGGGCTGTAGCCGTATATCCCTTCGAAGAGAGCCTTAAGCACCGGGAATATCTCGATGTCGCGGTTGTAGTTCACCGTAATCTTGTTGTACGCCTCAAGATGGAACGGGTCAATCATGTTCACGTCGTTAAGGTCGGCTGTGGCTGCCTCGTAAGCGATGTTGACGGGGTGTTTCAGTGGCAGGTTCCACACGGGGAAAGTCTCGAATTTGGCGTAGCCTGCCCTCGTGCCGCGCTTGTTCTCGTTGTAGAGTTGGCTCAGGCACACTGCCATCTTACCACTTCCAGGACCCGGAGCGGTGACGATGACGAGCGGTCGCTGCGTCTCCACATAGTCGTTCTTGCCGAAGCCGTCCTCCGAGGCAATGAGTCGCACATCGTGGGGATAGCCGTCGATGAGGTAATGGTAATAGGTGCGGATGCCGTCGCGCTCGAGACGCTGGCGGAATGTTGCCGCTGCGGGCTGCCCGTTGAAATGGGTTATCACCACCGAACCCACCATGAAGCCGCGGTTCTGAAACTCACTGCGGAGCCGGAGGACATCCTCATCGTAGGTGATGCCAAGGTCGGCGCGCATCTTGTTCTTCTCGATGTCGGTGGCACTGATAACGATTACGATTTCAATGCTGTCGCTGATTTTCTGGAACATGCGCAACTTGCTGTCGGGAAGGAAACCCGGCAGCACACGACTTGCATGATGGTCGTCGAAGAGCTTGCCTCCGAGTTCGAGATAAAGTTTGCCGTCGAACTGCGAAATTCTTTCTTTTATGTGTTCTGACTGTATCTTCTGATACTTCTCATTGTCGAATCCTAACTTCATAGATAACAAAAATTTACTGCAAAAGTACAAATTTTTAGGCGTTTATCGGCATCATCGTTGAAAAAAGAAAGACGCAAAGGAGGTATGTAAACAAAAACCTTTAATTTTGTAACGAAACTTTTTTCGCAGCATTATGACACCAAGAGACTACACCCTTCCTGCCGAATGGCACCGCCAAAGCAGCATCCAACTCACCTGGCCGCACGCCGAAACCGACTGGCAGCCCTATCTCGATGAAATAGAGGAGACCTTCGTCCAGATAGCGAAGGCAGTGACGCAATATGAGAACCTCATCATCGCCGCGAAGCAGCCAGACACCGTCCGTACGCTGTTGGAGGAGAGTCTGACCGAGGAAGAGATGCTGCGCGTGCGCCTTTACGAATGCGACAACGACGACACATGGGCTCGCGACCACGCCTTCATCACCCTCGTCAGCACGCAGAAAGGCGTTCCCTGCCGCCTCCTCGACTTCCATTTCAACGGTTGGGGAAAGAAGTTTGATGCCGAAAAGGACAACTCCATAAATCACACATTATATAATATAGGGGCATTCGGGAATGCCGTTCGCGTGGACTGCGATGACTTTGTGCTCGAAGGCGGGTCGATAGAGAGCGACGGCAAAGGCACCATCCTCACCACAAGCCAATGCCTTCTGGCTCCAAACCGCAACGAACCCATGACGCGTGGAGACATAGAGGCGACGCTGAAAGAGCGACTCTGCGCCCGGAAGATAGTTTGGCTGAACCACGGCACACTCATTGGCGACGACACCGACGGCCACATCGACACCATAGCGCGCCTTTGTCCCGATGACACCATTGTCTATGTGGGTTGCGACGATGCCTCCGACCCGCAGTATGACGACTTCAAAGCCCTTGAAAGGCAACTCCAAACCGTCACCAATGCCGACGGAAAGGCGTTCCGACTAATGCGGCTCCCCATGCCCAAGGCAATACGTTTCGACGGAGAACAACTCCCTGCCACCTACGCCAACTTCCTCATTCTCAACGGTGCCGTCATCGTTCCCACCTACAACCAGGCGGAGAACGACGCAAAGGCAATGTCGGTCATCGCCGCCGCCTTCCCCAGTTATGACATCATCGGCATCGATGCGAGTGTGATAATACGCCAGCACGGGTCCATCCATTGCCTCACAATGCAGTTCCCCGAAGAGGTAAACAGGGCGTAAAAGCATCAAAATTGATAAAAGAAAAACATTTGTCATCAAAAATTTTGGTGGTAAAGAAAATATCATTACCTTTGCAACCGCAAAACAAAATAGTTGGTGCCATAGCTCAGTTGGTAGAGCAAAGGACTGAAAATCCTTGTGTCCCCGGTTCGATTCCTGGTGGTACCACTCGATGGAAGGAGTCACTCTTAAGAGTGACTCCTTTTGTTTTTTAGCGAAAGCCACCCTCTACTGCCTTCTGTTGGCATTTCCTTTACCATTCACATTCATTAACCTTTCATCCTTGAAAAAACCTTATTTCAAGGCATTTATCAATGAGTTACGCGCTTAGCGAAACGATATTTACCCACGAAATTAACATTTATTAGCCGTGCAGAAGCGTGAAATTGCGAGCGAGACGGACTTCGGATGGTTTCGATATGTAGAGATTTGAGGGTATGTCTTATTCGTTGGCAATCAGGGAGTTGCGATGTTTGAGGTGAGTTTGGATTGTTTTGGCAGGCAAAAACAGGTATTTTTGGTAGGCAAACAAGACTTGTTTGGACACCGATTAAGGCTTGATTGGAGTTCAAAACAAACTCGTTTGGAGTGGAA
>CAYXGN010000131.1:0-5755 GCA_964464505.1 uncultured Prevotella sp.
CGCTCCTGGTTTGGGACCAGGCGGCCGCAGGTTCGAATCCTGTCGCCCCGACAAAAGGAAGAGGGCGCATCATAATTATGATGCGCCCTCTTCCTTTATTATAATCTCACTATCTTTCTAGGTGGGTTCTAAAAATTGGCTTTGTCAGATTGCGGAAATATTTTCGAGTGTCAATTTGTTTGCGAGTGAAGGAGTATAGCGGGCTATACGACTGAACGAACAGACGAATTGAGCCGAAAAGAGACCGCAAGATGACAAAACGTAAACCTTTCATTTTAATTTATTCTTTACGGGGGAAATTTTTAGAACCCACCTCTAACAAGAACTTTCTTTCCGTTTATGATATAGATGCCTTTCTGAACTTTCTCCACACGGCGACCGCTAAGGTCGTAGATTGCGGTGGACTTGCGTTCCTGGTCTAACGAACGGATTGCAGTCGGAGTCTCCACCACATCAATGTGGAAGAGGTTGCTGTAATTGCTCGACCACGCCGCGCTATTGCCCCACGAATCGAAGACTCCCGTTGCCATTACAACGAAAGAACCGTCGGTGGTGCCGTCCTTGCGTTTGCTGACGAGATAATAGGTGTTGTCCTTTGTTCCGCTTGCGTCAACCACAGTGAAGTTGCAGTAAGTGGAGTTATACTCAGAGAGAGTTCCACTGTTATTGTTGAAAGCGAAGTCCTTGCCATCTGCGGCACGCCAAATCATATACTGACTGGCGTTCTCGTTGTAGAACGTATAGATGCCTTCAGCCTTCTTAGAGCAGAGGAACTGTGCCTTCTCACCGAGGGATGTCGATGCCGAAGCGAGTTTCAACGTGTTGCTGTCGTCCACGTAGAGCACATACTCGTCGCCATTTTGCTGGACGTTAGTAAGTGTGACAGTCTTGCCATCCCATTTGTCTGCCTCTTTGCCGGAGACTATCAACTGATAGATGGCATCCACCTCCGCAGTGGTGGGAGATGAAGTGAGGGCATTGGCAGCAGCTGTTATTTGCTGCTTGACGCCATCTGTAAGCGAAGAAGCCTCAGCATAAGCGGTGAAGTAGGATTTGAGGAATGCTCCGCGGTCAACGGAAGTATTGATGCTGTAAGCGCTTCCGGTGATGTATTCCAAAGAATAGGGAGCATAGAGGTTGTCAAATCCGTCGAAGTTGTGCGTACCGCTTCCTGTCGGGAAACTGGTGGTAACAGGGTTCTGACGCTTACCGAAACTGGTGAGTGTCTCCTCCCAGAAGAAGCCGATTTTGTTGTCTGCCTGCCATTCCATTGAACTGTAGGCAGAGGCTGTGTTGCTCACTTGGAAGAAACCGTTCCAGTCCTTTGCGAAGTTAGCCACGGTGTTGAGGTCACTGAGGTCGGTGAGTTCCTTATAGTAGATACCCACATTCGTGCGAGTGCTTCCAGTAGGAATTGACTGCAGCACGAGGTACATGTCCTTCGAGTCGCTCTTGCGTGTCACAGGGAGAACGAGCATCTCGCCGTTGGTGGCGTTATTGCCCGGCGTAAGACCTGAGCCTTCGAAAGTTCCTTTTGCCGTCGCGCCCCAAGAACCTTCACCCTCCAAAGTGTTGGTATAGGTGAAGATGTTGAAGTAGCGGCCGCCGGCTGTACGGCTCGTTATGATAACGCGTCCGTCTGGCAGCTCGTCGCATTTCGGTTCGTCGCCATTGGGAACAGGGAGAGCGGTGGAACCGCCGAGTGCATGCCAGGTCTTACCGAAGTCATCGGAATAGATGACGCGGTTGCCATTGGGACGGGCAGCGAGGGCGGCATAGACGCGGTAGTAATCGCCCTTCTTGACGATGCGGCTCTGGAACACTCTTCCGCCACCGACGAAGGCTGCTTCGAGGGCGTTGCCGTCATCAAAGAGGGTGTAAACGTCTTCCGTTATGTTCACCGGCGTTTCCCAAGTGGTGCCGTTGTCGTGACTGCGGATGAGGGCGATGAGGTTCGGGTTGGAGCGTGTTGTGTTGCTGCTTGTGAAAAGGGTGCAGCCTCCAACGGCAAGAACCATAACCTCAGGACTTGTGCGGTCGGCAACGACAGCGGGGTCACCGAAAGCCGTTTCAAAATAGTTCTCCGTGGCAGAGGTTATTCCATTGCCCACAGCCACTTCTTGAATGTCACTCCAAGTCTCGCCGTTGTTGTCGCTGGTGCGGCATACCACGTCCACCTGTCCATAACCCGGGTCGGTGCCGCAGACAAGGCGTGCAGCGGTGGCAATGAGTCGTCCGTTGTAAGCCTTGGCAATACCTGGAATGCGGTAAGGAGGCACAGTTCCGTCGCCATTACTTGTGTTGAACAGGTCCTGACGCTCCGGGGCTTTGTCCTGGTCGATGTTTCTAACCTTTATCACACCGTTCTCGATGGTGATGTCGGCACTGTTTAACACATCTCCCACACTACCGGCAGTCAGACTGGCAGTGCTCAAAGCCGAAGTCACGAGGAAGAAGCCACCGTTGAATGCCTTTTCCGTAGTGCCGTCGTGAGTGTACGCCACATAGACATCGTCGTCATCAATGTCGACATGATAGACAAACCTGCCGTCGGTGCTAACTTCTTCAAAGCGCCAGAGCACATCGTCATCGTTTACTGTGCCGTCCGTCCATGTGGTGATGAATTCTGCGCTGCCCACCTTCCAGACGTTGCCGCCGTTGGTGCAGTCGATTGCTTCAGAGAAATAATAGTAGCGGTAGCCGTCAACATCGGTTGAGTCGGCGAGGGTAAGTGTCGAGAATGTGCCGACAACGCTTCCGCCGCCAGAGGCTCCTGCCACCATCGGCTGACCGTCACCGTTTACGATGGAGATGGTCTTGTTGCCATTGTTCTTGACATGCCAGATGCCGTTGTTGGTCTCCGTCTTAGTGTCGCTCTGCAACGTGAACTTGTAGGAGTTGCCGCTGAGGAAAGCATCGTTGTAGAGGTTCTCGGCGCGCTTTGTCGCTTTACTGATGATGTGGTAATAGCCTGTCTTCAAGTAGTTCTGGCTCTCCGAGGACTTGGTTCTCACCTTTATCACACCTTCTTCGATGGTGATGTCCATATTGCTTACAGCCGAGCCGTTCTTCATAACAGCCAGATTGGCAGTACTCAAAGCCGATGATGTGAGGAAGAAGCCGCCGTTATATGCGTTTTCCGTCGTGCCGTCGTGGGTATATGCCACATAGAGATTGGCGTTGCCGTCTGTATCAACTTGATATACGAAGCGGTCGTCTGTGCTTACTGGTTCGAAGCGCCAAAGCAGGTCGGCAGCCGTCTTGGCACCCTCCGGCCATGTGGTGATGTAGTCGGTGCCGTTCACCTTGAAGGCGTTGCCACCGTTGGAGCAGTTCACTGCTTCCGAGAAATAGTAATAACGGTATTCGCCGACATCGGTCGAGTCGGCCATAGTGAGTGTCGAGAACGTGCCTGCAATGCCGCCGACGTTGGAGTTTCCTGCCACCATTGGCAGTCCGTCGCCATTGACAACGGAGATGGTCTTGTCGCCATTGACAGTGACTTTCCAGATGCCGTTGTTGGTCTCCACCTTTGAGTCGCTCTGCAACGTGTACTTGTAGGTGTTGCCGCTGAGGAAGGAGTTGTTGTAAATGTTCTCCGTGCGACCCGTTGCCTGACTGATGATGTGGTAGTAGCCTGTCTTTAATGCCTGCGCACCAGACATTTCCACCTCGTCGCCATTGAGGAAAGCCTCGAGGTTGTTGACATATTTCGCGCACTCTTCGCCTGCTATCGAACTGCTCGTGAAGCAGGAAAGCAGGGTATTGAGGGAGTCAAGTCGCGCTGCATCGTTCTTGTATTCTTCTTTCAGAATCTGCACCTTCTCAAACTGATGGATGCCTTCTATGAGTCGTTCGAAGCGCACGCTCGAGCGGTCGCCGGGGTAATAGCAGTAGGTGTCGCCTGCCTGGAACTTACGGAAACGGCTGTCGGTCAATGGGTGCTCGTCCCAGTTCATGAACGACCAATGCAGGTATCCGTCCATGTTGTTGGCGGCAGCGTAAAGCGGAAGGTAGGTTGCTTCAGCGGGTTCGGAGTTGGTGAAGATGTTGGGTTCGGAGTCAGAGCAGGATGTATAGATGGTGGTCACTCTGCCATTAGCCTTGCGCGTGGCAAGGTCGGAGGCGGAGAAGTTCTTGTCCTGACCGAGGGCAACGCAGAAATCGCTGAGTTTGCTGACAAGCGAGGAGTGATAGTTGCCTGCCAATGCCACCTTGAAACCGAGGTTGTTGGCTATGTTATAGGCGTTGAGCATATCCGACTCGGCGCGCTCGTCCATGGCGATGTGGGTCTTGTCAAACCATCCCTTCTCTTGCAGGTGAGCCTTGAAGGAGGTGAGGAAGTTGTTCCACAGGTTCTTGTAACTGGTGGATGAGGTCGTCGTTGTGAGTGTCTTGTAAGAGCTGCTGCTTTCGTCGTAATAGCGGAAACTCATGTCCCATGGCACCATACTGAAGCAGTTTATTTGCTTGGAGATGCCACATTCTGCACACAGATTCACATATTTGTCGAAGATGGTGTAGTCGTAGCTCCATGTGCCGTCGCTTTTGAGAGTTGTCTTTACCATCGGGTCGAACTTGTCGTGCGACTGCTCGCCCCAGGGTTCGTAGAACATTATTGTTGTCACCACGCTCTGTCCGGCGCGCGCCAGAGCCTTAAGATATGGGCGGAGGGCTTCAAGATGCTCATCGCTCCAACGGTCCACGCCGTAGTAACGGCTCACGGCATAGGGCTGCTGCCAAAGGTCCAAGTGGAAGGTCTGCTCACTGGGGAGGGGCAACGTCTTGTCCACCACCCTTATGTTCAGAGTCAGGGTCTTCACCACCTTGTCGGAGGCGTTCACCACTTCGAGGTTGGTGACATACTGTCCTGCCTCTGTCGAAGTAGGCACATCCACTGTACACCAAACTGGGCGCGTGGTCATGGCAGCCACATCGTGCGCCTTTTCCTGGTCGATGATGTCGGCGGAGAGGTAGGTGTCGAGCGATGTGTCATGTACGCCGCAGTCATTAAAGTCATCGGTGATGACATAGTTCACGAAGCGTGCTTGTGCGGCAGTGGTGATGCCTGTCAACACGCCGTTCTTTTTCCATTCGGTCATTCTCACCTTCAGCGAACCTTGGTCGGTGGCACTGAAGAGCACTGCGAGGACATTGGCACGCTCACCTTTCCACACACTGATGCTCTTTGTCTCTGTGGTCGTAGCCACAGGCACATCGTGGATGGCATAGCGTTTGTCGCGGCTTGCCCACGAAGCATTAAGTCCGGAGGGGACACTCGCCCATGCGGTGGCATCGGGAGTAGTTGCCGAAGTGGGCTCGGTGTACTCGTCAATGGGATAGGTCGTCGTAGTTTGCGCAGTGGCTGCGAAGCCAAAGGAAGCAAACCACAGAACTGCAAGTAGCATCTTTTTACATGCTACCTGGGGGGGGTAAAACTTCATAGCTTTCAATTTTAAGTAATTAATTAATGTATAAAATATAAATATGTAGCAATAAATTGATTTCTATTTTTTCTTTTCGGCAATAAATGGCTTTTAGCAACCTCTTGTAAACAAAAAAGCGAGAAATCTCTTTGACCTCTCGCCTTTATGCGGTGCGTACGAGACTCGAACTCGTGACCTCCTGCGTGACAGGCAGGCATTCTAACCAACTGAACTAACGCACCATTGAGATAGCATCATCTCTTTTTGCGTGTGCAAAGTTATGCAATGTTTTTTACATACGCAAACTTTTGCTCCATTATTTTTTTGAA
>CAYXGN010000132.1:0-5673 GCA_964464505.1 uncultured Prevotella sp.
TGAAAGATTAATGGGTGATTAACGGAGATTAATGTTTTTGAGCCATGAATAACTCTCGACCCCTAAACTTTCTTGAGGGGCGCGTCTCGGAGATACGCGCCTACTAAGGACTTGCTACAAACAAAAAGCCCTCCCGAGGGGGAGGGCTGTGAGGGGCTTTTTTTACATGCTTAGTTTTCCATGAACTTCTTGGCGGCGCGCAACTGGTGGCGCATGTTGCTGAGCAACTGCTGACTCTCTTGCAGGATGTTGAGATAAACGAGCGACACCTGAAGGTTGTTGTTGTCCTTGCTTTCCTGTATGCGGTCGATGTGACGCTTGCGCACCACTGAGAGCTCGTCCTTGCACTGGTCTGCCTGAGCAAGCACATCGCGGTAGTTCTCGAAACGGCTTGTAGAAATCATCGTCTCCGTCTGTTTCATCAGGTCGTTGATGGCACTGCGGAGCGGTTCAAACTCGTCGATGTAGATTTTCGGCAGCGGGTTGAAGTTGTTGTCCACATGCTCCTTTATGGGTTCAAGCATGCGGTTGAGACAGTAGATGTACTGTCCCGCAGCGTTGATGCCGAGGTGGAACCATGTGTTGCGCTCAATGGCTATCGCCATGGGCACGCGCTTCAGCGCGAGCAATTCCTGGCGGCGGTATTTCTTGAGCAACTCCTTCTCGTTCTTCAGTTCGCTCTTCGTGCGGCGCAGTGTCTTTGTCTGCTCGTTCTCAAGTCCGTCGATGATGTTGTTGAACTGCGTTATGGCGAAGTTGGTCATAAAACTCTGTGTCCGTCCTACATGCTTTTGCAGGAGGTCCCACACTATCTCCGGGTCGCGGGTGCGCATCATGAGGCGGAACACGTTGTTCTTGTCGGTCTCCTTCTCTTTCTTGGCGTAGTTGAGGTTGCTGCGTACGAGGAGGTAGACCACGAGTGCGAAGAAGGCGAGTTTTGCGATGATGCCTCCGTAATACATTATCAGGCACACGATGGCACTGGCACCGAAGGCCACTCCTGCCGTGATGAACCATCCGCCGATGACGCTTATCACTCCCGTCACGCGGAACACGGCACTCTCTCTGCTCCAAGCCCTGTCGGCAAGACTCGAACCCATTGCCACCATGAAGGTGACATAGGTGGTGGACAGCGGCAGCTTATAGTTGGTGCCGATGGTGATGAGCATAGAGGCAAGCACGAGGTTTACGGCAGCGCGCACGATGTCGAAGGCGGCACCGTCCTCGAGTTCTGCCTCACGCTTGTTGAAGCGTTTGTCTATCCAGGCAGCCATGCGGCGCGGAGTGTGCTGTGTGACGGCATTGCTCATGTCCTGGGAGAACCTTACTATGCTGCGGGCGGCACGGCTTGTGCCGAACATCTCGTCGCCCTCGTCCTGACGCGAGAGGTCGACACTCGTCTTTATCACGTTGTGTGCCTTCTTCGATGTCGCCATGGCTATAATCATTACCACGCCGGCGAGGAGCAGATAGGTGGAGGGGGTCTTGGCACTTTCTGCCAGCGATGTCATCATAAACGTGAATGGCGTAGCGCCGTTGGCGTTGTTGACGAAGTCGGTGTAGGCATCGAGACCTGCCAAAGGCACTCCGATGAAGTTCACGAGGTCGTTGCCTGCAAAAGCCATCGCGAGTCCAAACGTACCCATGAGTACCACGAACTTGAAGATGTTGATGCCAATAAGGTGCATTATCTCCATCGCAACGGTGGAGGCTATGAAGGTGACAAGCAGAAGCATCTGGGTGTTGTCGCTAATCCAGAAGCGGATGCTCTCGTCAAGGTAAGGCGACTTGCCTATACCTTTTATAAATATAAAGTAAGCCAGGGCTGTGAAGGCGATGCCTCCGAAGATGGCGATGGAGTAGCGCGAGTGTTTCTTGTAGTTGAACGTGAAGATGATGCGCGTAATCCATTGCACGATGACGCCGAACACGAAAGCAATGGCAACGCTGACGAAGATGGCGATAATCACACTCAGAGCCTTGTCGGTGTTGAGCAGGTCGCCATAGGTGAGGCTGCTGTCGCCGGCAATCTTGATGATGGCAAGGACGAATGTTCCTCCCAAGAGCTCAAAGACTAGCGACACCGTAGTGGAGGTGGGCATGCCCAGAGTGTTGAACATGTCGAGGACGATGACATCCGTCACCATGACGGCGAGGAATATCGTCATCACCTCATGAAAGGAGTAGTGGGACGGCTGCATGATGCCATGCCGCGCCACATCCATCATGCCCGAAGACATGACGGCACCCAACGCCACACCTACGGAAGCGATGATGAGTACGGTGCGAAACTTTGCCACCTTGGCTCCGATGGCACTGTTGAGAAAGTTTACTGCATCATTGCTTACGCCCACGAACAGGTCGAAGACTGCAAGGCATAGCAAGAAAATCACGATGCACAGATAAATTGTTTCCATGTTGATATGTAAAAAGTTGGTTTATCCTTCATTTATAATTCCGCTGCAAAATTATGATTACGTTGTTACAGACCCTTTAAACACTTGTTACAATTGTGTTACAAATGAAGCCCTCCAACCCTCCTCGCCGGGCAAAAACAAGAAAAACACATTCGCCACAACAACAAGAAGATTAATGATAGATTAACGAGTGATTAACGGAGATTGGCGTTTTAAAAACAACATTAATTCCCATTAATTGTCCATTAATCTATCATTAATCTTTTTCATTCGTTTGTTGCCGAGCGGGGACGCTCGACAACACAGAACGAGTTACGCTAACCGTAGTAGGCGCAGATTGCCGAGATGCGCCCCTTTGAATACTCCTGCATATTTTTCTTTTGAGAAGGGTGCGTCTCGGCGATCCGCGCCTACTACAATTCCATTCTCTAACAAGTCGGGTGGGGCCATTTTACTTTTTTACCTTTTTACTTTTCCCCTTTTCTGTCTCTATGTCGGAATAAATGTGTACTTTTGCTGTCCGAAAAAAATAGAACAACCTAAAAAAAATAACAATGAGAGCAAAGACATCAAAGTGGTTTGAAACCGTTGTGCGCTACGAGCGCCAGAATAATCAAGAGAATCAAAAAAAAGCAACAGAGTCATACATCGTGGAGTGCTTCACCTTCGGCGATGCAGAGGAAACGATAACAAAGGAGATGCAGACATTTGTCAGCGGGGAGTTCGATGTGAAAAATGTCACTCCAACTGCTTTCGATGAAATCTTCTTCAGCGACAATGCCGAGGAGGGCAACTGGTATAAGGCAAAACTCGCATTTATTACCCTTGACCAGAAAAGCGGTAAGGAAAAGAAAACAACAAAGAACTATCTTGTGCAAGCCGGCAGTTTCAGTGGCGCACTCAAAAATGTCGAGGCTGCCATGACTGGCTTTATTGGCGATTACCAGATTGTAAATATCACCGAGACAAAGATTATGGACGTGTTCGAGCGTGATACTGCCTTCAAGAATGAGAAGGCGGACGACAAACCCGAATTCGAAGAGAAAAAGTAACGACTTATGGAGTTTGATGTTGTTGGCAATCTGCAGAAAGTGAGAGCCTCTCTCCCCGAGGGAGTCACGCTTGTCGCCATCAGCAAGTTTCATCCTGCCGAATACATCACCGCTGCCTACGATGCCGGGCAGCGTGTGTTTGGCGAGAGCCGCGAGCAGGAACTCGCGACAAAGGTGTCGGCATTGCCGAAGGACATTGAGTGGCACTTCATCGGTCATCTGCAAACGAACAAGGTGAAGTATATTGCGCCTTACATCTCGATGATTGAGGCTGTCGACTCGATGAAACTGCTTCGCGAAATCAACCGCCAGGCGGCTGCGAACAACCGTGTCATCGATGTGCTTCTCGAACTCCACATCGCCGAGGAGGAGTCGAAATACGGTCTCACTCTCGATGCTTGCCGCCAACTGCTTGCCGATGGCGAGTGGCGAGGGCTTGCCAACGTGAGGATTTGCGGACTGATGATGATGGCATCCAATGTGGATGATGAAAAGCAGATACGCCATGAGTTCACCGTTGCAGCGCAGTTCTTCGATGAAGTCAAGACTGCTTATTTTGCCGATGACGACAGTTTTTGTCAGCGCAGTTGGGGAATGAGCCACGACTACAAGATAGCAGTGGAGTGCCGCTCTACAATGGTGCGCGTGGGAACAGCAATCTTCGGTCCGCGAGTGTATTGACACTACATAAAAACCAAATGTTGAACTAATCATAGTAGGCGCAGATCGCCGAGATGCGCCCTTTGAATGCTCCTGCATATTTTTCTTTTGCGAAGGGTGCGTCTCGGCGATCCGCACCTACTACGGTTTGCTTTCTGTTTGCGAAGGGTGCGTCTCGGAGATACGCACCTACTACAATAGCCTCGCAATTTTAGAACCCACCTATATATAAAATGTGTATGGAAAAAATTAAGAATTTCGTTCTCGCTTCGTTCTTCGTGCTGTCCTCAATGGGCGTTAATGCGCAGGTCGGCACTTGGAGTGGCAACCTTAAAGTGCAAGGCATAACGCTTCCGCTCGTGTTTCATTTCGACAATGATGCCTGCACGGTGGATTCCCCATCGCAAGGCGTTAAGGGATTGAAAGCCGAGAAGGAAACGTCGGACGGTAAAGTGAGAATTGGAGTGCCGCAGATAGGCGCAATGTTCGAGGGCTCTCTTGTCGGCGACAGCATAAAAGGCACTTTTACCCAGAGTGGTATGTCGCTTCCTTTGACACTTGTCAAAGGCGAACAGAAAGCCAATCGCCCCCAAACGCCGCAGCCTCCTTTTCCTTATTCCACTGAGGAGGTGACCTTCTCCAACGACGGCTTTACCTTCAACGGCACACTCACACTGCCTTCCAATTGCACATCGCAAACGCCTGTTGTACTTCTTGTTACAGGTAGCGGACAGCAAAACCGTGATGAGGAAATCTTTGAGCACAAGCCTTTTGCTGTCATTGCCGACTTCCTCGCGCGCCGGGGAATAGCCTCGTTGAGGTATGATGACCGTGGCTATGGCGACAAGACCGTTCGCTTTGACTCTTTCACTACAAATGATTTCAAGAGTGATGCAACGGCAGCACTCGCTTTATTGCGTAACCGCTTCGCTAAAGTCGGCATCCTCGGCCATAGCGAGGGCGGCACCATTGCCTTGATGTTGGCAGCGGAAGGAAAGGCCGACTTTATCGTGTCGATGGCAGGAATGGCTGTCTCCGGCGCGGAGACACTCATCGCCCAAAACCGCAGCGCACTCTCGTCAATGGGACTCCCGGCAGAGACGGTGGACTCCTATTGCAACGCACTGAAGAAGGCGTTGCCGCAAATAGCAGAGGGGAAGAAAGTCAATGAAATAGGAACAGTGGGAGTCCCCACAGCGTTGCAACCTCTTTGGAGCAAGGCTTTGGCTCAGTCGGCTTCGCCCTATATGCGCTGTTTCATCACCCTCGACCCGCGTCCGCTGTTGGCTTCCGTCCATTGCCCAGTGCTGGCATTGAATGGAACGAAAGACACGCAGGTGGATTGCGAAACCAATCTTGGAGCCTTGGAAAAGGGACTCACTGCCAGCAAGAAGACAATCCGTGCTTTTGAAGGTCTCAATCACCTGTTCCAGACCTGCACGACAGGCAACGTGACGGAGTATGCGCAGATAACAGAGACTGTCTCGCCAAGCGTGCTCGAAGTCATCTCGACCTGGATTCTTGGATTATAAAAGTCTACCACA
>CAYXGN010000133.1:0-5585 GCA_964464505.1 uncultured Prevotella sp.
GCAATGAAAGCTTGCTTTCAGATTGCCGAGTGCAGCTTATCTTATGCAATGATAACTTCTTCAAGTTATGACGTTGTAAGACATTTTTTAAAACAATAGACAATCTGATATGACAACATTCCGACGCTTTGTCGTTCTCCTGGCAGCCTTTTTTCTGACACTCAATGCAGGGGCTGTGCTCAAGGAGAAGAACCTTGCCAGCACCCTTTCGGTGCTTCGTGCCGAACTCGAGAACTCTTTCAACGAGCAGCAACAGAACATGACGCGCTACACGCAGAACAACAAACTGCAGCACAAGCAGATGATTCAGCTTATGCAACGCAGCGACCAGGTGGCGCTGATGCTTTATTCCCAGAAGCAGGACTTCACTTTCGACATGACCTATGCGTGCCATGAAGCCACGGAGATGTACCGCGATTTCAACAAGCGCCGAATGCCCTACACCCGCATTCTGCAGCAGATGGACACCGAGGTGCAGCGCTACAAGTATCTCATCGAGACCCTTTCAGCCATCCCTCCGTCGTTGAGGGCGCAGAAAGGTCCCGACGGCAAGGACCCGAAGAAGCCCGGAATGCCAAAGTATGTGCTCGACAAGAACGGCAAACAGCGCGAACTTCCATTCATGCTAGAGGGTCAGGGGCTTCACGACCGTAAGGCTTGCCTCGACTATGCCACTGCCCTTTGCCGCAATCTCGAGACGATGAAGGCGAGCGTCGAGAAGGATGCCGAGCACTACAAGCGCATGTCTCAGAAGCTGAAGAAGATGAACGACTATGCCATCGCGCGTTACGGCAACATCCAGAACAACATCTTCGTCAACGGCGATGAGAACTATATCGAGGTAATCACGGCGATGCCGCGCCACGTCCACAACGCCAAGGAGGACGTAAGCGAGAAGTATGTCACCGAGAAAGTGAAGGGACAGAACGGCACCATGCGCACCATCCATTCGCAATGGCGCGGCCCCATAGTCGTGGGTCTTACCATCTTCGTCATCGTCTACATCGTCGTGGCAGCCCTGTTGAGCAATGTCCTCGTGCGATGGCTCGTGCCGAAGCGGTTCCGCACGGAGGAGTTCATGAAGAAGAAGGTGTGCCTCATCCTCTTCGTGGCGATGCTTATCTTCGCCATTTCGCTCATGGTTGCCCGCACATTCATGTACCACAACTTCTTCCTTATGGCTTCGAAGCTGCTCATAGAGTATGCGTGGCTCCTGTGTGTCATCTTCTTCTCGCTCCTGGTGCGCCTCTCCGGCGACCAGATAAAGAGCGGATTCCGCATCTACACCCCCGTGATGCTGATGTCGTTCATTGTCATCACCTTCCGCATCATCTTCATTCCCAACAACCTTGTCACCATCATCTTCCCGCCAATCTTGCTTCTCTTCACCCTCTGGCAGTGGAATGTGATAACGAGGCACAATGAGAACATTCCCCGCAGCGACATTTTCTACACCTGGATTTCGCTTGTCATCATGGTGTTCTCCACCCTTTCGGCGTGGTACGGCTATGTGCTCCTGTCGGTGCAAATCCTCATCTGGTGGATGTTCCAGCTCAGTTGCATCCAGACCTTCACCTGCATCTACGACCTCCTCGGCGTGTATGAGCGCCGCCATCTGGCCCACAAGATACACAGCGAAAAGGACGCTGCAAAGGCAAAGAAAGGCAGTCTGCTCAGCGTCATCGCTGTAAGCCACGGCAAACACATCAACGTGACATGGTTCTACGACTTCATCTACATGGCGTTTGTGCCTGTGCTGTGCGTCGCCTCCGTCTTGCTGTCCATCTGGTGGGCTGCCGATGTCTTCGATTTGACAGCCACTGTCATCACCATCTTCGCTTTCGACTTCCTCAATGTGCCCGGAGTGGTGCAGCTGTCCATCATGAAACTCGTCATGGTGCTGGCTCTCTTCTTCATCTTCCGCTACATCAACTACCTCGTGAAAGCCGTCTACCACAAGTACCACAAGTCGAAAGTGGTGGTGAACGGACGCCCCAACTTCACCCTTGCCAATAACATCATCGCCATAGTCACATGGGGCTTGTATGCCATCATCTCCGTGAAGACGCTCAAAATACCGTCCACCGCCGTCTCCGTCATCTCTGCCGGACTCGCCACCGGTGTCGGTTTCGCCATGAAGGACTTGCTTGAAAACTTCTTCTACGGCATCTCCCTCATGACCGGACGTGTCCGTGTGGGCGACTACATCGAGTGCGACGGCATCCGGGGAAAGGTGGACAGCATCACCTATCAGAGCACGCAAATCCTCACCGGCGACGGTTGTGTCATCGCCTTCTTGAACAGTTCGCTGTTCAGCAAGAACTTCAAGAACATCACCAAAAACCACTCCTACGAACTCGTCAAGGTGCCCGTGGGTGTGGCTTACGGCTCCAACATCGAGGATGTGCGCCACATGCTCCTTGACACCGTGAAGGGTCTGCTCTCCAAGACCAGCGACGGCCGCGACGTGATATCGGAGAAGCGCGAAATCAGCGTAGTCTTCGACGAGTTCGGCGACAACTCCGTCAACCTCTATGTCAGCTTCTGGGTGCTTGCCGAAGAGAAATTTGTGGTAATCGGAAAAATGAAGGAAGCCATCTACAACACCCTCAACAACAATAACATAGAGATACCGTTCCCGCAGCGCGATGTCCACATCATCAGCCATCTGTAAGCCTTTCCGCGGCGCAGACATTATTTATAACAGAGCAAAATGATTATCAACATCATCGTCCCTTGCTACAACGAGCAGGAAGTGCTGCCCACAACAGTGGACCGCCTCCTCTCCGTGGCAGACCAAATGGAAGCGGAGCTCCACATCACGGCACGCATAATGCTCGTCGACGACGGCAGCCGCGACGCCACATGGAGCCTCATAGAGCAGGCGGCAGAACTGCATCCGCGCATAGAGGGAGTGAAGTTGGCGCACAATGTGGGCCATCAGAACGCCCTGTGGGCAGGAATGAAGGAGAGTCTCGACCGTTGCGACGCCATGGTCTCCATCGATGCCGACCTCCAGGACGACCCCTTCGCCATCATCGCCATGGCGCGGCAGTTCGCCGAAGGCAAGGACATCGTCTACGGAGTGCGTCAGGAGCGCAAGACGGACACATGGTTCAAGCGTGTCACGGCATTGGGCTTTTACCGCGTCATGCAGGCTGCCGACAAGGACATTCTCTACAACCATGCCGACTTCCGGCTGCTTAGCCGTCGTGCCGCCGAAGCCCTCCTGAGTTATCCCGAGCGCAACATGTTTCTCCGGGGAATGGTGCGCCAGCTCGGTTTTCAGGAAGGTTTTGTCTACTACAACCGCACGGCACGCACCGCAGGCACATCGAAATACCCCCTGCGCAAGATGATTTCCTTCTCCATCGACGGCATAACATCCTTCTCCACAGCACCCCTGAAGTTCATCACCGTCGCCGGACTGCTCATGACCTTCGTCTCCCTGCTCATCATCATCTACGGACTCTGGGAGCACTTCCGCGGCAAAACCATCGAGGGATGGACCTCCCTCATGGTCTCCCTCTGGTTCATTGGCGGCATCGTCACCACCGGCGTGGGCATCGCCGGCATCTATATCGGCAAGATTTACACCGAAGTGAAGCGCCGCCCCCGCTACTTCGTCGAGAAGCGGACAGGGTTGGAAGAATAAACGCAACCGCGCAAACCGCGCCGCCTCTATTCTTCCGTCGCGTTCTCGGGCAACGCCACTTCGGGCACTGTCACGCCGTCTTCGGCGTGCATTCCGTTGCTGAAGAACATGCAATAATAAATGGGCATATGGGTGATGGCACCGTCGCTGTGTACGCGCTGCTCGTTGCTCAGCACCACAGCGCTGCTTATGTGGTAGTCGGGTGTTGCCAAAAACTTGTCGAGAGCACTGTGAACGGTGTAGTCTTTGCCCGACTTCACCTCCACGGGCAACACCGAAAGGCTGGCGTAGTCGTCTATCAAATAGTCCACCTCCCCCTTCTGTTTGTTGTCGTAGTAATGCAGCGCGAAGCCGTGGGCATGGAGTTCTTGGGCTACAACCGACTCATAGACGGCTCCCAGATTCACGCTCCGCTCGTCCTTCAGCACAGCGTTGATGTTGTTGCCATAGAGTATGGCTGTGAGCAGACCGACATCGTTCATATACAGTTTTAGCAGATTCTTGCTCTCCGACTCGATGAGGGGGAAATGCGGGTTGCTGATGGCTTGCACCGCAAGAGCCACTCCCGAGTTGGTGAGATATTCAAATTCCTCGGCATAGTCGCCAAACTGTCGGTGCGCCTTTGTGGCTTCTATGCGGTTCACCACGACACGTTTCTTTTTGTTTTCCATGTTGGACGGTATCATGTCGTAGATTTTTCTTATCACCAGTTTGCGGCTTTCGTCATATTGCGAGGCATCAATCTTGTAAAGCGAATGAATGTCGTTCTGGATGCTGCGCACCTGAGTTATGTTGCGGTTTTCCAAAAACTTGTTCACAGCATCGGGCATTCCGCCCACGAGAAGGTAAATCTTAAACTGCTGGAGCATGTAGTCGTGCAAGCCGTCGCCCAACGGTTCCTTTGCAAGAAACTTTTGTCTCATGGCTTCCACGGTAGGTTTGCCGCACCCCATAGCCCAGAGAAACTCCTCAAAGTCGAGCGGATACATCTGCTTCACGGCTATGCTGCCGATGGGAACAGAGGGTGTCTGCGCCAGAGCCACACCCAGTTGCGACCCGCTCGCCACATATCTGTATCTGCCGTCTTCGTTGAGAAACTTGAGCAGGGTCATAAGATGCGGATAACTTTGTATCTCGTCGAGGAAGACGAGCGTGTCGTTGCGGTCGCCGAGGTTGTTGCCGGCGATGGCTCCCAACTGCAGGAAGAAGTCGTCTTTGCTCCTCACTGAGCGGAAGATGCCGTCGCCTTCCTTGTCGGCCTTGAGGTTTATCTCCACGAAATGGCGGAAAAGTTTCTGGCCCACATACCTTATTATATACGACTTCCCTGTCTGCCGGGCACCGTTCACAAGCAGTATCTTCCTCGGCTCATTGACGAGAAAATGCTCCAGTTCGCGTTCAAATTTACGTTCAAGCATAAGTACTTCGTTTTTCTATTACACTGCAAAAGTACTTTATATCAGCCATTTGCGCAAGCGTTTAGGACTTTTTCTTGCTTTCAGACACTCTTTTTTAGGAAAAATTCCGCCGTTTCCCACCTTCTTTTTAGGAAAAATTCCGTCTTTCAAGACCATAAAAATAGGAAAAATTCCATTTTTTAACAAAGGCAATGTAGCAGCTCCGAAAAGTGGACACGAAAAATGATTATTACTTGATTTTATTTTTAAAAGTGTACAAATTCATGTTTTTTCTTATTTCATCTTTTGCAAAAGTAGACAAAATCCTCCTTATTTGTAACATTTCCTTTATAAAAGTGGACTCGTCCCTTCATCTTTTTGACATTCAGTCTGTTTCCTCCGTTTTATGACGAATTTCGGTATCGCATTGGCCTTTCGCTTCTCAAAAGTGTCTCTTTTTGGAAGTTCACCTTTATCGTACCTCTTCTTGTAATTTGCCGGCGTATCGTATCCAATCGCATAGCATGGCCTTT
>CAYXGN010000134.1:0-5567 GCA_964464505.1 uncultured Prevotella sp.
CAGTGGGTCTTCGACAAATCTCGAATTTTCGGGATAAACAAAAAATCAAGAGGGATGGTTTTTATTGTCAAGAATTAAAGAATTAAGGAAAAGATAACGCAAGCAATGACTCGCAGAATTTTAAATTCTTTAATTCCTAAATTCTTGACAATAAAAACTTGAGTGAGGTTGATTGAGAGGGCGCGCCTCGGAGATGCGCGCCTACTATGGGCTCCTATTTCACCGTTATCGGGAGGGAGGCGGCGGGGAGGCCGGCGGCGGTGACGGTGAGGGTGGCGGTGCCGGGGCATGTGCCTTCGACGATGACGACGAGCTGACCGCTGAAGAGGGGCATCGCCGTGGAGCAGAAGGGGACGAGGGAGGTGGCATCACCGTTGCAGGCGGCACGGAACGTGCCGGCACCAGAGACGGCGAAGTACATCGTATTGGTGGCTGTGGGGCACGGGTTGCCGTCCTTGTCTACCACGGAGACGGTGACGAAGGAGAGGTCTTCGCCGGAAGACGAAATGGTGTTGCGGTCGGCTTGCAGCACGATGCGGGCAGGAGCCCCTGCCGTGCGGATTACCTCAGAGCCACGGGGAGTGCCGTCGTAGTCGTAAGCCACGACCTTTATCTCGCCCGGTTCATAGACGACGTTGTTCCAACGGAGGCGGTAGCGGTCGAGACGCGAGCCGGGGTTCTTGATGATACGCCCCTGGCTCTTGCCATTGACGAACAGCTCTGCCGAGGGATAAGACGTGTAGCAGTAGACCGGCGTAACTTCTCCCTCACGCCCCGGCCATGTCCAGTGAGGCAGGAGGTGCAGCGTGGGAGCGTCGGTGCGCCAATGGGAGCGGTAGAGCCAATAGCGGTCCTTGGGCAGACCGGCGAGGTCGCAGATGCCGAAGTAACTCGACCGCGCGGGCCAATACTCGTCATAGGGTGTGGGTTCACCGAGATAGTCGTAGCCCGACCACACAAACTCGCCGATGGTGTAGTCGCGGTCGTCCTGCATCTGCCAGTCGTCGTCGGGGAGATTACTCCAAGAACAATACTCCACATCGTAGCTCGAGCACTGCCCGTCGGCATAGGTGTTGGAGTCGGACACCTCGACGGGGAACTTATAGATGCCGCGCGAGCTGACGGTGGAAGCTGTCTCCGAACCGAGGAGGAAGCCCTTGGGGAGTTGGCGGATGTTGTTGTCGTACTTATGCACACGGTAGTTGAAGCCCGGCACGTCCATCACCTGGGCGAAGCCCGAAGCCAATGCCTCCTCCGCCTTGTCCATGCCTTGCGTGACAGGGCGCGTGGGGTCGAGTTGATGGCAGAGGTTCTGCAGATGTTCTGAGATTTGGCGGCCCTCCTCACTCCACTGTTCCGGAATCTCGTTGCCGATGCTCCACATCACGATGGAAGGATGGTTGCGATGGCGCAGGATGAGGTTGGTGATGTCGCGGTCGGCCCACTCCTTGAAGTTGAGGGCGTAGCCGTTCTTGCATTTGGGATAGACCCACATGTCGAAGCTCTCCGCCATGACCATCATACCCATGGAGTCGCACACCTCCATCTGCATGGTGGAGGGCACGTTATGGGCAGTGCGGATGGCATCGCATCCCATCTCCTTCATCGTGCGTATCTGGCGGATGAGGGCAGCCTTGTTGACAGCCGCACCGAGAGGACCGAGGTCGTGGTGGAGACACACTCCCTTGAACTTCCGCGAGACACCATTGAGACAGAACCCTCCATATTGCGACACGCTGACGGTGCGCAGGCCCACTCGCGAGGAAGTCCTGTCGATGAGGCGTTTGCCGTTGTAAAGCTCCGTCACGAGGGTGTAGAGGTAAGGCGACTCAGGCGACCAGAGGTGGGCATCGGTCACCTTTATGGCACCGCGGGCGTTGCCGTCGGCATCGAAACTGCCGTAGAAAAACTCGCCGACGCACTTGCCCGAAGCATCGAGGAGACGGTTCTTTATGCTATGTCCCTTGTCGTCGTTGGCGATGCGCGTGTTTATGGTGACATAAGCCGCGCCGGAGGAGATGGAGTCGGTGCGCAGCCAACTGCCCCAAGTGTCGATGTTGGCACTCTGGGAAGTGGTGATGAACTGCACAGGGCGGTAGAGTCCGCCACCGGGATACCACCGCGACGACTCCTCACGGTTGTTGAGACTCACCTCGATGATGTTCGCCCCCTTCTTCAGGAACGGTCTGGCATCTACGCGGAAAGCGTTGTAGCCGTAAGCCCAATGGCCTGCCAACTGCCCGTTGATATAGACATGAGGGTCAGCCATGGCACCGTCGAAGCAGAGGACAGCCGTGGCGGGGACGCTCTTAAGACGGAGGGTGGTGCGATAGAAGCCACGCCCTATCCACGGCAACGCACCCGAACGCCCCGACTTCTCCGACTTCTCTGTCTCGCCATTCTGCTCGATAGCCACAAACTGGAGGTCCCACTTCTTGTCGAAAGGACCGTTGATGGCCCAGTCGTGAGGTATGGTGACGGACTGATAATTGACGCTGTCGCGCGAGAACTGCCACGACTTCAGGTTAAGGACAGTGCGCTGCGCCGTGGCAGAGAGAGCCACGGCGAGGGCAAAGGACAGGATAATGGTCTTCTTCATCTTTATTCTTTTATGTTCTTTATGACATCCATGACACTTCCGTCGCGGTTCATCACCACGCCCACCACCTTATCGCCGAAAGGCAGCGGTGCCGGGGTGCCGATGATGCTCAGGGCTCGGTCGCGGAGCGACTCGAGGGTGACGAGCTTTATGCCTGCCTCACTGAGTCGGGCGGCGATTTCGGGTCGTGCGGGGTTGACTGCCACGCCGTATTCCGTCACCACCACATCGACGGTGCGCCCGGGAGTGATGAGCGTTGTCACCTCATCGACGACGCAAGGGATTCTGCCGCGAAGGAGAGGACACACGATGATGCTCAGGGCGGAGTCGGCGGCGGTGTCGGGATGACCTCCTATGGCACCCCGGATGATGCCGTCGCTGCCCACAAGGACATTGACATTGAAGTGGACATCCACCTCAAGGGCAGAGAGGATGACGATGTCGAGCCAGTGGGTGGCAGACCCTTGCTCGTTGGCGGCGGCATACTCGTAGGCTGCCACCTCCTTGTGCATGGGGTCGTTCTTCAGCGATTCGGCAGCCACCTTGTCGAACGACTGCACGTCGATGAGCCGTTCGATGAGTCCTTCTTCGTGCATCTTCACCATGTGGGCAGTGATGCCGCCGAGGGCGAACGATGCCTTGATGCCCTGTTCGAGCATGCTCTGGCGGATGTACTTGACAGCAGCGAGCGAGGCTCCTCCCGAACCTGTCTGAATGGAAAAACCGTCGCGGAAGTAACCGCTATTGATGATGACGCGGGCGGCTTGCTGTGCGAGAAGAATGTCACGCGGGTTCTTGGTGTCGCGGATGGCTCCCGAGGCTATCTTCGAGCTGTCGCCGACGGAGTCGACCACCACGACGAAGTCGACATCATGCTCCGAGATGGAGTTGGGCGTGTTGGGATAAGCCACGAGGTCATCGGTGAGGATGACGGTGTGGTCGGCATAATGGGCATCAGGGAGGGCGTAGCCCAGTGAGCCACAGATGCTCTTGGCATTCTCGGAACGCGAGTAACCGCAGGCATTGCCGAGGGGGTCGCACGACGAAGCACCGAGGAACGCCACGTCGATGTGGAGCTCGCCACTGGCGATGGCGGCACCTCTGCCACCGTGAGAGCGGAAGACGACGGGCTTGGACATCAGTCCATGGCTTATCTCATTGGCGAGAGCACCACGGAGTCCCGATGTACTTATTTCGCTGATGACCCCGTTCTTGATGTGATTGATGAGGGGTTCGTGGACATCCTGCAAACTCGATGCGGCGAGATGAAGGTCTTTGAAACCCATCTCGGCGAGTTTGTCGACAACCATATTCACCACCTTGTCGCCGCCACGGAAATGATGATGGAACGAGATGGTCATGCCGTCGCGAAGACCTGTGCGGCGTATCGCCTCTTCGAGGGACACCACCTTGCCTCCATGCTGCTGCATCTGCAGGCGCGGTTCTGTCTCCTTGTGTTCGCCACCCTTGTATGTCTCCTTGCCCATTGCTGCCGCTACCTGCTGCACAAGGGCTTCACGCTGTTTCAAGTTGCTCATTGTATGTCCTCCTTTCTTATTACTCCCGATGCCAGAGCGAGTTCGATGACACGCTGTGCACGAATGACCACGGGGCGGTCGACCATCTTGCCGTTTACTGCTATCACTCCCGAGCCTTTGGCTTCAGCCTCCTTGATGGCGGCGATGATGGTGAGAGCCTTGTCGATGGCTTTCTGCGTGGGGGTGAACACTTCGTTGATGATTTGGATTTGACGCGGATTGATGATTGACTTTCCGTCGAAACCGAGTTGATGGATGAGTTCCACCTCCTTGCGGAAAGTGTCCATATCGTTGAGGTTGGAGTAGACCGTGTCGAGGGCGTCGATGCCGGCGGCACGCGCAGCGACAACGATTGTCTGGCGCGCCAAGAGGAGTTCCATGCCTTCGGGCGACCGCTGCGCCTTGAGATTGGCGCAATAGTCCTCGGCACCGAGGGCTATTCCCATCATGCGTTTCGACGCCTTGGCGATGGCATAGGCATTCACCACGCCGAGGGTGCTCTCGATGGCAGCCATTATCTGAGTGCGGCCGAGGCAACCTATTTCACGCTCCACGCGCTCTATCTCGCGCTCCACCTCCACCACTTCTTCAGCGGTCTCGGTCTTGGGCATGCGTATCACATCGACACCTGCCTTCACTACGGCTTCGATGTCTTTCTTGCCATACGGTGTGTTAAGGGGATTGATGCGCACCACCATCTCAATGTCGCCGTAGTCAACGGACTTCAGCGCGTTGTAGACAAGCAGTCGTGCGGCATCTTTTTCGGTCATCGTCACGGAGTCTTCGAGGTCGAGCATTATTGAGTCGGGACCGTAGATGAAGGCATCCTGCATCATGCCCGGGTTGTTGCCGGGCACGAACATCATTGTTCTTCTTAGTCGTTGCATAAGATTGCTGGTTTTTAGTAGTCCGATTTTCAATCCTGCCACACGTCCTTACCCGTGGCACGCACGGCGGCAGCCGTCACGCGGGCGCGGATGGTGCAGTCGAGGGCTCCTTTGTCGGTGGCTTTCACCTCGGCACTGGTGATGCCGAGTCCGGAGAGGGTCTCCGTTATCACTTTCTTGATTTGGTCGCCGAACTGATAGGCGACGCTGCTTTGCAGCTCGATGTTTAGTCCTTCGCTGTCGGTGGGAGCTATCTGGACGAGGATGTCGCCCGACTCCATGGTGCCGGCAGTGGCTGTTTTCATTTCCATAGGCTTGTAGGTTTAAGTTTTGTTTTATGGTGTAAAAGTACTGCTTTTGCGCGATACCGCAAATATTTCGCAAGGATTTTTTGGTTGGCATAAACCCACAGATTTATTTTTTCGAACTACAGATTGCACAAATTACACGAAAGTAGGGCAAACCGTAGTAGGTGCGGATGCTTTTCTCCTCCCTTTTAGGGGAGGTCGGGAGAGGCTTAGACGCACCCTCGCAAGCGAGATT
>CAYXGN010000135.1:0-2510 GCA_964464505.1 uncultured Prevotella sp.
ATTCAATCTTTGCCGCGCAAATATCTTTTCCGAAAGTTGCTTTAGGAAACAAAATTACCTTTGCAAAAGTGGCACTATGGTAAAGAAAAGGGCGCGTCTGAGCCTCTCCCGACCTCCCCTGTAGGGGAGGAGAAATGCATCCGCGCCTACTACGGTATGTCACGCGAAGTAAGCCCCGCAGGGTCTTTAATTCTTAAATTCCTGACAAAAATAATGCGGGCTTGCTTGTTTTGCCGAGCCTACTATACGAGATATTGCGAGCTGATGCTCTCGTTGCTTACAACGCGGCGGATTGTCTCGGCAAACATGTCGGCAACAGAGAGTTGCTTCACCTTGGCGCAGCGGTTGGAGTAGGGGATGGAGTCGGTGAATACCATCTCCTCTAGAGCGGAGTTCTGCACTCTTTCCGATGCGGGACCGCTCATTACGCAGTGTGATGCGCAGGCTCTCACGCTCAGTGCGCCGGCTTCTTTCATTATGTCGGCAGCCTTGGTGATGGTGCCTGCCGTATCGACGATGTCATCCACTATGATGACATTCTTGTCTTTCACGTCGCCAATGATTTGCATAGTGTCCACCACGTTGGCACGTGCTCGTGTCTTGTTGCACAGAACGAGTGGGCAACCGAGATATTTTGCGTAGGTGTTGGCGCGCTTGGAACCGCCGACATCGGGAGAGGCGATGACGATTTCTTTCATGTGAAGGCTCTGCAAGTAGGGCAGGATAACGCCCGAGGCATACAGATGGTCAACGGGAACATCGAAGAAGCCCTGGATTTGGTCGGCATGCAAGTCCATGGTGATGAGACGGTCGATGCCGGCAGCACTGAGCAGGTCGGCAACGAGTTTTGCGCCGATGCTTACTCTTGGCTTGTCCTTGCGGTCCTGACGAGCCCAACCGAAGTAAGGCACAACGGCGATGATGTTGCGTGCAGATGCGCGTTTGGCGGCATCAATCATAAGCAACAGTTCCATGAGGTTGTCGGAGTTGGGGAAGGTGCTTTGCACAAGGAACACATCCTTTCCACGGATTGACTCCTCATAGGACACGGCAAACTCGCCGTCGGAGAACTTGGTTACTAACAAGTTGCCTAACGGACAACCTAAACTGGCGCAGATTTTCTCTGCAAGGTATCTCGTGGCTGTACCGGAGAATACCAAAAAAGAGTTTTGTGCACTCATTCTCTTTGTTTTATTTATTTTGGTTATTGTTCTTATGTGTCAGTCCACCATCTTTCTGATACGCTCGAAATGGCTTATGAGTTCTTTAAAATCGTCTTGGTTGTGGATGTTGAACTTGTTCCACAGGTCGCCGCAAACCACTACGCCGCCGAAGCCAAGGTCGTGCAATGTCCTTATCCTGTCGATGCTTACGCCCCCCAACGCATAGACTTTCTTGTCGATAAGTCCCTCTTTCGCTGCCGCTTCCAGTTCGTTCATAGTGAAGGAGGATGTCGCTGTAGGAGTGGAGATGCCGTTGAAGATGTTGCCCAAGAAGACGTAGGAATATTTCTTCTTCATCGCTTTCAGGTCGGCGATGTTGTGACAGGTACCGCTAAGTCTGCCTTTGTAACCGTTGGGGACGGCAGTGGCAGCATCATCGAGGTGTATTCCTGCAAGCCGGTATTCTTCTTTAAGGTAGAAGTGGTCGTGCACGGTTATCTTGTTGTAAAACTGTTCGGGGAGCAGTGAGAGCAATCGCTCTGAATAGATGGGAGATGAGTCAGGCTTATAAAGATGCAAGTTGTCCAAGCCGGCTTCGAACAGAGTCGCCAGAATCTTGTCTTCTTCCACGAAGAAGGTGGATTTTGTCATTATTGCTAACTTCATAGTCCGTTTTTCTTTTATTGGTGCAAATGTATTAAAATTCTGTTAATCTTACAACAGAACAAGCGACAAAAACAATAAGACTTGGTTTTTAATTGATGAGTTTTCCTTCCTTCTCAAGTGCATGCCAAAGGGAAGAACGGGCTTCTGGATTGGCAGTCTCTATCTGTTCGAACAGCCGTCGCATAGCATTGCGGTTGGTGTCAGATTCGTAAGGGCAAGTCTTGATTTGCTTCTCGTATTGCCGAAGTGCGGCATACTGCCCGATGTCGGCTTCGTGGAGCAAGCATAAAGGGCGGATGATGGTTATCGGCATCTTCCTCATTGTCATCACGGCAGGCATCGTTGCGAACGTGCCTTGATAGAAAAGGTTCATTAGGGTGGTGTGGATGATGTCGTCCATGTGGTGGCCTAATGCTATCTTGTTGAAACCGTTGTCCTGCGCAAAGCGGAACATCTGTTTGCGGCGATGCCACGAACAGAGGAAACACAGAGGCTTTTCGCTCGCCGTGAGCGATTCAAATTCGGTGGTTACGATGTGGAGAGGCACACCTCGGCTTTCGCAGAAGTCCTGCAAATAGGTGGTGTCCGACTTGTAATCCACGTTGCCCATACGGATGTAAATGGCCTCAACTGTGAAATGAGGATGTGTGACGTGCATGCGTTCAGCAAGAAACTCCAACA
>CAYXGN010000135.1:2610-5554 GCA_964464505.1 uncultured Prevotella sp.
TCAACTGTGAAATGAGGATGTGTGACGTGCATGCGTTCAGCAAGAAACTCCAACAGACACAACGAGTCCTTGCCTCCCGACAGCCCTATGAGAATCTTGTCATCATCGGCAATCATGGAGTGGGAGGCAAGTGCTTTCAAAAACCTCTTATACAGTTTTTTGTGCAACGAATGTTCTTCTTCCGTCATTCCTTAAATACCAGATAAACCGCCATGATGAGGAAAACGAAAGCCAACAGATGGTTCCATTTCAGACTCTCGCCCTGAAACATGAAATGGGCGATGACGGTGAAGACAACCAGACTTACGCACTCTTGGATGACTTTGAGCTGCATCAGACTGAAGGGACCGCCGTTGCCGTGGAAGCCTATGCGGTTGGCAGGCACTTGGCAGCAGTATTCGAAGAAGGCGATAGCCCAAGAGAAGGCTATGACACCGATGAGAGGCCAGTGGCTCGAAACGCCAGTGCTCTGAAGTTTCAAGTGGCCATACCAAGCCAATGTCATGAAGATGTTGCTCAAAATCAAGAGCAAAATCGTGTAAAAGCCTGTCATATATTGTTTTACCGTGGGTTCTGATAATTGGATTACTCCTGATTTTGTAACTTCTTGCTCATTGCGGCAGCGGCGCGTCTGCCGTCGCCCATCGCCAAGATTACCGTTGCTCCTCCGCGCACGATGTCGCCACCGGCAAAGATGTTGGGGCACGAACTCTCCATACTGTCGTTGACGACAATGGTGTTCTTCCTGCCCAACTCCAGCCCTTCGATAGACTTCGGTACCAGCGGATTTGGTGATACTCCAACGGCGACAATCACTTGGTCGACATCAAGGGTGACAGTCTCTCCTTCCACAGGCACAGGACTCCGTCTGCCGCTTGCATCGGGGTCGCCGAGTTCCATTACCTGAAGGACGGCTTGACGGACAGCGCCTTTCTCATCGGCGATGTATTCTATTGGGTTGTGAAGGGTAAGGAAGGTGATTCCCTCTTCCTTTGCGTGCTTCACCTCTTCCAGCCGTACAGGCATCTCCTTTTCCGAGCGTCGGTAGACCAAGGTGACTTCGCCGCCAAGGCGTTTCGCCGTGCGGCAGGAGTCCATGGCTGTGTTTCCGCCACCCACTACCAGCACTTTCTTTCCTATGTTGATAGGAGTGTCCGACAAAGGATTGGCGGCATCCATGAGGTTTACGCGCGTCAGATATTCGTTCGACGACATTATGTTGAGGGCATTCTCGCCCTTTATGTTCATGAAGTTGGGCAGTCCGGCTCCCGAGCCTACGAAGATGCCTTTGAAACCTTCTTCCTCCAACTGCTCCACAGAGATTGTCTTTCCTATGATGCAGTCGGATTGAAACTTCACTCCCATTGCTTTCAGATTCTCTATCTCTACATTGACTATGCGATTGGGCAAACGGAACTCGGGGATGCCATATTTCAATACGCCGCCAATCTCGTGGAGAGCCTCGAACACATGCACGTCGAAGCCTTCCTTCGCCATATCGCCGGCGAAGCTGAGTCCCGAAGGACCGCTGCCGACAACAGCCACTTTGATGCCGTTGGAAGGTTTCTTCTCCGGGGTGGCGATGTTGCCGCTCTCGCGCTCATAATCGGCAGCGAAGCGCTCAAGATAACCTATTGCTACTGCCGGTTCGTTCATCTTGAGGTGAATGCATTTGCTCTCGCATTGCTTCTCCTGCGGGCAGACACGACCGCAGACGGCAGGGAGGGCGGAAGTGCTCTTCAACACCTTCGCGGCTGCGAGGAACTGTCCGCGCTCTATGTTCTTGATGAACGACGGGATGTTTATGTTCACGGGGCAGCCTTCCACGCAGGAGGGATTGGCGCAGTCGAGGCAGCGGTGCGACTCCCTCACTGCCATCTCTTTCGTAAGTCCCATGTTCACCTCTTCGGTGCGCGTCGTGGCACGGTAGGCGGGGTCGAGTTCAGGCATTTTCACTCGCTCGATGGCTTTGCGCTCAGCGGGTTTCATGGCCGCACGCAACTCCTTGCGCCACTCGGCATTGCGGTCGGTGAGTTGTGAAAGAGTCTCTTCCGTCGGAGCGACATCCATAGGTTCGCACTGGGCATGAGTATTTTCTTGTTGCGTTATTCCGGCGAGATGCTCCTCATAGTGCTCCATCTCCTCGCGCTCTGCATCCTTGAAAGTTCCCATTCGCTTGAACATCTCGTCCCAGTCCACCAATGCACCGTCGAACTCGGGGCCGTCGATGCAAACGAACTTCGTCTTTCCGCCTATGGTCAAGCGGCAGGCTCCGCACATACCTGTGCCGTCCACCATAATGGTGTTGAGGGAAACATCGGTGGGGATGTTGTATTTCTGGGTCAGCAGACAGCAGAATTTCATCATGATGGGAGGACCGATGGCAAACACCTTGTCGATGCGCTCCTGGTTGATGAACTCCTCTATACCCACTGTGACAACGCCTTTCTCGCCCTTACTGCCGTCGTCGGTCATAACGATGAGTTGGTCGCTGCTTGCCCTTAACTCTTCTTCAAGAATAACAAGGTCTTTGTTTCTGCCCGCAATGACGGACAGCACTCGGTTGCCGGCGGCTTTCAACGCCCTGATGATGGGCAGCATGGGGGCTATTCCCACGCCTCCTCCTGCACAGACCACGGTTCCGAAGTTCTCGATATGGGTGGGGTTGCCCAGCGGTCCCACTACATCGGTGATGTAGTCGCCTTCCTGCAACGCGCAGAGTTTGGTGGACGAGAGTCCCACTCGCTGCACAACGAGAGTGATGGTGCCTTTCTCTTTGTCGGCATCGGCAATGGTCAGCGGCATGCGCTCGCCGTTGTTGCCCACTCTGACGATTACGAAATTGCCTGCCTTACGGCTTTGTGCTATGAGTGGTGCTTCTATCTTGAAAAGGAAAACATTTTCTGAAAACTGCTGTTTAAGGACTATCTTGTTCATAAATATG
>CAYXGN010000136.1:0-5537 GCA_964464505.1 uncultured Prevotella sp.
CGTTCCTATTCCTGTAGGACTTGGCGGCGAATTGGAGCGCTACCGCACTTCGATAAGTTCACAGGGTGCAGCGTGTGTCGGCAGTGCATTGCTTGGCGGTATCTCTAATGCCGCTATAAGTTCTAAGTTGTATGATGTAGCTCATGGCGCTTCTGACAAAATTGACAATCAAGTATTGTTAGACGACTATAACCAACTTCTTGCAACCGTTGACAAAAAAAATTACAATAAAGGAGAAAATACTACAGTTGTGGCTGCCCAAGTCAAGTATGTATTTTATGCTTATCCGTCGGTAGACAACTGGATTTGGACATCAGTTCCCGATTTCCAGTCAAGCAATAACAAGAGCACTGGCTATGTGCTTTCTGCCAATGGCGACAGCTACTTTGACGTGGCTATCTATCGCACTCCTGCTGACAGCCTCGCCGCTGGTACAGGTATTTACGAGAGCTTGCAATGGATTACCGACTCACCCAATCAGTCAAAGTATCTCTATATCTCCGATTATGTGTTCGGCGTTCTCGCAGGAGCCACTCGCCCGTGGATGCCTGCCGACAGCACAATCTTCTATCAGACAGGCACTGCTTTGTCGGGAACTACATTGAAGATTGACAACCCGAAGATTACCGTCTCCAAGCCGGTAGTGTCGAACATTCCGCAGGACGACAAGGCTGTGTTCTATGTCACCATGCAGAATGACTCGGAGTTGCCTCAGAGTACTTCGTTGAAAAATCCGTCTACTTTCGTGCTCTCCGTGCTCGACGAAACCAACACCGACGGCGCGAAGATTACTATGGACGGCGAACCGCTCACATCGGGACGTACTTTCACTATCGCTCCCCACACAAGTCTCACCAAGACCCTTGAGGTGGAACGAGGACAGAAATACGACTACGAGAACATCGGACTTGCACTCTCAACGTCCAACTACGACTTGACCGATGTCGTGCCTATCAGCGTGCACTATATGCCGACATCAAGTCCGGTGAAGATTACTGCGCCCACTGCCAACTGGACGATGAACACCCTGTCGCCGCAGGACACCATCGGCTATTATCTGCCTATGGTAATCGACGGGTTCAATCAAAACTACGATGGCTTCGACCATATAGAAATACAGTATAAGCAGTCCACTCAAAGCGATGACGACTGGGTGAACCTCTGCTCTTACTATGCTGAAGACTCGCTCTATAATGCTGCGAGCGGCAATAAGGCCATGATTACCTCAGGACGCATCACCGACTTCCGCTTCTATGGCGAGCGCGACCCGATGGAGATGAAATACGACCTCCGTGCCGTGGCTTTCAGCCGAGTGGGAACCAGCTTCGTGACGCGCAGCTCCGACATCATCTCGGGTACCAAGGACACCCGTGCCCCACACATCATTGGTACACCTAAACCTACCAATGGCATCCTTGGCGCCGGCGAGTTTGCTACGCTCGCATTCACCGAACCGATAGCCTACAACTATCTCGACAAGACTTCCAACTTCGACGTGTTTGGAGCCATCAACGGCGAGACAACCATCAACAACTCGTCAGCACTCTACTTCCCCGGTAAGGCGGAACAGCAGGCGGCTACAACAGTCAAGCGCAATCTCAATGGCAGAAGTTTCAGCGTCGACATGCTCGTTACTGCCAACGAGGCAAACCGCGACCAGGTGCTCTTCACCCATGGCACTGGCGACGACCGTCTTGTGTTCTCTATCAACAAGAACAATCAGTTGCAGGCAAAGATAGGCAACAACGTCTATGTGGGCAACACCCACGAGCCGACAGAATGGACAGGAGCAATGTCACACGTCGGTCTCACCGTCGATGCCGACAGAACGCTCAAATTCTTCTGCGGCAATGACTTTGAATATAACGACACCGAGGTGATTGCCTATCAGTTGCCGGAAGACTACACCGTGAACGATTACATCTATCTCGGCTCCGATGCCCCTGCTGCCACCGACCGCAACAATAGCCTCTTTGCAGGTCGCATGCTTGAGGCGCGTCTTTGGAGCACTGCTCTTTCCGCCGAGGAGGTGAGCAAGTTCAATCAGCGTCGTGCCGACGGCTACAGTCACAAGATGGTGGCCCACTGGCCTCTCACCCAAGTGGCTGGCACCACTGCCGAAGAAACCGTTGGCGGAGCCTCTCTCGCTCTCAATGCCACTCAGTGGAGCACACGCCAGAACTATTCTCTCATAATCAACAACAAGGCGGAGGAAATCAATCCTGACTATATGGGTCGCAACAACTCTTCCGACTACACCCTTTCATTCTGGTATAAGGTGCAGGAGCGTGCCGACTCTGTTGACATCTTCTCATCAGGCAAGCAGCGCACTGACGATGCCACACAACGCTTCATGCGTCTTGCCTTGAAGAGCGATTCTCTCGTGTTCAAGTCGGGTCTCAACGACTACACTCTCCAGACAAAGCATGATGACTCACAGTGGCACCACTTCGCCCTTACTGTCAATCGCTCAAGCAACATCGCCACCATCTATCTTGATGACAATATGGTGATGCAGGAGTCCGGCGACATGGTGAATGGTATAGCCTCCGACTATGTGGCCTTTGGCGATGCCGACATGAAGGGACGCATCGACCAATTGCAACTCTGGAACAGTGCTCTGTCGGCAGACGTCCTGGCTGTCACAACCGATATTGCTCCGCTCGGCACCGAAACGGGCTTGCTCGTCTACATGCCGTTCGAACGTTCAGTGCAGAGCAGCCAAGGTCTTGTCACCGAGGTGTTCAGTCCTTACAACGAGTCTGCCAATGCAGTCACAGCAAGTGATGTCTGTCTGCTCGAGGACGAAAATGCCACAGGCAACAACGCCGATTGGGCTCCTGTGCGTGCTGCAGAACAATATTCAAAACTCGATTTCGACTGGAGTTCTGATGGCACTAACCTCTACATCTACCTCACCACACCTCTTAAAGACATCAACAAGCAGCAAGTTTACTTCTCTGTGCGCGATGTCAAGGATGTCAATGGCAACCCGATGGAAGTGCCTCAGACATGGACAATGCTTGTTGACTGCAACCAGGTGCGCTGGGTGGAAAACACCCTCGCCACAGCCCTCAACTTCGGCGAGAGCGATGTCCTTGTCGCTGAATACTCCAACAATGGCGGTAGCCGGCAGAACATCACTTTCGAAACCAATGCCTCTTGGCTTGAGTTGGCAGCCACCCAGACTGTAATCGACGGCAATGCCAAGGACTACATCTCTTTCTATGTCAAGGAGAGCTTGAATCCCGGCATCTATGTCGCAACAGTCAACCTCGTCGACGGCAACGGATTGAGCGACCCGCTGTCAATCGTGGCAGTGGTGACTGCCGAAGAACCCACATGGGAAGTAGACCGCACCAAGTACAACGAAACGATGAGCTTCATCGGACGTGTATACTTGAAGGACGGCGGCAACGAGATTATCGACTACAACCCGCTCGACATTGTGGCAGCATTCACTCCTGAAGGCGATTGCCTGGGTAAGGCTTACGTCACGGTAGACGAAAACAACGGCTCGGGAGTGTTCCTCACCATCTATGGCAACACCTCGCTCTACAATCAGCCTATAAGCTTCCGCTTGTGGAGGTCTGACAAGGGCTATGTGGTTGGTCTTGCTGCCAGTGAAGAAGTCCACTTTGTCAACAACGGCACTTGTGGCATCCCCAATCCTGTGCGCCTCGTAACACAAGACACTCAGGTGCAGCTGCTTCGTCTGCAACAGGGTTGGAACTGGATATCGCTCAACGTGAAGCCTGATGCTGCAAGCACGCTAAACACGTCGTTTGCTAATCTCAGTGCTTTCACCGCCAACGACCGCATCAAGTTCGCCAACGACTTCTCGGTGTACGACGGCTCCAAGTGGAGTGATGGCATCAGCAACCTCTCCATCAACAACGTCTATCAGATTTATGTGCAGAAAGCCGGTCAGTACCGCGTGGCAGGCTCTTCTTTGTCGGCAAGCGACAAGGTGGTTTCTCTCGCAGGCAACGCTTGGTCGTCAATGCCGTATGTCCTTACGGAGGCTTTGCCTATAGACGAAGCCATGGCAGACTATCAGCTTGGAGACAAGGGCACCGCAGGCGATATCATCAAGAGCCTTGACCAGTTTGCAGTGCTTAGCGAAAACAATCGCTGGGTAGGTTCGTTGCAGACCCTCTCGCCTGGCGTGGGCTATTTCATCAAGCGCAATGCCTCCGCCGATTGCACCATCGACCTCGGCAAGGCCAAGAGCAGTGTGGTAAGTGCTCTTGGCGTGGCTTCCTCGGCAGAACATCCCGATGCCATGCCGGTGATAGCAGTGTTCAATGCCAATGAGTTCGACGTCCATCCCGACGACAAACTCGTTGCCTACAGCAGCGATGGCAGCGTAGCCGGCACAGCCGGGAAGACAGTCCTGCCCGACGGCACTTCACGCTACTTCCTTACCGCCAATGCAGAACCGGGCGCACCGCTCACCTTGGCACAAGTTCGCGGCGACGATGTCGTGGCAATAGGCACCAACAAACTCACGATGACCGAAACAGGCGTTGTGGGAACACTCCAGCGTCCCTATGTCGTCACCTTGGGAACAGAAGACATCTCTGTCGACCTCAGCAAGATGCCTGCCTCTGCCGACGTTATAGTAATGAGCGCCGAAGAAACCGAAGCCACCATCATTTGCTACACCGTGAGCGGCAAGAAAGAGTTCACTGCTGTCAAGAAAGTTCTCCAAGGACAGAATGTCTATCGCATTCCGATGATTGGCAGTGGCGAGGTGAAACTCATCGATGTCCGTCTGGCCAATGGCGTCAAGAAACTCTTCAAGATTGCCAACGACTAATTATTAGAACACGTCTTAAAATACTTACGAATAATGAAACTGAAACACATAATCCTAGTGATGGCAGCCGCTCTTGTGCTGCTGCCATCATGTTCCTCCGACAATAATAATGATATTGTCATCGACCCCGTGGAACCGTCCTTTGGCGGAAAACTCTTTACAAGTGTTGCTTCTGTTCCTACATGGATTTATGAGGCACAGACAATACCCACCTCCGATTTCATGCCACAGGGCAGCGAGACGATAATCTTTGCTTTTGAGGCCGACTTCGCCTACATCACCACGCAGGCGGACGATATTGCTGCCGTGTTTGTAAACGGACAATGCCGCAGTGCCGCCAACCCCGTTGACGGCAAGTTCTATCTCTCTGTGGCAAAGTTGCAGAGCGAGGTCGACTCGTCAGTCAATTTCCAAATACGCTATTACTCGTCAGCCCTCAAAGGCTACTTCGTCTCCGAAGACATGACTATGGAACTCGACAAGTCGCTCGGCACTCTCGAGGCTCCGTTCTGCCCGGAGTGGAAGTAAACTCTTCTCCTCGGTTGTAATTTGCAACCAGGCAAAACTCATTTTAGAAGCCCGCCGCATTTTGCGGTGGGCTTCTTCAGTGTTCCAAATCTCCTATTTTGGGTGTGGTTTAAAATTGTTACATTTTTAAGACAAAAAGTTTCAAATAGAAAGTCCCTACTTTACTCCTCGAAAAGTAGGGGTTTTC
>CAYXGN010000137.1:0-5505 GCA_964464505.1 uncultured Prevotella sp.
AAAATAATTTCTCCTACGCAGAAAGGTTGCGGAACACCGTTTTACCTTTGCAACCGAAGATATAATAAAGGAGAAAAACTATGAAGGAATTCATTTTAGAGGGGACACCCGTAAAGATGTGGGCAAGCGTTTGCGATGCCACGGCATGGAGACAGATTGGCAACCTTTGCAGTCTGCCGTTCATTCATCACCACCTCGCACTTATGCCCGATTTACATGCTGGCAACGGCATGCCCATTGGCGGCGTGCTTGCCACAAAGAACGTTGTCATCCCCAACGCCGTGGGCGTGGACATCGGTTGCGGCATGTGTGCAGTGAAGACGAACATCCAGGTGGAGACCATCGGGCAGGACGTGTTGCGCAAGAAAATCATGAGGGGCATCAGAAAGCAGATACCCCTCGGCATGGCGCACCACAAGACGGCGCAGGACGAGCAATACATGCCGCAGGGAATGGACATCGACGACACCATTGTCGTCAAGCGTCAATACGTGTCCGCCACAAAGCAGGTGGGCACACTCGGCGGCGGCAACCACTTCATCGAACTCCAGAAGGACGACGAGGGGTGGCTTTGGATTATGATTCACTCCGGCTCGCGCAACCTCGGCAAACAGGTGGGCGACTACTACAACCAACTCGCTGCAACGCTCAACGAGCGTTACTTCTCCTCCGTCAAACCGGAGATAAACCTTCCGTTCCTGCCGCTAAGGACAAAGGAATTCAGCGACTACTGGCGCGAGATGGAATATTGCATCGCCTTCGGTCTCTGCAACCGTAAGTTGATGATGATCCGAATAGAGGAGGTCATCGCCGACGCCATTGCCGATGCTGCCTTTGAACCGATGATAAACATCGCGCACAACTACGCCGCTTGGGAGACGCATTTCGACGAAATGTGCATCGTTCACCGAAAAGGTGCCACCAGTGCAAGGGATGGGGAAATCGGCATCATCCCCGGTTCGCAGGGCACAAGTTCCTACATCGTGGAAGGGCTCGGCAACCCGCTCAGTTTCATGAGTTGTTCCCATGGTGCCGGGCGTGCCATGAGCCGCACGGAAGCAGTAAGGGTTCTCTCGCTAGAAGAGGAGAAAAGCCGTCTCGACGCCCTGGGCATCGTGCATGCCATCCGTGGCCAGAAAGACCTCGAGGAAGCCTCCTCCGCCTATAAGGACATAGAGGAAGTGATTCGCCAGGAACTCGACTTGGTGAAGGTAAAGACCCATCTGCTGCCCATTGCTGTAATAAAGGGTTAAGAAACAAAAAGACAGGCACTCCGCAAGTAACTTGCGGAGTTTTTTTGTACCTTTGTGTTCGTAACATTCAAACTCTTAGCCTATGCCTGCCAACAAGAATGCCTTAATCAGATACAAGACCATAGACAACTGCCTGCGCAACAAGTATCGCCGCTGGACGATAGACCTCCTGGTGGATGCCTGCAGCGAAGCCCTCTACGATATGGAGGGCATCACAAAGGGAGTGTCGCTCAGAACCGTGCAGGCAGACCTGCAGATTATGCGCTCCGACAAACTCGGCTACAATGCTCCCATAGAAGTCTACGACGGCAAGTACTATCGCTACGCCGACCTGGACTACTCCATCTTCGACATGCCTTTGTCGGAAAACGACTACGAGGTGATGAAAGAGGCGGTGGATATGCTGCGCCAGTTGGAGGACTTCGACCATTTCGCGGAGATGGCGGATGTGATGGGGCGACTGCAGGACAAACTCTCCATCAGTCATGGCAACCGCAAACCGCTCATCCATTTTGATTCCGTAGCAAACCTGAAAGGACTCAAACTGCTCAACCCCATCTACAACTTCATTGCGCGAAAGCAAACTGTCAGAGTGGTGTATCAGGCGTTCAGTGCCCGCCGGCCGATGGAATTTCTGCTCTATCCCCATCTTTTGAAGGAATACCGCAACCGATGGTTCCTCTTCGGGTCGAGGACAAAGGATATGCTTCTCTACAACCTGGCTCTCGACAGAATCATCAGCGTGGAACCCGCCGACCTGCCCTATCGTGACAACCCGGACTTCGACAGTCAGCATTTCTTTGATGATGTGATAGGCGTGACCAAGGATATCGGCGAGAAACCGAAAACCGTCACTCTCTGGGCGACGCCGGAACAGAGCAAATACATCATCACCAAACCCATACATCACAGTCAGCAACTCATCAGCCGGAACAAGGACGGCAGTTGCATCTTCGAGATTTCCGTAGTCCTCAATTTCGAGTTCTACTCCGTGATAATGAGTTATGGTCCGGGCGTGAAACTGCTGTCCCCCAGCGTTGCAGTCCGCTTCATGAAGGAAAAGACAAAAGCGATGGCGCAGCATTACGAAGATGGTGAAGAAGCATAAACATCATAGTAGGCGTTAACCTGCTGAGACCCAATGCGATGACACATTGCTACATTTTCGCCCCAAAAAGTGACACTTTTTGGGGTGTTTTCGGAAAAAGTACGTACGGGAACCCAAAATGCTACAAAAAGAACATCTAATGTTAATTATCTTAACACAACGCGCAGTTTCTTTACGTATTTTAAGTTAAAACGGGCGAAATGACCCCTCTTTCGCATTGCTTTTGCATCCCTTTGATTTTCAACTCATTACAATTTTTGCCGGGAAAGTGGCGCAATTTCTCCGAGAAAGTATGCCACTTTCGGGGAGAAACTAGGCAACTTTCTGGGAGATTCTACGCCACTTTCTATTTGCTCCATTTTAACACAAAAACATAGCAAAATGATAGTGCCTAGTAGGCGCGCATCTCCGAGGCGCGCCCTTGCGCCGGGAGGACATTCTTGTTTAGGGGTGCGCCTCGGAGATGCGCACCTACTACGGTTACTCTCACAAATAACCAACCTTAAAAGATTAATGACAGATTCTTTTTACTTTTTCACACCAGCCGGACAATTTCTTCGAAACTGTCAACGATATGGTCGGCGGCGGCAGCGAGGAGACTTTCGCGCGAGCCGTTGCCATAGGTGACACCGATGGTGGTGCAACCGGCATTGCGACCCATACTGATGTCGAAGTGAGTGTCGCCGATTACGACGGCATCGGAGGGCGAAAGACGGAAGTGGCGGAGCGTCTTTACGACGGGTTCCGCATCGGGTTTGGCGTGACGCACATCTTCCGCAGCCACGATGTAAGTGATGATGTCGTCGAGGGCGAAGCCGCGAAGAAGCTCTACCACAGTCTTATAGCCGCGGCTTGTGGCTATGGTGAGGATGCGGCCTTGCCCGTGCAGCAGTCGGAGGGTGTCGGCGACGTGGGGGAACAATGGCACCCCTATCTCGCTGTTCACCTCCTCGAAGATGCGGCGGTAGGTGTCAACGCAGAGTGATGCTTGCTCGTCGTCCATCGGATGAAGCACCGGGAACGCCTTGGCGAGGGGTATTCCGATGGTTGCCGCTATCTCCTCATCGCTGTGTTGCGGCAGCTGCAGCGCATCGAAGGTGCGGTGGAAGGTGTTCAGAATTACGGGTTTCGTGTCGGCAATGGTACCGTCGAAGTCGAGTATTACAATCTTTTTCATTTTTCCTAAGACATTTATTTCCAAAGCATTTCGCTCTTCACCACCACCGCGACAGTCTTCATCCGCACATAGTCCGACGAGAGATACATCAGCCCGCCGTAGGGATTGTCGGTGCCCCACGAGTTCTTGGCGATGAAGAAGAGTTGCCCTTGGCTGTCGTGGGCGATGCCGATGAGAGCCATACAATGGTCGTCGGTGGTGCTGTGCTCCTCAAACTCGCGCTGCCGCAGTTCTTGCGTGCAGGGCGAAGGGATCTCAATCGTCGCCGTGCCTTTGCTGAACGAAAAACCTTCCTCGCTGATGTCGCCCTCCCAACACACGGGATGCCCGGCGCGAAGGGAACCGCTGATGATGTCCATAAGGCGGTCGATGGGGACATTATAAAAACGTTCTTCGCCGCGGTTGTCGGGCAGTTCGAGGGCGAAGGCCTCGCCAAAGGGATGATGAGAAAAACTCGTCAGCGCCACATATTCATCCTTCATGCACACGCTGTGGGCAAATTCCTTGAAAGTATATTCCGCGCCGAACATATAGACGCGCTTTGGCAAGAAGCCGATATGCTCGTCGAGCAACCGCTGTGTCCTTCGTTCCGCCTCGCGGAGCGAATGGCTCTGTGTGGCGGCGAGGGTGACACGGCGAGCCAGAGTGGAGCCGTTCATGTCGGGGGCGTTGTATGAGTCGTAGGGCAATGCGCCGTAGTCGCAGAGCAGTCGGAGCAGAGTGGGAGCCATGCAGCGCACCGATGCCGTTGTCGTCTTGGTGGTGTCGAGGAAGCAGCGGCGCGACTCCTCTGCGAGAAGACAGCGCGCTGCGAAATGCGGCGAGAGGTTGATGGAGTCGCCCACCATTATGTGTTCCGTTTCAATGGTGGCCAGCATGGCGTACGCCCAGCACAGATTGCTCTGCCCCTGCTGCTTCACCGGCGTGTGGCGCAGGCACACCTCATTGGTGAAAGGAGTCGCGGAGGGCTGCTTCCTCGGCTCGGGTCTGCCGCAACCGACAAGGAAGAGGACGGCGAAAAACATAAGAAAGAGATGTAGCCTCTCCCCCATCCCATCCCCTTTTTGGAGGGGAGCACTATGTGATGGCGTATTGTTGTTCATAATAAAAAGTAAAAGCGAAGCACATTGAAATCAATAGTCCTCCCCATCAAGAAGCGTTGCGCGGCTCTATTTCAGTCCTTTTGCACCCGTAAGGAATGCTTTTGCCGACCCGAACTTGAGTGACATATCGAGTCGGACAGGCACATGATTGGCGTCATCGGTGACGAAGAAGCGCACGATTTCCTTGTATTTGCCGTTTTCGATTTCCTTATAAGAGAGTTGGAGGCAGCGGTATTTCTTGCCGTTGTCGGCTTTTACGGTAGTCTTTCCTTTATATTCCAACACGGCAGGGATGATGCCGATGCCGTCGGTGATGGGGAAATGGATGAGTTGCCCTTTCTTCCAACTCTCCGGATTGAACGACCTTGCGCGCAGGAAGATGCTCAGCATATCGAAGACGCACTCGGTGTTGGTGTTCGTTTTCCACTGATGTTCACCGTTGTGGCGCTGTCTGTGTTGCCGCGTCTGGATGCGGTTGGAAGGATAGGAATAGAACACTTCGTCCACGGTGTAGCGTTTCCCCTCGCGCGCTCCCTTGCGGAAGTAGAGCGGTTGGAGGTCAAGAGTGTTGTAGCAGAGCAATGTGTCGCGCATGACGAAGAAATTGTCGGCACGCTTGCTGCTTCGCGTTATGAGCGAAGTGCGCCACGCGGGGTGGCCGTTATAGCGGCTTTGCACGGTGCTCATGGTTGCATTGCCCACCTTCACCCACACGAATTGCCAGTTGAAGTAGAGGTTGTAGGAGAGGAATTCGCCCGACTTGAACGCCGTGTTCCGGTAAGAGCACTGTGCTGTTGCGGCACTGGCGATGAGCAACAGTGCTGCGATGAGCCACGCTTTACTATGTCGCTTGAGATTCATCAT
>CAYXGN010000138.1:0-5477 GCA_964464505.1 uncultured Prevotella sp.
CGTAATCTTTCATTTTTATTTATTCTTTACGGTGGGAATTTTTAGAACCCACCTTATAAGTTAAGGATGAAGGAAATCCTTATTTATTCGGCTCTCTCTTCAATCTGTTTCTGGAGACCGCCGGCAACATAGGGGTTGGTGTATTGCTTTATTTCGGTGTCCACATTGGCACTGTCGTCCTCAAACTCTATCTTCTTCAACTTCTCCTGCAAGGTCTGGAAGATGTAGAACAGAGCCGGCACAATCATGATTTGACAAAGCATGCCGATGAGCATACCACCGATGGAGGCGGCTCCAAGGGTCATGTTTCCGTTGTAGCCCACGCCCCATGGCATCAGCATTGGCATCAGACCGATAATCATTGCCAACGAGGTCATAAGGATAGGACGCAGACGCGCCGTAGCACCCAACACTGCCGACCACGATATTGCCATACCTGTCTGACGGCGTTCGAGGGCGAACTGCACGATGAGGATGGCGTTCTTTGCCAACAGACCCATAAGCATGATGAGCGCAATCTGCATGTAGATGTCGTTGTTCTTGCCGAAGAGGTTGGTGAAGAGGAACGCTCCTGCCAGACCGAACGGTATGGAAAGGATGACGGAGAAGGGCAGAAGGTAACTCTCATACTGTGCTGCCAGAATCAGATAAACGAAGGTGAGGCAGAGGATGAAAATCATTGCGGTGGAGTTTGACGACTCCTGCTCGTTACGGGTAAGGCCGGAGAACTCGTAGGTGTAGCCCTGCGGCAGTGTGGTCTTTGCCACCTCAGCCATTGCAGCCAATGCCTCGCCGGAGGAATAGCCGTCGGCTGCCGCCGCATTCACGTTGATAGAGGTGAACAGGTTGAAGCGGTCGATTTCCTGAGGACCGTAAACGCGGCTCAGACTCACATACTCGCTGATGGGCGCCATGCCTCCTGCTGAGGTGCGGACATACACATTGGTCAAGCTCTTCAAGTCGGCACGCTTGTCGGGCGCGGCTTGTATGTAAACACGATAGAGTTTGCCGTAGCTGTTGAAGTTGCTTGCGTACATGCCGCCATAGTAGCCCTGCATGACAGAAAGCACTGACGACGGGTCGATGCCGCTTTGCTTGCACTTAGCCACATCCACGTCAATCTTGTATTGGGGGTACTTCGTGTTGTACGAAGTCATGGCGTTGGTGATTTCAGGACGCTTGTTGAGTTCGGCGATGAACTTCTGCGTCACATCGTAGAAGTCGTTCACATCGCCACCGGTGCGGTCCTGCATGGAGAATGTCAAACCGTTGGTGGCAGAGAAGCCTTGCACCATAGGCGGCTGGAAGGCAAGCACCTGCGCTCCCTTGATGGCTGCCGTCTGCTTGTAAATCATGCCCAGCACCATCGTGGAACCGAGGTTGTGGACTCCGACATACTTCAACGGTCCTTCCAGTTTCTGGCGTTCCTCGAACGACTTCAACTTGATGATGAACGTTCCTTGGTTGGAGCCCTGACCTGCAATGAAGTTATAGCCTGTGATGCGCATACGGCTTTGGATAGCCGGATTGGTGGCAAGCATGCGGTCCACCTGGTCCATCACCTTATTGGTCTGTGCCATTGATGTTCCCGGAGGTGTGGAAACGGTGCAGAACACAGTACCCGTATCCTCGTCGGGCACAAGTCCTGTCTTTGTCGTTGTCAGCATCACTCCCAGTGCGGCAATGCCCACTACGACAGCACCGATGGCTATGACGGGACGCTCTACGATGCGGCGCACGCCGTTCTTATATTTCTCCTGCACCTTGCCATAGGATGTGTTGAACGCCGTATGGAAGCGGTCGATTACCGACATCTTGCGCTCCGAGCCGTCCTCGTTCTTCGGTTTCAGGAGGATAGCACACAAGGCTGGAGAGAGGGTAAGGGCGTTCACTGCCGAGATGATGATGGCAATAGCCATCGTTATACCGAACTCGCGATAGAAAGCGCCGGAAGTGCCGCCGATGAACGACACCGGAACGAACACCGCCGCCATAACGAGCGTGATGGAGATGATGGCTCCCGAGATTTCGTTCATGGCATCGATGGATGCCTGGCGTGCCGACTTATAGCCAAGGTCAAGCTTGGCATGCACCGCCTCCACCACCACAATGGCGTCGTCCACCACAATGGCGATGGCAAGAACGAGGGCTGCCAGCGTAAGGAGGTTGAGCGAGAAGCCGAACACATAGAGGAAGAAGAACGTACCTATAAGCGACACCGGCACGGCAATCAAAGGAATGAGTGTAGACCGCGTGTCCTGCAAGAAGATGTAAACCACGATGAACACGAGCAGGAACGCCTCGATGAGAGTCTTCACCAAGTCTTCGATGGAAGCGTAGAGGAACTCCGTCACATCCTGCATCACGTCGAAATGCAGTCCGGGAGGAAGCGATGCCTCCTGCTCTTTAAGCAGATTCTTGACGTTGTCGGCTATCTCTGTGGCGTTGGAGCCTGCCGTCTGCGTCACCATCATGGTCACTGACGACTTGCCGTCCAACTTCGACTCGATGGAATAGGACTGTGCTCCCAACTCAACAGTGGCAACATCCTTCACACGGATGGTCTGTCCGTTGGCGTCGCTCTTTATTATCATGTCGCCAAACTCCGTCGGGGTCTTCAGCCTTCCCTTATAACGGAGGGTGTATTCGTACTGGTTCTGGCTCTGCTCTCCCACGGCACCCGGCGCAGCCTCGATGTTCTGCTGCGAGAGTACTCCCGTAAGGTCACTCGGGATGAGTCCGTAGTTCTTCATCTTTACAGGGTCGAGCCAAAGGCGCATGGTGTAGTCCTTGGCGGAAAGACACTCACACTGACCCACACCGTTGATACGCTTGATGGCAGGAACGACGTTAATCTGGGCGTAGTTGGCGAGGAACTCGTCGTCGTAGCGGTCGTCGTCAGCCGTCAATCCGAACAGAATCACTGTGGATGACTGGCGTTTCATCACCGTCACACCGGCTTTGGTAACCTCGGCAGGAAGCAACGCCGACGCCTGCGACACACGGTTTTGCACATTCACCTGACACATGTCAGGGTCCATATCCTGCTTGAAGTAGACCGTGATAGAAGCCGAGCCCTTGTTGGTGGCACTCGAAGTCATGTAGGTCATGCCCTCCACACCGTTGATTTGCTCCTCCAACGGGGCGAGCACTGAGTTCATAACGGTCTCGGCATTGGCTCCCGTGTAAGTGGTATACACCATGATTGTTGGCGGCGCAATGTTAGGATACTGCTCGATTGGCAGCGACACCAAGCCGATGACACCCAATATCACCACGAAGACGGAAATCACCGTGGAGAGCACAGGGCGCTTGATAAATCTATCTAATTTCATTTTCTTTTACCTTATTATTTATGTTCCGCATGCCAGCGACATGCTTTTTGCAAACACAATGCTACTTGCCGAAATGCTTTTTCAGTTTGGAAATGTCATCCTGGTCAGCACCGATAGCCTCTGTCTTCTTGAGTTTCTCGGCATACTGGGCCTCTGTTATCGGTTTGATTTCCATACCGTCGGTGAGCGAAGTGATGCCGTTCACCACGATACGGTCGCCCACGCTGAGTCCAGAAGTGATGATATAGTTCTTTCCGTCGTCGTTGGGGTTGACGGTAACAGCGGTGTATTTCACTTTGTTATCCTTGCCTACGACATACACGAAGTATCTGTCCTGCACCTGGGCAACGGCATCCTGCGGGATGACGATGGCAGAAGAGGCAGTGTGAGGCACCAGGATAGAGCCGGAAGCACCGCTCTTCAACAGTTGGTCGGGGTTGGGGAAGTCGGCACGCATGCTTACAGAACCTGTCGTTGCATCGATGACACCGCTCACGGTAGCCACCTTTCCGGGATGGTTGTAGACGGTTCCGTCGGCGAGCCGCAGCTTAACGGCGGGGTAATCGCTGATTGCAGCGTGTGTGCCGCCGGCAGCCTTCGACATCTCGAGGAGGTCCTTCTCAGTGACGGAGAAGTAAACCTGCATCGTGCTGATGTTGGAAACGGTGGTGAGAGCCTGCTGGCTGGATGCACTCACGAGGGCTCCCACACGGTAAGGTATGTCGCCGATTACTCCCGTTGCAGGACTGGTGACATAGCAGAAGTCAAGGTTTTGCTTGGCAGACACATAAGAAGCCTCAGCCTGGGCAAGCTGTGCGGCAGCACTCTCCATCGAGTTCTTTGCCGACTGGAGTTCGTAGGAGCCGATGACATTGCTCTTGAAGAGCTTCTCCGAGTTGTTGTATGTGAGCGTGGCAGTGTTGAGTTGAGCCTTGGCAGCGTTCACTGCAGCCTTAGCCTGACGCACGGCAGCAGCGTAGGTCACATTGTCGATGACGAAGAGCAGTTGACCTGCCTTCACCTGCTGGCCTTCCTTGACACAGAGTTTTGTGATGAATCCCGACACTTTCGGACGGATTTCTACATCCTGCACGCCTTTAATCGTTGCAGGATAGGTGGTCTCCAACTCGGCATCCTGGCCTTGCAATGTGCGCACGGCATACTCATTGTCGCCGAAATTAGGCTTTCCGCCACTCTTTCCGCCGCCGCAAGAGGCGAGCATTACAGCAAAAGCTGCAACCAATAAAATCTTTGCTTTTTTCATTTTTGTATCTACAAATTATGTTTATGCTATTATGAGGTTATCCTCTTTTTCTCAATCTTTTTGATGACGTTTAATAACGCAGAATTTCTGCGTGCAAAAGTAACAACATTATTACTACAATACCCGTGCCATAGGAAATATTTAACAACTTTTATTCATAACATTTCCAATTTTTCCAACATCATGTTCCATTTTACCTACAACTGCTTCTAATTTTTCCCGAAGCCATATAAAAACATGAAGTTTTGTCACCCCATAGTAGGCGCGTATCTCCGAGATGCGCCCCTCAAGAAAACCTCTCCGCTTACGAGGGTGCGTCTCGGCAATCCGCACCTACTATGATTTCCGACGCACCCCTGCGCCCTATAAGGGCAAAGATAGTGCAAACGAGAGCAATGAAAACTTGTTTTCTTATTGCAGAGTGCAGCCTATCTTATGTAACTATCTTATTTCAAACTCCCACAAACAACACGGAGGACACGGAGGTTTATTAATCACGAATATTCGAATGTTCGAAACACTCGTGACAAATGTAACCGTAGTAGGCGCAGATCGCCGAGATGCGCCCAGCAAAATGCTCCCACGGATTTCACGGAGAAAGCAGAATTTATGATTAATGAAAGATTGATGAAAGATTAACGAGTGATTAATGATGATTAATGTTCGACTGTCACAGGGGCGTGCCTCGGAGATACACGCCTACTAAGGTTTGCATTCCGTAAATTGTTCTAAATTTCCGATTTATAAACCTGCTTTCATTTTGTCACATTTTTAATCAAATAACTTTCAAATAGAAAGTTGCCTAGAATCTCTGAGAAAGTTGCCTAGTTTCTCCCAGAAAGTGGCATACTTTCTCATCGAAATTAAGCCATTTTCCC
>CAYXGN010000139.1:0-5397 GCA_964464505.1 uncultured Prevotella sp.
AGGCGCGGATCGCCGAGACGCGCCCTCTCAAATTGATTTTCCGCTTACAAAGGGCGCGTCTCGGCGATCCGCGCCTACTACATTCGCATAAGGAAAACCAATATACAAAGAAGCGGTCCCAATTCTCATCGAGAATTGGGACCGCTATTGTTTGTTTGGAATAGTTGTTTGTTTTAGGCTTCAGCTTCAGGTATTACTGACACTGTGCTCTTGTCGCGGCGACCTTTGTGGAAGTTGACCACACCGTCAACCAATGCGTAAAGAGTGTCGTCCTTACCAATACCTACATTCAAGCCTGGGTTGTGCTTGGTGCCACGCTGGCGAACGATGATGTTGCCTGCTACGCACTTCTGACCGCCCCAAATCTTAACGCCTAATCTCTGAGAAGCTGATTCGCGTCCGTTCTTTGAACTACCTACACCTTTTTTATGTGCCATTTCTTTGTTCCTCCTAAATTTAAGCGATTACTTCTTTGATTGAAACCTCTGTGAACTGTGCGCGGTGACCGTTCTTCTTGCGATAGTCCTTGCGGCGCTTCATCTTGAAGACGATAACCTTGTCGCCCTTAACGAGCGGCTTCACAACTTCACATACTACTTTTGCACCTTCTACGGCAGGTGCACCTACCTGTACTGAACCTTCATTGTCAACAAGCAGTACCTTGTTGAATTCAACAGTCTGGCCTTCTTCCACGTTCTTCATGTGGTGAACGAAGAGCTTCTTGCCCTGTTCTGCCTTGAACTGCTGACCGTTAATCTCTACGATTGCGTACATTTATTATTTTATTAAACGGGTTTTTCCGTGAGGCGAATGGCTTCTTGCCATTGCTTTTCGAGCCTTTACGGACTAAATCGGCTGCAAAATTACTAATTATTTGCTTATGTTAATGTGGGGCGGGGGTATTTTTATAAGATATTAACATCTTATTCTATCACCACCAGCGGGGTTTCTTCCATAACGCTCTCGCCCTGCTTTACGCAGACTGCTGTCACCTTACCGTCTTTGTCGGCTTCAAGATTGTTTGCCATCTTCATTGCTTCGAGCACCACGACGACATCGCCTTTCTTCACTTCCATGCCCACTTCCACCTTTATTTCGGTGACTACGCCTGGCAGTGGAGCCTTTATTGCGTCGGCGGTGTTCACATTGGCCGAGGCTGCGGGAGCGTTGTCGCTGTCAGAGGTTTGGCTTGCATTGCCAAGCACCACCTTTTTCTTCTCCGGCTCTTGCTCCTTTTCCATTTCCACATTGTAGTCCACGCCATTGACAGTGACGACGGCGTTGTTGTCTACAATCTCGCCGATGGTAACTTTATATTCTTTACCATCTATTGTGTATTTGTATTCTTTCATATTAGTGTTTCGTTGGTTTTGCTGTCATTTGGAATGTTTTGGCGTTCCATAATGTCGCGCGTTGTTTTATTGTTATGACTCCCGGCTCCTTGTCGTGCACGTTGTTGCCGCGGAAATCATGTAAAGCCATTGCTATTGCAGCGTAAACTGCGTTGTCTTGCTTTGCCATAATCGTCAGGAATTATAATTACATTGGCATACATCCGTGTTTCTTTGCCGGCAGCGACTGGCGCTTTGTTGCCAACTGTGCCAAGCCACGGCAGATGCGGAAACGGGTGTTGCGCGGTTCTATGACATCATCGATATAGCCGTATTGTGCAGCCTGATAGGGGTTGGCAAACATCTCGGTGTATTCGTCTTCCTTCTCTGCGAGGAACGCCTTGGGGTCTTCCTTGGTCTTTGCTTCCTTTGCGCAGAGCACGGCAACGGCACCGCTTGCACCCATAACGGCAATCTCCGATGTAGGCCAGGCGAAGTTAAGGTCGGCACGGAGTTGTTTGCAGCCCATGACGATGTGGCTGCCTCCGTAACTCTTTCTGAGTGTTATGGTAATCTTTGGAACTGTCGCCTCGCCGTAAGCATAAAGCAACTGCGCTCCATGAAGGATGACGGCGTTGTACTCCTGACCTGTGCCCGGCAGGAAGCCCGGCACATCAACGAGTGAAACGATGGGGATATTGAAAGCGTCGCAGAAGCGGACGAAGCGCGCAGCCTTACGGCTTGCGTTGGTGTCGAGCACTCCGGCGTAGCACGAAGGCTGGTTGGCTACGATGCCGACACTCTGTCCGTTGAAGCGGGCGAAGCCTATGATGATGTTCTTTGCAAACTTGGCCTGCACCTCAAAGAACTCGCCATTGTCGGTGATGGCATTGATGACCTTGTACATGTCGTATGCCTTGTTGGGGTTGTCGGGCAGTATCTCGTTGAGCAAATCGGCTTTGCGGTCTATCGGGTCGGTGCATTCCACTCGCGGAGCCTCTTCCGTGTTGTTGGAAGGGAGATAACTGAGCAGGGTCTTCAACATCTGCATGGCTTCCTCTTCTGTCTTTGCCGTGAAGTGGGTCACACCGCTCTTCGTGGCGTGAACAGACGCTCCGCCGAGATGTTCGGAGTCGATGTCCTCGCCGGTGACGGTCTTGACCACCTTCGGACCTGTAAGGAACATGTAGGAAGTGTTCTCCATCATGAGGATGAAGTCGGTCAGGGCGGGGGAGTAAACGGCTCCGCCGGCACACGGGCCGAAGATGCCTGAGATTTGGGGGATGACACCGCTGGCAAGGATGTTGCGCTCAAATATCTCGCCATAACCTGCGAGTGCGCAGATGCCTTCCTGTATTCTGGCTCCGCCGGAGTCGTTCATGCAGATGACGGGAGCACCCATTTTCATTGCCATGTCCATCACTTTGCAAATCTTCTGCGACATGGTCTCGGAGAGGGAACCGCCGTTCACGGTGAAGTCCTGGGCGTAAAGATAAACCAAACGGCCGTCGATAGTGGCAGAACCAGCCACAACACCGTCGCCCAAGAATTGCTTCTTCTCCATTCCGAAGTTATGGCAACGGTGAAGCTTGAACATGTCGTACTCCTCAAACGAGCCTTCGTCGACGAGCATCTCTATGCGTTCGCGCGCTGTGTACTTGCCGCGGGCGTGCTGCTTTTCTATGGCGGCTTCACCGCCACCAAGGCGTGCTTTCTCGCGCTTTTCGACCAATTCTTTTATTTTCTCTACTTGCTTGCTCATATTAAATGTATTAAAAATTCTTCGTTATGGAGTGCAAAGGTACACAAAAAAGCGGAAACCAAGAAGCGGTTTCCGAAAAACCCTCTCATTCACAGTGCCAATCACTCTTACCGCATCGAGGCATCGGCGAAAGCCAGTGGCAACAGGTCTTTGGCACTGTGGATGCGGTAGATGCAGTCTGTGCCATAGAGAAAGACCTTCATCGGCGTTCCCTGCCGGTCTTCCACTCCTGCTATCACCTGTCGGCACGCGCCGCAAGGAGTGACGGGTTGGGCGACAACGCCGTCTTCATTGCGTGCCGCTATGGCAAGCATCGTCACCCGATGATTGGGGTATTGCGCCTGTGCGGCGAACAAAGCGGTGCGCTCGGCACACAGTCCTGACGGGAAAGCGGCATTCTCCTGATTGGCTCCAATCACGATTGTGCCGTCGTCCAAAGCCACTGCCGCACCCACATGAAAGTTGCTGTAGGGGGCATAAGCATTGTCGGCGGCTTTCAGAGCAGCCTCCACGAGGCGGCGCTCTTCGTGCGACAATTCTTCGATACTCAGTTCTTCGAAAGTGAAAGCAGATTGCAGTTGTTTCATTGTTCTTCGGAATTTTCTTCTTGGCGGTATTCGTAGGCTCCGATGTCCGGCTTTTCGTCGCGGGCGATGCCGTCGCGGTCGTCGCGAGTAGCAGTCGTCGGGTCGGCTTTGTCAATGGCTGTCGATGTGGCTTTCAGGTGGAAGTCATAGCGCAGATTGTCGGTGTCCATCTTCACGAAATGCTTTTCTCCTGCCGTCGTGGTGTCTTCGGGGTTCTCAAACTCCACCCCGACGAAGTGGACGCTGTCCGCCGTCTCCACCTTCGGGGTGCGGATAATGCAGTTCTTGAAGTCGTATTTGAAGACGTTGTTGCTCGTAGAATCGGGGCGGTCGCCCATCATTTCGTCCGAAGCGTAACCCGTTATGAGAGTGTTGCTGCAAATGAGCGAGTCAAGCGAATTCTTCACTCCGGAGAAGCGCAGGGCGCTGCCTCGGTTGGAGTCGAACGGATAGAACTGCGCCAGGGTGCTGTTGTTCACGCTCACATTGCCTCCGTCCACATACAGGCAACCTCCGCCAGAGTTGGTCAACTGACAGTTTGCGATTGTCACTTTCGAGTTGTTCACATAAAGGGCGGTGTCCTGGCAGTTGTGGATTGTGGCGTTGGTGAGGGTCAGCTTTTGTTTCGACACATCGGAGGAGTCCACCTTCACTCCGTTGAACGAACTGTGAAGGTCGGTGAAACTCATTATGTTGCCGTAAGAAGAACCCTTGATGTGCAACCCTTGCCACTGCCCGCTGACATAGTCGTAGGGCAGATAGTCGAACATGTTGTCGAGCCGGTCGCCGCGCAGGACGATGCCGTTGTCGGCAGTACCCTTGCAAATCAACCTTCCCTCGACATCTATTCCGCCGTCGGTATGGAAATAGAGTGTGGTGCCGGGACTTATCGTCAGCGTGGCGTTCTTGCCCACCGTCATCGTGCCGTACACCACTACGGGCAGGTCGGACACTATCGTTGTGTCGCTCGTTATGTGCCGGTTTTTCAGGAAGACAGCGTCCCACGAGAACGCATCGAGGTTTACTTTCTGCTGCACGCCACTCTCAAGGAGGAACACGATGTTGTCGGTGATGTGCTTGGGCTCCGTTCTGTTGGCTTTGGGAGAAGTGATTTTCGCGAACACTCTGATGCTGTCTCCGTTCCTCACTTCGATGTCGCCCACCTGATAACCGTCGGCAACGCCAAGTGAAGCACCGTCCACATTCACCCTAAACCCCGATTGGTTGCCGTTCTCAAGGCGCACGTTGGAGCAGCGGATGCTGCGCCCCGAGTTGTTGTGTACCCAAAACGACTGGGTGGGCGATATTATGGTTGAGAACACTGTGTCAAAGCGAATGGTGTCCACGGAGAATGTCAGCAGGTCGGAAGTGGATGTGCTGAAATCCTCATCGTCGGAGCATGAGCAGACGATGCAGCCCAAACTGGCGAGGAAAAGTATGTATGCAAAAATCGATTTCATTGTTTGTTAAACGCTGAAATTGATGTTTTATTGTTTCCGACGTGTATAAACTTGTTGCCCTATATATAATAATGTGTGCCTGTTCTGTTTCCGAAATAATGAAGAAAAGACGATAAAAGTCAATTAAAAATTTGGTGGTTATTGTAAAAAGATATACCTTTGCACTCGCAATTCGAAAAGGATTGGCTAACATTGCACTTGTATGCACCCTTAGCTCAGTTGGTAGAGCAACTGACTCTTAATCAGTGGGTCTAGGG
>CAYXGN010000140.1:0-5396 GCA_964464505.1 uncultured Prevotella sp.
GGTGGCAAAGAAGCAACCCAACGAACTTGGGCTTTACGACATGAGCGGAAACATCCTGGAATGGTGCTCCGATTGGTATGCTGACTACAGCGACAAGCCACAGACCGACCCGACAGGTCCCGAAACAGGCACAGAACGCGTAACCCGTGGCGGTACCTATTACTGGGAGGAGGACTACTGCCGCCCATCCATGCGCCAAAAATCAGAGCCCGACCAGGGTGGGGGCATCGGTTTACGCCTCGCACTAACAGAATAAATAAACCAAACAAATGAAGACAACAATAATAACATTGATGGCTATGTGCAGCCTCACGGCGTGCGCAACCAACAGCCTCAAGGAAAGTCCTGCTGCCGGGAATGCGGCAAAGACAACTTCGGCTGAGGCAAAGGAACAGCCCTCGCAGGACGGGGATGCAACCCGAGACTGCTCTTTCGTGAACGGCGTTCTCACCGTCGATGGAGTGAGTTATGAGTTCGTGTTGGTGCAGGGCGGCACCTTCACCATGGGTGCTTCGCCCGAGGTTAAAGATGCCGAGCCGTGCGAAAAACCTGCCCGCCGCGTCACCATCGACTATAACTACTACATCGGAAAGACCGAGGTGACAGCGGGATTCTGGAAGGCTGTGACCGGCAAATACCCCGATGGGTTTGACAAAGAAGACGCCAACCGCCCGGTAGACAATGTGTCCCCCGACGACGTTATTGACTTCTACGAGTATCTGCAATTTAACTTCGGCCCCATTTTCAGAATTCCCACCGAAGCAGAATGGGAATATGCTGCGCGCGGAGGCAACAAGTCGAAGCATTACATCTATAGCGGCAGCAACACGCTCGCCGACGTTGCGTGGAATGAAGAAGGCAACATTGTGGGCCATGCATACGACGTGGCCACCAAGAAACCCAACGAACTCGGACTCTACGATATGAGCGGCAACGTGTGGGAATGGTGCAACACAGAGGGTGAAGACGTGCTTCGCGGAGGCGACTGCACCTGTTATGAAGGCTTCTGCCGCGTGTCTTACCGCAAGGAGGCACCCGATGCCTATGCCTTTAAGGACAGATACCCTGCTATGATAGGTCTCCGTCTCTGTGTGAACGAGAACTGGGAGGAAGTCTTGGACGAAGGCATCTGACAGCGCAACAGGCTTTTTCTTCAACGAAAAACAACTTACTAACACTCAATGCTATGGGACTTTTAGACATTATCGCAAAAGTGTTCAGCACCACTCGCACCATCTCCGACATACAGCAGACGGTGAAGAGCGTCACCCAACTCACCGGCACTATGGGCGGTGGCACCAAGAGCGTTGCTCTCCCGGGGCTTCCCACCTCTCTCGCCGAACTGCAATCGATGCCCGAAGCAAGTCTCACCGACGAGTATAAAGTGGCTGCTCTCGCCGTTGCGGTGCTTTGCAACTATGAGAACGATGCCACGGAGACCTTCCAAATGATGGACTTCCTGCGCGGACCGCAGCCTCTCAACGCTGTCGACAAGCAGTTTATCAGCGACCGACTGAAGGGACGCGACTACATCATCAAGTCTTACTTGAAGGGCGCAACACCCGACAACAACTACACACCCACAACTCCTTACAGCGTTGAGGTGAGCGAAAACAGCTACTCGCGCCAGGAGAAAGGCTATGTAAAAATGTTCGTTCAGTCCTCCGGCGCCGACACTCCACGCCCCATCACGCTGCGCCAAAAGGCGAGCACAGGGCAATGGTTCGTGTGGGAAATGTCGCTCCTCACCGACGTGCGGCAGCCTAAAGCGAGCGACCCTTGGGCTTAATTGCCAGTACTTCCTTTTTGACTTTACGATTATGAAGCATCTTCTTTTCGCCGCGTTTTTGCTTGGTGGCAGTTTTACTGCCAACGCCCAAGTCAAGGCATCCTATTCCGACGGCACTCTGATTGTGAACGGCGTGCACTACGATTTCGCCTTCGTTGAGGCTGGAACATTCACTATGGGTGCAACGAAGAAGACGGAATACACCTACGACAGTGAGTTTCCTGCGCACGAAGTGACGCTCACCAACAGTTATTATATGTGCCAGACCGAGGTGTCGCAGGCTCTTTGGCAAGCCGTCATGGGCTCCAACCCTTCACATTTCAAGGGCGACAGCAAACCCGTTGAGCAGGTTTCGTGGGGCGATTGCCAAGAGTTTCTCCGCCGGCTCAATGCTGCCACGGGCAAGACCTTCCGCCTTCCCACAGAAGCAGAATGGGAGTTTGCAGCGCGGGGAGGCAACCGCTCGCGTCAATATCAGTTTAGTGGGAGCGACGCTTGGGATGCCGTCGTCTGGTGCATTCCCAACAGTGGCAAGACAACCCACGATGTCCGGTCGAAGCAAACCAACGAATTGGGACTCTACAACATGAGCGGTAACGTGAGCGAATGGTGCTCCGACTGGTACGGCGACTACGGCAATGCGGCGCAGACCAATCCCACTGGCGCAGCAACCGGCACTGCCCGCGTCTATCGTGGAGGCAGTTGGGAGACGTTCGATGCCGCTGGTCGCGTGACATTCAGGCAGAGCCAGAAGCCCGAATGGGGCTTCTGGTCGCTCGGTTTGCGCCTTGTCATCACTGCCGATGGCGCTCCTTCGGTAAGCAGCAATGCCAAAATCGAAGCCACATATACCAAAGGAGTGCTCACCGTTAATGGCGTGCGCTATGAGTTGGTGAAGGTGAAACCTGGCACGTTCACAATGGGAGCGACAGCCGAAATGCACGATGCTGCCGACGGAGAAAAACCCGCCCACGAGGTGACGATTACAAAAACCTATTACATCGGAAAAACGGAGGTGACGCAAGCCTTGTGGAAAGCGGTGACAGGGAAGAACCCCTCGTGGCACGAAGGAGCCGACCTCCCCGTGGAAGGAGTGTCGTGGGACGACTGCCAGACGTTCATTTCCCGGCTCAATACGCTTACAGGCAAACGCTTCCGACTTCCGACAGAAGCCGAATGGGAGTATGCTGCGCGTGGCGGCAACCGCTCGCAGCGCTGCCAATACAGTGGAAGCAATGTCGCAGAAGATGTCGCCTGGACGGAGGACAACTGTCAAGGGCGGACGCAGGAAGTGGCAACGAGAAAACCCAACGAACTCGGACTCTACGACATGAGCGGTAATGTGTATGAATGGTGTGCCGATTGGTACGGTCCATACAGTCGCGACCGCCAGATGGACCCAACCGGTCCGGCAAGCGGCGAGAACCGTGTTAGTCGCGGAGGAAGCTTCCGCGGCGATGCAGGGGAGTGCCGCTGCTCCTCGCGCCGCAACTATAAGGACGGAAGATTTGCCTCCGTGGGTCTGCGACTCGTGCTCTCCGAATAAGGGAAACAGATTTTTGTTAACTTATAAAACCTACAACTATGAAACAGATTCTTTTCATCTTGACGTTAGCGTTCTGCTGTTTCACCGCCGATGCTCAAACCAGTACGACCAAAAAACGCACCACGACAAGAAAGACGGCAGTGCAGAAGTCCACAAAGAAATCGACTCCTGTGAACTACGACAAGATGTTGGTTGGCAACCACATGTTCTCGTCGCAGTGGATATCTTGGGAGAAATTCGGAAAGGCAACAATCACCAAGACCGACACACCCAACGTTTATCACATTTACGGAGTGCAGGACGCCGGAGAGTGTTCTGACCGGGGGGAGGCCATCGACAACGGCGATTACCTTGAGATAGAAGGCACCATCACAGCCAAGAGCAAGACGAAGTTGGCGTTTGAAGGAAGAATAACGCAACGGGTTTTTCACATAAATGGCGGCAAATCATGCGTGCGTGAGGGGACATTCACGTTCATGTCGACCAACGGACGGCGCTATTGGCGCTTGCAGGAAAAAGGCAATCCGTGCGACGTGGCCTGCGATTACATCGACATTTATTTCAAATAAAGACAACAGAAATGAGAGAAACACTGATTGCACTCTTTGCGATGCACTGCCTCTTGGGGTGTGCGCACAGTCTGAAAGCGGCACCGCAAGTTGCCGGCAAAGCCTCCGCCGACACCGTGAAACAGGAACAAACCGACCAAGAGGAGGGTTCGGTCACTGCCGATGTCTTTTTGAGGGACGGCGAACTTATCCTTAACATGACTTACCCCGACTTCGAATACGAAGTGGGACTGACGTTTGTGGAGGTGGAAGCAGGCACGTTCATGATGGGTGCCACACCCGAAATGCAGAAGCCTTTCGAACAAGAGAAACCGGCGCACAAGGTGACATTGACGAAGAATTATTACATTGCGACGGAGGAAGTGACGCAGCGCGTGTGGAACGCATTGATGGATTTCAACCCGTCGGAGTTTAGAGACCGAGGACTCATGGACTTCCGACCGGTGGAGAGAGTGACGTGGGATGATGCCCAAGAATTTATTGCCAGACTCAACGCCCTGACAGGTAAGCAGTTTCGTCTGCCCACCGAGGCGGAGTGGGAATATGCCGCCCGCGGTGGCAACAAGTCGAAACACTACCAGTATAGCGGCAGCAACGACGTCGATGAAGTGGCTTGGTACGACTGGGGCGAGGACAACTATGACGGCACATACCGTATGTTTGAGAGTGTGGGGACAAAGAAGCCCAACGAACTCGGCATCTACGATATGAGCGGAAACGTGAGCGAATGGTGCCAGGACTGGTTCGGACCGTACAGCAGTGAACCCCAAGTCGACCCGCAAGGACCTGCAACAGGCGAATACCGTGTCTACCGCTCCGGCATGCGCATAAGTGAGCGTGACGGCGGCTTCCAAAGCATTGGAGGTGCCGATGCTGCCGGCATGGGCTTTCGATTGGCAATCACCAAGTAAGCACAATAATCCTTTTGACGAACCATTATGCGCCGCTCTCTGACCTAATCATATATTGTCGACATCATGCGGCGCGTGGGCTATGACGCGGTGACCTTGGGCAATCACGAGTTCGATTACAAGACCCCACGGATGTTCTCGCTGCTCGATTCTCTCCAAGCGCCGGTGACCGGCTTCAACTACTGCGAGTGCCTCGTCCGTTACCTCAAAGACCGCCTCTCAGGACACATCGGCAAGGAGTATGCTGCGCCGCAAGGGCGAATAACTATTAAATAAAGCAAACCATAGTAGGTGCGGATCGCCGAGACGCGCCCATTGAATAGGGATTTCTCGCTTATGAGGGGCGCACCTCGGCGATGTGCGCCTACTACGATGTGCATTCCCACTTGCGTCTGGGTGCGCCTGAGCCTCTCCCGACCTCCCCAAGCCTCTCCCGACCTCCCCTGTAGGGGAGGAGAAAGGAGAAATGCATTCGCGCCTACTATGATTTCAAATTTTCTTCTTTTTACTTTTTCTTCTTTTTTCTTTTTTTTTGTACTTTTGTAGGGCTTACACATCATCTGCCGTGGGCAGAGGGCGTG
>CAYXGN010000141.1:0-5356 GCA_964464505.1 uncultured Prevotella sp.
CCGACACCACTGCCTTGCGCGACAAGGCAAAGCGTCTGGCTGCCACGATAATAAAGTAAAAGCCCCTCCCAACCCTCCCCGCCGGGGAGGGCTTTCGGATTGGCAAAGCAAATCGTAGTAGGCGCGTATCTCCGAGACGCGCCCTTCAAGAAAGCCAGTCTCATTCATCGGGCGCATCTCGGCGATCTGCGCCTACTACAGTTAGTGCAGCCACTTGTTCAATTGGTGCCACGATTTATTCGAATATTTCGGGATTATAAGATTTTGCAGGGGCGCGTCTCGGAGATACACGCCTACTACGGTATGCAACGCTTTCCGTGTATTCCGTGTGTTCTGTGTTCGAAAAATAAAATTTGTGTAATTCGTGCAATTTGTAGTTTATAAAAATACAATCTGTAGTTTGTAAAAATGTAATTCGTAGCTTAAGACGATGACCCAACCAACAAGGCAACGAAAAGGAAGGATAGGCATGCTGGAAACGGCGCGCTTCCTTTTCATCATTTTGATTTTTCTCTCCCACTGCGTCACCGAATCCAACCGGTCGCCGTTTGACTTTGGGGGCGAGTCGGGCGTGGCTTTCTTCTTCGTCCTCAGCGGTTTTGTGCTGTCGTTGGGTTATGGAAAGCGCGTGGCGGAGGGCTCTTTCAACGCCCGGAAATTCTTCATTACCCGCCTGGCGCGCCTCTATCCGCTCCATCTGCTCACCATGATCGCCACCCTTGCGCTCGATTCCCGACTGGGAATAACCTATTCCTTCGGGCAAATCATGGCGCACGTGTTCCTCGTCCAGACGTGGACGGCATCGTCGTTTTACATCGGTGCCCTCAACGGCGTGTCGTGGTTTCTCTGCGACATCCTCTTCTTCTATGCCATCTTCGCGCTGCTCTACCGTTGGCTCATGCGCTGCCGGGTGAGCGGGCTGTGCCTGTTTGGAGTTGTGCTCGTGGTGCTCTATGTGCCGTTGGCGTTGCAGGTGCACGACGACGATGTGAACTGGACGCTCTATGGCTATCCGCTCTTGCGCGTCATCGACTTCTCCTTGGGCATTGTCCTCTGCCGATTCTGGCTCTCGCAGCGTTCGCAGCGCATAGCAGCGCGGGTGGAGAGACTCTCCGCAGGGCGCGCCACGGTGCTGGAGATGCTTGCTGTCGCGGCTGTCGTCGGGGCGTGGGCTCTCTATGTCGGGATGCCGAAGAGTCTGCGCTGCGCAAGTCTTTTCTGGCCTGTAATGACCTTCGTGACCTATGTCCTCGCCGTCGCCGACAGGGGCAGGGGACTCCTCTCGCGCCTTATGCGGTTGCCGTTGCTGATGAGGCTTGGAGGGTTGAGTTTCGAAATCTATCTTGTCCACCTCATCATGATGCGCGTCTGCTTCCATTTCCTCCACATGGTCTACAGCGGAGTGGGCGAGGCGCAGGTGTTCGTCGCCGCCTTCTTTGCCAGCGTTGCTGCGGCGTGGGCATTGGAAAGGTGGTTTGTTGCGCCCATATACAATAAGGTGAAAGCCTCACTTCAACGATGAATTATAATTCCAACCCTATATGACTGAAAAGGAAAGAAGCATTCTCAACCTACCAAAGATAATCGACCCCCGCGGCAACCTCACTGTGGCCGAGGGGCAGACGAATGTGCCTTACGATGTGAAGCGCGCCTATTGGGTCTACGATGTGCCTGCCGGCGAGAGCCGAGGCGGCCATGCCCACAGGGCGTGCCGCGAATTGATTGTCGCCGTCAGCGGTTCGTTCAGCGTCACACTCGACAACGGCAGCGAGAAAGAGACGTTCCACCTCAACCACCCTTGGCAGGGACTTCTCGTCGAGACAGGCGTGTGGCGCACCCTCGACGACTTCTCTTCGGGTGCCGTCTGCCTGGTGCTCGCCTCGCAGGAGTTTGAGGAAAGCGACTACATGAGGGATTACTCCGACTTCCTCGCCTATGCCCGTAAAAACAAAACCGACAGATGATAAATCTCGTTGACATAAAGAAGATAACCGCCCTCCACGGCGATGAGATAAAGGCTGCCCTAAATGCTGTCGCCGACAGCGGCTGGTATCTGAAAGGCCCTTTCACGGAGCAGTTTGAGCAGGCCTACGCCCGGTATATAGGCACGCCCTACTGTGTGGCGTGCGGCAACGGACTCGATGCGCTGACCCTTGTCCTGCGCGCCTATATGGAGTTGGGACAGATGGAAAAGGGCGATGAGGTGATAGTGGCAGCCAATGCCTACATCGCTTGCATGATTGCCGTGTCGCGGGTGGGCTTGAAGCCGGTGCTCGTGGAGCCGCGCCTCGACACGCTCCAGATTGACGATGCGCTCATAGAGCGTGCCATCACGCCGAGGACAAAAGCCATTATGGTGGTTCACATGTATGGCCGCTGCGCCTATACCGACCGCCTTGGTGAAATCTGCCGCCGCCATTCGCTCCGCCTTATCGAGGACAACGCGCAGGCACACGGTTGCCGTCACAACGGGAAACTGACGGGAGCCCTTGGCGATGCCGCTGCCCACAGTTTCTACCCCACCAAGAACCTCGGCGCATTGGGCGATGCCGGTGCCGTGACTACGGCTGACAGGGAACTCGCCGACATGGTGCGCGCTCTCGGAAACTATGGCTCGGAGCGCAAATATGTGTTCTCCCACATCGGCGTGAACAGCCGTATGGACGAGACACAAGCCGCCGTGCTGCTCGCAAAGTTGCCTTATCTCGATGAAGAGAACGCCCGCCGCCGCGACAACGCCGCCTATTACATCGACCATATTGAGACCGGCTGCGTGCTCCTGCCTTCGCGCGAGTATTGGGAAAACAGCGTGTTCCACATCTTCCCCGTGCTCTCGCCCCACCGCGACGCGCTGCAACACTATTTGAAGGAGCACGGAGTGCAGACCGACATCCACTATCCCACGCCCCCACACCGCCAGCAGTGCTACGCGGAATGGGCTTCGCTGTCGCTGCCAATCACAGAGCGGATACACCGCGAAGAACTAAGCCTGCCCGTAAGTCAGGTTGTGAGCACCGCGGAACGCGCCGAAATAGCGCGCCTTATAAACGAATTCCATCCCCAATGACAATAAAAGAAGTCACGCCCCAAGAGTATGCTGCGCTGCCATTGACGCATCCGCACGTGTTCAACACTGCCGCCTTCTCAACGCTTAACGCTGCGAAGGCGGAGCAACTCCACTTCCTCGTGTTCGGGGAAGAGGGTAGGGCGCGCTACGGCATCACCCTCGGCGAGCGCGAAGGGTGGCTTCTCTCGCCTTTCTCCGCACCTTTCGGAGGCTTTTCCTTCAGCAGGACTCCGCATTTGGAGAGTCTTGATGCCGCCGCACAGGTGCTCTGCCACTATGCCAAAGAGCGCGGCTTGCGCATGAGGATAAGTCTGCCGCCGCTGTTCTATTCCCCGCAGTTCCTCACCGAATCAGCCACGGTGCTGTCGCGACGGAGCACTGCCACGCATCTGGAACTCAACTATCACTTCCCCCTCTCGCGCTTCGCCGACTACGAAGCTTGCCTCGCCCACAACGCACGGAAGAACCTCCGCCACGCCGAGAAGCAGGAATGGGAGTTCGTGGTAGTGCGGAGGGATGATGAGGAGGGGCTCCGTCAGGCGTTCGACGTGATTCGCCGCAACCGCGAAGAGCATAGCTACCGGCTGAGTATGACGCTCGAGGAGGTGGAACGGACGGTGCGGCAGATTGCTGCCGACTTCTTCCTGCTGCGCCACGAAGACAAGAATGCGGCGGCGGCACAGGTGTTTCATGTGGCGGAGGGCGTGGCGCAGGTGGTGTATTGGGGCGACCTCCATGCCTATTCGTCATTGCGGACGATGAACATGCTCGTCTATCGGGTGTTCGAACACTACTCGCGCACCGACCTTCGTGTGCTCGACATCGGCACTTCGATGCTCGGCGACGCTCCCAACTTCGGCTTGTGTGACTTCAAGGCTTCAGTGGGTTGCGTGGCATCGCCAAAGATGGTGTTCGAATTCTGAGGCTCCGCGGCAACCCATAACTTTACAAACATTCTTTCCACAATGGACATTCTAAAGCACGACACAATATGCGCCATCGCCACAGCACAGGGCGGTGCCATCGGCATAATACGCGTTTCGGGACCCGAAGCCATAGCAATGGCCGACGCAGTGTTCCGCCCCAAGACGCAGGGCAAGCCGCTCTCCGGGCGCAAGGCGTACACGCTGGCGTTCGGCGACATAGTGGACGGCGAGGGGAACATCGTCGATGAAGTGCTCGTCAGCATCTTCCGCGCGCCCCATTCCTACACCGGCGAGGACTCCGTCGAGATTTCGTGCCACGGCTCGCGCTACATCCTCCAGCGCACAATGCAATGCCTCATAGCCGCAGGATGCCGTGCCGCAGGTCCCGGGGAATACACGCAACGGGCTTTCCTCAACGGCAAGATGGACCTCTCGCAGGCGGAAGCGGTGGCTGACCTCATCGCCTCCACATCGGCAGCGTCGCACCGTTTGGCGATGAACCAGATGCGGGGCGCGTTCAGCAACGAACTGTCGGCACTGCGCAACCGCCTGCTTCATCTCACATCGCTAATGGAACTCGAACTCGATTTCTCCGACCATGAGGAACTGGAGTTTGCCGACCGCACCGAACTCAAGACTGTGGCGGCACAGATAGAAGGTGTGATAAGTGGGCTGGCACAGTCGTTCCGCCTCGGAAATGCACTTAAACACGGTGTGCCCGTGGCAATAATAGGGGAGACAAACGCCGGAAAATCAACTCTGCTGAACCAGCTTGTGGGCGAGGAGCGTGCCATTGTGAGCGATATCCACGGCACCACGCGCGACATAATTGAGGATGTGGTCAACATCAACGGCACCGACTTCCGCTTCATCGACACCGCAGGACTGCGCGAGACAACGGACACCATCGAGAGCATCGGAATAAAGCGCACACTGGAAAGGGTGAAGAAAGCGGAAGTGGTGATGCTCATAGTCGATGCAACGTGCGCCCAACAGCAATACGACGAACTTGCAGACAGGGTGCTGCCACTATGCCAGGGCAAGCAAATCATCATTTTGATAAACAAGGCGGACATCGCCCGACCGACGCTAAGCGGCACCGATGACGCGACCCCCACCTTTTATATCTCTGCCAAGACGGGCGACGGCATAGCCCAACTGCGCGACTTCCTCGCCGCCGCATGGACCCAAGAGGACAGCAACGCTGTAATCGTCAGCAACCTGCGCCATTACAACGCCCTCGCCTCTGCCCTCGATGCCATCCGCCGTGTGCAGCGTTCCCTCGCCGAAGGGACTCCCACCGACCTCATCAGCATCGACCTCCACGACTGCCTCGACAGCCTCTCCGAAATCACCGGCGGCA
>CAYXGN010000142.1:0-5302 GCA_964464505.1 uncultured Prevotella sp.
TAATCTTTCATTTTTATCTATTCTTTACGGTGGGAATTTTTAGAACCCACCTTTATTTCCTTTTCACCAAGAACATGCCTATTCTGTGGCTCACGCCTTTCTTTTCGAGGGTGCGCAGGGCGTACATCCCTTCCGCGAGGGCGCTGATGTCGGCGGTGGTTGTCGGCGTGTTGCTGCTGTAAGGCAAGGGGATGGTGGCGACGACAGAGCCTTGCAAGGTGGTGACGACGAGGTGCTTGGCATCGGTGAGCCGCACCGTGGAAGGCACCGTCACGTGCTTTCCGTCGCACGAAAGGAGTGGGAGAGAGGCCTTTTCTTGTTCTGCTGCCGTCATGATGAGTGATGCTGTCTCGTATGACTCCTGCAACGGTTGGCTCTCGTTGCCGTAGCGGTCGGTGGCGGTGACGGCGAAATGGAGTGGGGAGGGGCATGGGATGACGATGCTCCTACCCTGCCGGCGTGTGGCGATGAGGTTGCGCGCGTCATTGGTATTGACGGGGAACGACGTGGAGACATAGATATTGAAGGACATCATTGTGGTGTCCTCCTCTTCGTGGCTCCACGAAAGCCGTGTCAGTCCGTCCTTTCCCTTCTGCACCGTGAGCCCCTGCGGACTCCTTGGCGGCGCACTGTTCTGCCATGTCATTGGCGGGATGAGGGCCGGATATTGGCAATACTGCTCGCGGGCGAAGGCATAGATGCCCTTCGTGTCGTCGGTGAAGAACTTCGAGCGGAAATAGGCATGCCCCATGCCTTCGGCGCGCAGCACGTTGAGTTCGCGCGTGATGTCGGTGAGTGGCCAGTCCTTCTCCTTTGGCGAGAGGAAGTAGATGCCCAGTCCCGGTGCTATGATGCGTCCGTGGCTCTGCTCCTTCCAGTCGAGTGCGAAGGGGTAGAAGTTGTTGTCGCGGAAGTACATCATGGGGAAGAGTGCGTCCATAAGTCCGTCGCGCAACCATCCCTGTGCGTCCTGGCACACCGTGGTGTAGGCGTTCCACCCGCGACTTGGGTAGCGTGTGAGGTCGTCGTGCTTGCCTATGGGCGAGCAACTCATCTTCACCCACGGCTTCAATGCCTTCACACGGCGTGTGATGGCCCGCACGATGGCGGTGATGTTGGCGCGCCCTTGTGAGCGGGATACTTTCAGGGTCCATGTCTCCGGGTAGCGTATGTAGTCGAGGTGTATGCCGTCGATGTCGTAGCCTCGTGTCACCTCGTCGCAGATGTCGGCGAGGTAGTCGGCGGTCTGCTTGGTCTCGGGGTTCATGTAGCCGTCGGCACCTATCTTCTTTATGCCTCGTGGCATCTTCTTTCGGAGCCGTCGGCACCCCAGTGCGTTCCATTTGCCCACGGGAATGGTCACAATCCAGGCGTGCAGCTCCATGCCACGGCGGTGACATTCGTCGATGGCGAACTGCAAAGCGTCGTAGCCCGGACTCTTGCCCGGCACCCCGGAGAGGCATCCGTCCCACGGCTCGTAAGCCGACGGGTAGATGACGGTGCCCCGGATGCGTGTCTGAAGAAGGACGGTATTGATGTTGGCGAGTTGCAGAAGGTCGAGCGTTTGGCGCAACTCGTTCTTCTGCTTCTCTATCGTTGCCTCGTCGTTGGCGTAGGAGTGTGGCCAGTCGATGCCGCCGATTGTGGCGAGCCACACAGCCCTCACCTCGTGTTTGGGTTGCGCCTGCCCGGAAAGCGACAGAAAAAGCAGTAAAAATAAGATATAAATATTTCTCATTAAATATCCAAATGTGGCACAAAGGTAATTATATTTTTCTGTTTCTCAAATATAATATGTACTTTTGCAATGCTGATAACCGTAACAAAAATAGCGACAGATATGAAAAAGAAATTATTCACAATGGCAGTGGCTCTGCTCATGGCAGTGGCTGCAAACGCCCAGTTTGAGAAAGGAAAGGTATATATAGGAAGTTCGCTCACGGGGCTTAACATAAAATATTCAGGCTCTGAGAAGTTCTCCTTCGGCGTTCAGGCAAAGGGCGGCTACATGATAGCCGACAACATCCTGCTCCATGGCAATGTGGGTTACGACCACACCGGTGCCGAGGGCGCATCGGATGTCTTCTCCGTTGGCGTCGGCGGCCGTTACTACATCGAGCAGAACGGCATCTTTCTTGGAGTGAACTGCAAGTACGCCCATGCCGGAAAGAGTTACGATGACTTCATCCCCGGAGTGGAAGTGGGCTATTGCTTCTTCCTCAACGGCACGGTGTCGGTGGAGCCGGCACTCTACTACGACCAGTCGTTCAAAAGCCACAGCCAATACTCCACCGTCGGGCTCAAAGTGGGAGTCGGCATTTATCTCTTCAAAAATTGATTGAGAACGCCTACCCGTCACAACTCTTGGAAAAGGCTGTGACGGAGTTTTCAAAACTTCCAGGCATAGGGCGCAAGACAGCCTTGCGGCTTGTGCTTCATCTGCTGCGCCAGAGTGTCGACGATGTCGAGGGCTTCACCGGTGCATTGTCGGCGTTGCGCAAGGATGTGAAGTACTGCCAGGTGTGTCATAACATCAGCGACACCGACATCTGCCCCATCTGCTCCAACCCTCATCGTGACAAAACAACGATATGCGTCGTGGAGAACATCCGCGACGTGATGGCAGTGGAGAACACCCAACAGTTTCACGGACTCTATCATGTCCTTGGCGGCATCATCTCGCCGATGGACGGCATCGGTCCCAACGACATCGAGGTGGACTCGCTCGTGCGGCGCGTGGCAGAGGGAGGAGTGAAGGAGGTCATCCTTGCATTGAGTTCCACGATGGAGGGCGACACCACCAACTACTACATCTCGCGCAAACTCAGTGACTACGATGTGGCGTTGAGTGTAATAGCGCGCGGCATCTCCGTCGGCGACGAACTGGAATACACCGATGAGGTGACGCTGGGCAGAGCCATTCTCAACCGAACGAAAATGACAAAACAATGATGTCCACACAGAAAATACTCATGCGCACCTTCTGCGCCTTCGTGGCTGCCGCAGCCATCGTAGTCGTGCTCTTTGAGACAGGACTTCTTAATGAAGGCGCGCTGGCAGGAACAGGCGACAGCAGCGAGTTTGTGGTGCTCTCCGCCATGGAACTCATCACCATCTGCGTCATCCCCGTGGCGTTGCGGCTGTTTAAGTTTCGCGCTGTGGCCCAACGGCTCGTCACGCCGCAAGGACTCCTGCACTACGGTCTTCTGCGACTGCTCATGCTTTGCGTGCCAATGGTGGTGAACACTGTGCTTTACTACCTTTACATGAGCGTGGCGTTCGGTTATATGGGCATCATCCTTTTCCTTTGTATGGCGTTTGTCGTGCCCACGAAAGGGCGTTGCGAGGCGGAACTCCGCAATGACAGTGAACAGCAGTCTGACAACGCCAATTTTTAGAACCTACCAGAAAAGACCTTGAAATTATCAATCATTATAGTAAACTACAATGTGAAGCACTACGTTGAGCAGTGCCTCATGTCGGTGGAGAGAGCCGTGGAAGGCGTGGAGACGGAGGTGTTTGTCGTGGACAACCACTCAAAGGACGACTCCGTGGAATACCTCTCCGACCGCTTCCCCAAGGTCAACTTCATCGCAAGCAACCATAATCTGGGCTTTTCGCGGGCCAACAACGTGGCGATACGACAGTCGGAGGGCGAATATGTGCTGCTCCTCAACCCCGACACCGTCGTTGGGGAGAATGTCATCAAGGAGACCCTCCGCTTTATGGACGAACACCCCGATGCCGGCGGGGCAGGCGTGAAGATGCTCAAGACCGACGGTAACGTGGCCATGGAGTCGCGCCGCGGACTGCCCACGCCGATGACTTCCTTCTACAAGATGAGCGGTCTTGGCGCGCGCTATCCCCAGAGCCGCCGCTTCGGACATTATTATATGAGTTATCTGCCGTGGGACGAAGCCTCCCGGATAGAGGTCATCAGCGGTGCCTATTTCATGCTGCGCCGCTCGGCACTCGACAAGATAGGACTCCTCGACGAGGACTTCTTCATGTATGGCGAGGACATCGACCTCTCCTATAGGTTGCTCAAAGGAGGCTTTACCAATTGGTATCTGCCGTTGCAGATACTGCATTACAAGGGCGAAAGCACGCAGCGTTCGTCGTTCCGCTATGTCCATGTGTTCTACGAAGCCATGCTCATCTTCTTTCGCAAGCATTACGGCCACATGAGTCTGCTGATAACGGCGCCCATCAAGTTTGCCATCTATATGAAGGCAACGGCGGCACTCATATCGATGCAGATGCGCCGTGTGCGCAAGAGTCTTGGCTTCATCCACAACTCGCGAAAGTCGTTCCCCCTCTATGTCTTCATCGGCTCGCGCAAGACAATAGGCCAGTGCCGCCAGCTGGCTAAGCGCAAGGGCCTCGATGCCCGCTTCGTTGAGGGCGATGCCCACCGCCTGCCGGAGGGACATAAGGGAATGGATTTGCCGAAGACGGTGCCCGTGAATGTCGTCTACGACACCGATGCCTATCCCATTGAAGACATCTTCAACATCTTCGCCGAGTCGGTAAATCCCAATGTCACAATAGGCACCTACTCGCAGAAGACGCGAATCGTAATAACAGGTGAAGAAGTTTTGAAATGAGCAACACCCCTCTCCCCCAAGTAAATCTCAGGGCTATGGAGCCGGAGGATCTCGATGCGCTCTACCAGATAGAGAACACGCCCGAGCTTTGGAGCGTGAGCAACACGAGCGTGCCTTACTCGCGCTATGTGCTCCACGATTACATCGCCAATGCCTCCAACGACATCTATGCCGACCGTCAGGTGCGTCTGGTCATAGAAAATGCCGAAGGGGAGATTGTGGGAATGCTCGACATCGTGAACTTCGACCCGCAACACCGTCGTGCCGAACTCAGCATCGTCATAAAGAACAGCCATCAAGGGCGCGGCTATGCCAGTGCTGCCGTGGCGAAGGCGAAGGACTACGCCCTCCACACCCTGCATCTCCACCAACTCTATGCCGTCATCTCCACAGACAACGAGGCCTCGTTGCGCCTCTTCTCCAACTCTGGCTTCCACCAAGGAAGCCTCCTTGCCGATTGGCTTTACAACGGTGAGCGTTACAGCGATGCGGTCGTCATGCAGTGCCTATTCTAAAACTACAGATTACACGAACATTAATACTCCCATGGTTTTCAGAATGATTTTGCAAACCGTAGTAGGCGCGTATCTCCGAGACGCGCCCCTCATGTAAGCAAAGCAAACCGTAGTAGGCGCAGATCGCCGAGATGCGCCCTCCCACAAGAGATTTTTAATGACAGATTAATTCCTAAATTC
>CAYXGN010000143.1:0-5285 GCA_964464505.1 uncultured Prevotella sp.
ATAGGCTCTTTCGCCTGCGCTTCTGCTACTGACGACATTATCTTTTCGAAAACGCTTGTGTTTATATCGGGCGCGTCTAAGCCTCTCCCGACCTCTCCAAGCCTCTCCCGACCTCCCCTGTAGGGGAGGAGAAAGGAGAAAGCATACGCGCCTACTACGCTTGCTATGAGAGTGAAGGAGAGGGCGAGGGCAAGGCAGAATTTCTTCATCGTTTGCGTTTTAGGAAATTGAATCCTACATAGAGGTTGAGGTTGCCAAAGACGGAGTTGGTGTAGAACCGTGACTTGTGGTAGTTGTAGGCATGGACTATGCAGCTCATTCCGGCGTACCATTTCATATTGTTGTAGACGATGCCGAAGCGTCCCAGTCCGTCGATGTTGAAGTTGTGGAAAGAGAAGTCCTTGAAAGTGAGGAAGGAGGTCTTGCTGTCGCTCGACGAACGCTTGTAGGACAACGCCAGTGATAGCGAGGCGGCAGCAAGCCAGTTGCGTGCGAAAGCCCAGTTGTAGGCGTAGCCTCCCGACAGGGCAAGGTCGGAATATTGCAGTTTCTGCACTTGCAGGTCGTTGTCCATGTACTTCGCGGCGACATCCTCTCCAAGGGCTTCGCCCACGACGGCGTTAAGCCGCTGCCAGTCGATGGTGAGAGAGTGTTTGGTGTAGCCTATTCCGCACAGTGCCGACCCGCAGGAGCGCCGCTGGACGGTGCTCTGGCTGAAGGCGGCGGGATAGGAGAATCGCCTGTGGTTGAAGATATAGTAGAGGTTGAAACCCTTGATGCCCACGTTGATGCCGTCGAACTCGTGACCTTTCAGCGGGCGCGTGTCCACGCCCTCGGCATTGGCGAGGCGGATGCGCGAAATCTTATAGTCGGTGCCTGTCTTGCGGTAGAAGAGGTCGATGCCGAGTTGGGAACTGTAGATGGAGATGTCAAACTCTGTCTTTTTGTTGTGCAGGCGGAGATGACGCAAGTCGAAGGTGTAGCCCAGGAACGCCCATCGCCAACCGAAATAGGGACCGAGTTTTATGGAAGGCTGCGGCGCGAAGGTGAACGAGTTGTTCTTCTCCGAGGTGATGCGGTAGAGTTCGTAGGTGTTGGTGTTTTGAAGCATCAGCGTGAAGTTGTAGCGTTGCGGCTCAATGTAATTGGTGTCTACATCAGAAAAGTTCTTGACGAACTTGCCCAGTGTGCCCCAGGCGCGCTTGAAAAAATTCTTCCTGGGCTTGACAACGGTAGCAGTGTCTGCCTTCGCGACGGCGCACAGTGTGTCGTCCGCCGCTGCCTTGGGCGAGGCGGACGACTCTGCGCAGAGTAGCAGCAAGAACAGGAATGTGGACAGGAGATGTTTCAAGGCGTTTGATGCGGGTAATGAAAATTGGCGTTAGAGTTTTCCTAAGATTCTGTCCATCACCCAGTTTACTGGTGTGGCACTGACGCTTGTGGACTGGCACACTCCTATGCCCTGCAAGTCCTCTATTACTGCCTTGATGATGGGCAACTGCACGTAGGGAGGGTTGGGCACAGTGATGGAGGTGGTGCCTTCACTCGTTATGAGGAGGATAGGGTCGTAGTTGTAGACGGAGAACGACATCATGCCTTTCTCTCCAATCACCTCGACGCAATCCTCCTTGGCGCTCTTGTGGCCCACGAAGCACCATGAAGCGCTGCCGGGCAGACCGTTGGCGAAGAGGAAACAGGCACTGATGCTGTCTTCCGCCTCATAGAGTCGGGCGCGGTTGGCGCAATAGCCGTGCGCCTTGGTGATGACTCCGAAATACTCCTGCAGCAAATCGAGCTGGTGGGGAGCCAGGTCGTAGAAATAGCCTCCTCCGGCAATGTCGGGCTGGAGTCGCCAGGGGAGGTTGCTGCTACTCTGATAGTCGAGGTCGCGCGGAGGGACGGAGAAGCGTATCTGCACATTGGTTATCTGTCCCAAGACCCCGGAATGGAGAATGGCTTTCACCTTCTGGAAATAGGGCAGGTAACGACGGTAGTAGGCTACGAAACAAGAGACTCCCGTCTCCTCGCACACCCTGTTTATGCGGGCGCAGTCTTCATAACTCGCCGCCAGGGGCTTCTCTATATAGACCGGTTTGCCTGCCTTCATCGCCATGATGGCAAAGGTGGCGTGACTTGACGGGGGGGTGGCTATATAGACGGCAGTGACATCGGGGTCGTCGATGAGTTCCTGCGGGTCGGTGTACCACTTGGCGATGCCGTGGCGTTTTGCGTAGGACTTCGCCTTCTCTGCGCTTCTGCTCATCACAGCGACTACATGAGAGCCTTCCACTTCATTGAAAGCGGGTCCCGACTTCTTCTCGGTCACCTCGCCACAACCTATAAATCCCCAACCTATTGTCTTCATTTTCTTATTGTGCTTTTTAATAATCGACTCCTCGAGGGGCGCATCTCGGCGATCTGCGCCTACTACATTTCTTCATTTTCTAGGGGTGCGCCTCGGAGATGCGCACCTACTACAATACTTCATTTAGGGGTGTTCTTCAAGCCAATGGTCGATGAGCATTCGGGCGAGACTCAATTTCTCGGGTATTGTGGGAAGACTGTTCTTGTTGAACCACCCTCCGCGAGAGAGTTCCTCGTCCTGCAAGGCGAGTTCGCCACTCTTGTATTCGGCAAAGAAACCCACCATCAAGCCGCAAGGGTAGGGCCAGGGCTGCGACTTGAAATAGCGCAGATGGGTTATCTCTATCTGCGTCTCCTCCTTCACCTCGCGCCTGACGGCTTCCTCCAGCGACTCGCCCGTCTCCACAAAGCCGGCGACACATCCGTAGAAGTCGGTCTTGAAGTTGCGTGAATGGACAAGCAGGAGGTCGTCGCCACGGTTGATGAGCACTATAATCGCCGTGGCGAGTTGCGGCCAGACCGTCTTACCGCAATTGGTGCAACGCTTGGAGATGAGGGAGTCCATCACCATGGGAGCACCGCAGGAGCCGCAAAAGCGCGTGTTGCGGTCCCAGAAAACGAGTTCCTGGCATTTCCCTGCCACCTTATAGAATTGCGGCGACAACTTATAGAAAGACTTCCTGAGGTTGCACATCTCCAACGTGCTGTCGTCGGCAACGGGAGCATCGATGCTTACTGTCTTCACCTCTTTGCCGTCAAGGGTCTCTGCCACATCCATAATGTGAGCACCGTGCGGCACGCAGTCGGGGGCAGACTTCTGACAGGGGACGGAGAAACTGCCGTCCTCCGCTTTTGTCAAAAGCAGACTATCTTTATGAAATACAAACCAATATGCCATTTCTGTTCAAGTGAGTTATTTGTTAGGGATATTCTCTTTTATCAGTCCATGACGGTAAGCGTAAAGCAATCCTTCAAGGTCGCAGATTTGCTTGCTTAACTCATGGCCTATGTCAGTGTCGGCAACCAGCATGCGGTGGGACGAGAGTTCCACAATCTGCGTGGTGCTCTTGATGTCGGTACACTTGGTGATGGCGTCGTTGGTGCTTGTGAAAGGCTCGTGCTGCACGAGGGCAAAGCCCCGGCTGTGATAGATGAGCGTGTAGCCGGCTATTCCTGTCTCCTTGTGATAGGCCTGCGAGAAGCCGCCGTCAATAACCATCAGTTTGCCGTTAGCCTTCACGGGGTTCTCGCCGTTGCAGACGTGCACGGGCACGTGACCGTTTATGATGTGGCGGTTGTCGCCGTGAATGCCGAAGGCATCGAGAAGGTGGTCTACAATCTTCTCGTCATCGCGCAGTTTGAAGTAGTTGCCTTTCTCCTCCTTGTGCGTGGCAGCATCCTTGATGAAGTATCTCTCGAAAGTCGCCATCTTCGACTTGTCGAACAGAGGACTGTCGGGACCGCACCAGAGATAGAGGAAATAGTCGATGGCGTAGTCGCGCTCTTCCTTTGGCGAGTCGTCCTGGAAGGCGGTGCGTATCAGCATTCCGGTGTTATAGAGCAGGTCCTTGCCGCAGTAGCGTCCTCCGGGGAGGGTGTCAATCATCTTCAGCGAGCCGTCGTCGTTGAGGGGAATGGAAGCGTGGAAGAGCAGGTTGTTGTTGTAGATGGCGTACATGCAACCGTGCTGCAGCAGCAGGCGGATGTGTTTGTGGAGTTTTTCGCTTACCTGAAAGGAGTGGCGCAACTTGTCCATCAGGTCTTTCTCCTCGGGAGTAAGGCGGTTGGGGTGTTGCGGGTCGATAGTGGGGAAGCGGTTGCTCCGCAGAGGATAGTTTTTGCCGTCAATGGCGATAGTGCCTTTCCCGTAGTCTATATTGCCGAATAGCCTCCTGTCCTGCATTTTCCATTGCGGGTTTCTCTCATAGATGGCGGCTTCCTCCTTGAACTGCAATATTGTTATTGCCTTGTGCATGAGAGCCGTGAGGCGTTGCGACTTCTCGTCCATCTTCACCGGCTCCTCCGACGAGAACTTGGGCATAAACTCCTCGCAGGGGTCGTCCTTATAGGTTTCCATGGCGAAGGTCGCCAGCGGCACGAGGTTGATGCCGTAGCCTTCCTCAAGGGTGGCGAGGTTGGCGTAGCGGAGGGAGAGTCGGATGACGTTGCAGATACAGGCGTTGTTGCCGGCAAAAGCACCCATCCAGAGTATATCGTGGTTGCCCCATTGAATGTCCCAACTGTGGTAGTTGGAGAGAGTGTCCATGATGATGTGTGCACCGGGACCTCGGTCGTAGATGTCGCCAAGGATGTGGAGTTGGTCTATTGACAGCCGCTGGATGACATTGGAGATTGCGATGATGAAGTCGTCGGCGCGGCCTGTCGAGATGATTGTGTCGATGATGACGTTCACATAAGCCGCCTTGTTCACATCGTCGGTGCTTTCGTGAAGGAGTTCCTGGATGATGTAACTGAAATCGGCAGGAAGCGACTTGCGCACTTTGGAGCGCGTGTACTTGCTCGAGACGAGTCGGCAGATGGAGACGAGTTTGTGGATGGTGGTGTGATACCAGTCGTCGATGTCAGGCTCGGAAGCCTTTATCAACTCCAACTTCTGGTCGGGGTAATAAATCAGCGTACACAGTTCGCGCTTGTCCTGCTCCCTGAGCGTGTTGCCGTAAAGTTCGTTCACCTTGCGCTGTATGTTTCCGGAGACGTTCTTCAGCACGTGCTGGAAGGCTTCGTGCTCGCCGTGGATGTCGGCAAGGAAATGCTCTGTCCCCTTGGGCAAATTCAATATTGCCTGAAGGTTGATAATCTCCGTACTGGCTTCCGAGATATTGGGGAACGACTGCGACAGCAAGCGCAAGTATTTCAAGTCGTATTTTGTAGTGGCGTTGTCTTGTTTCATAAGTTTGGTG
>CAYXGN010000144.1:0-5216 GCA_964464505.1 uncultured Prevotella sp.
GAAGTTGACAGAGAACAAAGAATAAGAAAGAAAAGTGCGTAACGTCAGGTATATACGTTGCCACACATTAGATAACTTTTTAAAAAACAAAACAATGCCAAAAGTAAAGACAAACTCCGGTGCAAAGAAGAGATTTCGCTTTACCGGAACAGGTAAGATTAAACGTCATCACGCTTACCACAGTCACATTCTGACTAAGAAAACAAAGAAGCAGAAGAGAAATCTGGTTCATCAAGCAATCGTTGATTCAACCAACCTCAAGCAGGTGCGCGACTTGCTGTGTCTTCGTTAATTTTATTAGTCGAACATTTAAAGTAAAGAAAAACTATGCCAAGATCAGTAAATCATGTTGCTTCTAAAGCAAAGAGAACCAGAATCCTGAAACTCACCAAGGGATATTATGGTGCAAGAAAGAATGTTTGGACGGTAGCAAAGAACACTTGGGAGAAGGGTCTCACCTACGCTTATCGTGACCGCCGCAACAAGAAACGCAACTTCCGCTCGTTGTGGATTCAGCGTATCAACGCTGCCGCACGCCTCGAGAATATGAGCTACTCCACACTCATGGGTGCTCTTCACAAGGCAGGAATAGAAATCAACCGTAAGGTGCTTGCCGACCTCGCCGTCAACAACCCCGAGGCTTTCAAGGCCATCGTTGATAAGGTAAAGTAAACATTTATCTAAATCACAATAAAAAAGGATGCCACTCATGAGTGGCATCCTTTTTTCGTTTAACGAACTGTGCGGTTCGTCATTTTGTCTCTATTTCCTCTTTCATGTCGATGAATTGCTTCTTGCTGTCGTAGAATTCGTATTGCAGGAAGGCGAGTTTTTGCGACGGGAAGATGTGTACTCCCAGTCCGTATTTCATCTGCCATTTCCTTTTCAGCGACACCAAGCCCTTGTTGATGTAGGCAGCAACATAGGGGTGGACATGAAGGTAGAAGGTCTTTACTCCAATTTTGTTGACCAGGCTGTCAATCTTTCTCTCTAGTTGGTCGGTGAAGATGATGCTCGACTTTATCTTTCCTTTTCCGAAGCAGGTGGGGCAGGTCTCCTCCACATTGACATCCACGGCGGGGCGCACACGCTGTCGTGTTATCTGCATCAGGCCGAACTTGCTCAGCGGAAGGATGTTGTGGCGTGCCCTGTCCTTCTGCATGTTCTTGCACATTCGCTCGTAGAGCAGCTGCCTGTCCTCTGCAAGGTTCATGTCGATGAAGTCGACGACAATGATTCCTCCCATGTCGCGCAGGCGCAGCTGTCGCGCCAGCTCGTCGGCAGCGCCGAGGTTCACGTCAAGGGCGTTGGCTTCCTGCCCGTTGTCGGAGTGGGAGCGGTTGCCGCTGTTCACGTCCACCACATGCAGGGCTTCGGTGTGCTCTATGATGAGGTAAGCCCCGTGCTTGTAGTTCACCGTCTTGCCGAAACTCGACTTTATCTGTTTCGTTACGTTGAAGTTGTCGAAGATGGGGACGTTGCCCTTGTAGAGTTTTACTATGTTCTCCTTGTCGGGGGCGATGAGCGAGACATACTGTTTCACTTCGTTGAACACGTTCTCGTCGTTCACATAGATGTTCTCGTAGGTGGGGTTGAACAAGTCCCTCAGCAGCGCCACTGCTCTTCCTGTCTCCTCGAAGATGAGTTGCGGGCGTTTCTGTGTCTTCTGCACTTTGATGAGCGCATCCTCCCAACGCTTTGTCAGGATTTTGAGTTCGGCATCGAGTTCCGCCACTCGCTTGCCCTCTGCCACGGTGCGCACTATCACTCCGCAGTTCTTGGGCTTTATGCTGTTGATGAGTTGCTTGAGCCTTGCGCGCTCTTCGCCGCTCTTTATCTTCGACGACACCGACACTTTGTCGCCAAAAGGAATGATGACGAGATAGCGTCCTGCAAAACTAAGTTCGCCGGTCAGTCGGGGTCCTTTTGTCGATATGGGTTCTTTCACTATCTGCACCAGCACCTCCTGACCCACGGTGAGGGTGTGCTGCACGCTGCCGTCCTTCTTCAGGTCGGGCAGTCGGGAGGCTTTGGCGAAGGGATAGAGTTTTTTTCTGTCGCTCTGTACCTGTTTGAGGTATTTCTCGTAAGAGTTGAATTGGTTGCCTAAATCAAGATAATGGAGAAAAGCGTCGCGTTCGAAACCTACGTCCACGAAACAGGCATTGAGCCCGGGCATCAGTTTCTTTACTTTTGCGATGTAAACATTGCCTACGGAGAAAGATGCTGATTTCGCTTCGTTTTGGTATTCCACCAGCCGTTTGTCCTCAAGCAGGGCTATCGAAATCTCTTTTTCCTGAACGTCTATTACAACTTCGCTGGTCATTTCTCGTTACTTTGTTTAGATTAAGGGTCCATCTTTGCCGCAATCTTGCGGTGTTATGGTGGGTTCTAAAAATTTCCGCTTATAAAAATGGGGCGTGTCAAAATCCTCTGCGGATGCCTTTTTGACGCGCCCCCATTTGGAACTGACCCAAGTGGCAAGTAAAAAACATTTACTTGCTCTTATGTCTGTTCTTTCTCAGTCTCTTCTTACGCTTGTGCGTAGCCATCTTGTGTCCCTTTTTTTTCTTTCCGTTTGGCATAGCTTTAAATGTTTATTTGTTTTACTTTTAGGCGTGTTCTAATAATTTCACGCCAGTTTTTTTATTGTTTGTTTTCCGAAACCGCCTTATTTCATTGTGGCGTTCTTCATCTCCTCGATGAAGCTCTTCGACGGCTTGAAGCTGGGCTGGTCGTGAGCCTCAATGCGCATTGTGGTCTTTGCCAGAATGTTTCTTGCAGTCTTTGCTGCACGGTGCTTGATGATGAAGCTGCCAAAGCCGCGCAGGTAGACATTGTCCTTCTTCGTCAGCAAACTGTCTTTGATGGTTTCCATGAAAGCCTCTACTACGCAGGAGACGTCCTTCTTCTGCAAGCCGGTGTTCTCGGCAATCACATTGATGATTTCTGCTTTTGTCATTTGATTGTATGTGTTATTTGATTTATTGTCAGTCGCTTTCTTGTTCTAATGGTTTGCAAAGGTAAGGTTTTTTTGCGTCTTACGAAAATTTATTTGCAGTTTTTTTTCATGGTGACGGCAAAGGCGGCACATACCATGATGCCCGTGATGACCCACGAAATGGGGTAGACCAGCATTATTGTGTCGAACGATTTCCAGACGGGACACACCGCATACACCCACACTATCCTAAGCACGCAGGTGCCGAAGAGCATGAGGAGGGTGGGGAGCACCGACCTTCCCAGTCCTCTCATGGCGGCAGCCGAAATCTCATAGCTGCACGCAAGGAACTGCACGGCGAGGACTGTCTTCATGCGCCTTGCTCCGTAGGCGCACACCGCTTCGTCGGTGGAGAACAGATGGAGGAAGGCATCGTGCTGCCACACGAAGAGCGAGTTGAACGCCGCTGTCAGCACGACGCACAGCGACATACATATTATATATGTGCGCTTCACGCGCTGAAGGTTGCCTGCCCCGTAGTTCTGCGAGATGAAACTGATGGCGGCACCGTTGAACGCCACCATGATGAAATAGCAGTAATGCTCAAAATTGAGTGCTGCTGCCGACCCTGCAATGGCGTCGGCACCGTGGCTGTTGATGGTACTTTGCAGCAGCACGTTGGAGACGGAGAATACCAGTCCCTGCACTCCTGCCGGGATGCCTATCTGCATCATCCGTTTCAGTTCGCCCCACCGCATTCTCATCTGCCGCAGCCGCAGCGTGTAGGGGTCGTTCTCCTTGGTCAGTAGCCACACTATCATCGCGGCACTCGCTGCATTGGCGATGTCGGTGGCTATTGCCACGCCCACGATGCCGGCATGGAAGACGAGCACGAAGACGAGGTTGAGCACGGTGTTCACAATGCCTGCGATGAAGAGGATGTAGAGAGGTCGGCGCGTGTCGCCCTTGCTCCGCAGGATGGCGGCACCGAAGTCGAACACCATAAAGAAAGGAATGCCGAGGAAGAACGTGCCCAGATAGTCCACAGCCATGGGCAGCACATCGGCAGGAGTGCCGATAAGCGTGAGGACAGGACGCGCCAGCACCACGCCGACCGCCATGAGAGCCAACCCGCTCGCCACAGCCACCACCATCGCCGTGCCGATGGCATCCTTGATGCCCCGGTTGTCCTGCTGCCCTATGTGGTTGGAGATAATCACGTTGGCACCCATCGAGATGCCCATAAACAGATTGATGAGCAGGCTTATCACCGGGGCGGTGCTGCCCACTGCCGCCAGAGCCCGGCTGTTGACGAAATGCCCCACAATCGCCACGTCCACCGAGTTGAACAGCTGCTGCATGATGCTGCTCGCTGCCAACGGCAGTGCGAAAACAATAATCTTCATGAGCAGAGGCCCGTGAAGCATGTCTATCTCGTTGCTTGACTTCCTCATCAGTTATCCAAATCTTCCCGGGCTGCAAAATTACTCAAAGTTTTGCAAAAACGAAAGGCTCCCACCGATACAAGAGAAACACAGATTTATTTTTAAACACAGATACACGAAAAACGCTGCAAACCGTAGTAGGTGCGGATCTCCGAGACGCACCCTCGCAGAAAGACTACCTCTGATATGTTTTTCAACTACAGATTACACAAATTTCACGAATAAAGAGAGCAAACTGTAGTAGGCGCGGATCGCCGAGACGCGCCCTCGCAACTCGCTGAATTTTAAACTACAGATTATGCAAAGCTTGCTTTAATTGCTGAGGTGCAGCCTATCTTATGAAAAACTTGTTTTCAGATTGCCGAGTGCAGCCTATCTTATGTAAATTACACGAAAGTAATCAATAGGAGGTCGAGCGTCCCCGCTCAACAACAAAACAGCCGGTGCATACAATAGCCGGTGCCGATTTACTACGATTACCCTTCGAAAAATAACATCCTCTTTATAGCTACTCCTGCTCTTTTCGCTTGTATCTCTCTGAAAATCAATGCGGTGTCAATTTGTAACTTTTTTGGTCAAAAACATAACAATTTTTCGGGATGTTGTGGCAAGAGGCGGTTTTAAACACTAAAATGCGACATTTAGAACACTAAATGTGAAATAATTTAACCAAACGGGTCTATATTTCACAATTGTTAAGCAAAACAGGGTTTTAAGCATTGTCTTTGCAACTTTTTGATTATCAAGGCTTTAGCAAAGCACGAATTTGCTCCTCGAAAAGTGGCACTTTTCTGGGAGAAAACCCCTACTTTTCGAGGAGTAAAGTAGGG
>CAYXGN010000145.1:0-5205 GCA_964464505.1 uncultured Prevotella sp.
GGTGTCCACTGCTTCCATACCGATGTTGAAAGGAGCCCATCCTCCGAGGAACACTGTGGCTGCAATGCCCGACACAACGAACAGGTTGAGATACTCGGCGAGGTAGTAGAAGCCGAAGCCCATGCCTGAATACTCGGTGTGATAGCCTGCGGTGAGCTCCGATTCAGCCTCTGCCAAGTCGAAAGGACCGCGGTTTGCCTCTGCGTTTCCTGCAACGAGGAAGACAAGGAAAGCAATTATTGCCGGTATGTGGCCACGGAAAATGAGCCATCCGAAAGCTCCCGTCTGTGCCTCTACGATGCCCGACACCCGCATGGTGCCGGTGAGAATGACTGCCGTAATGAGGCAAAGGGCGAGCGACATCTCATAGGAAATGAGTTGCACTGCGCCACGCATGGCCGACACAACGGAGTATTTGTTGTTGCTTCCCCATCCTGCCATGAAGATGCCCACAATGCCGATGCTCGATATTGCAGACATAAGGAAGAGTCCGACATTAAAGTCGAGCACCTCGGCTCCTGCGTTCCAGGGAAGGAACGAGAACGTGCCCACCGACGCAATGATAACGAGGAAGGGCGCAACATAATAAAGAACCTTGTCCGCTCCGTCCACGGAGAATATCTCCTTGATAAGCATTTTGAGCACATCGGCAAACACCTGGAACACTCCCCAGGGTCCCACGCGCATCGGGCCGAGACGGCACTGGAAGTAGGCGCAGACCTTGCGTTCCATGAAAATCAGGATGATGGCGAGGATGGCATAGCCCACAAGGATGCAGACACCAACCAGGATGCACTCAATCAGTATTGACCAGAAGTCGCCAAGACCAAGAGTTTGGCGAAGCAAAGAGTCAATCCAGTTTGTTATTACACTAAAATTGAAGTTTTCCATATTTAACGATCAATGTCTGGTATTACAAAATCTATTGCAGCACCCGTTGTTATCAAGTCTGCTATCTTTTGACCGCGAAGCATCGGATCCAATGCGCCTGTGAGGGTGAGACCCATTGGGCGCATCTTCATGCGATAAGGACTCTTGTCGCCTCTTGAGTCGAGATAGACTCCAAACTCGCCGCTTGCGCCCTCAACGGAGAAGTACCACTGTCCTTCGGGCACCTTGATGATAGGCTTCTGCTTGATGTAGAACTCGCCTTCGGGGATGTTGTCGATGAGCTGTTCTATGATGTCGAGGCTCTGATAGAGTTCCTGTATGTGGCAATAGTAGCGGTCCATGGAGTCGCAACCGGTCATTGTGATTTCCTTCCACTCCACTTTGTCGTACATGTCGTAGGGATGACGCTTTCTCGTGTCGTTCTTCCAGCCGGCGGCACGGCCTGCGGGTCCTGTCACGGCGTAGTTGATGCAGTCTGCCATTCCCATCGGTCCCACGCCCACAAGACGGTTGTGTGTGATGACATTGTCACCGAACACGTCGAGATATTCCTGGATTTTCGGACGCAGATATTTGCAGAGTTTCTTGGTGTTCTCCACGAATTTCGGGTCGATGTCGGCTTGGCATCCTCCTATGCGATAGTAGTTCATGATGAGGCGGCCGCCCGTTGTCTCTTCCATCACGTTGAGCACGTGCTCGCGGTCGCGCATGCAATAGAGGAAAGCAGTAAGCGCTCCCAAGTCCTGCGCGGTGCATCCGAGGTAGAGCAAGTGCGAGTCGATGCGCTGAAGCTCGTCCATTATGGTGCGGATGTAGTGTATGCGGTCGGAGAGTTCCACTCCCAGTCCTTCCTCAATCACGCCCACCAGTGCATGGCGGTGCATCATTGCGGAGAGGTAATTGAGTCGGTCGGTGAGGGCGAGGGTCTGCGGATAGGTCATGGCCTCCCACATTTTCTCTATTCCGCGGTGTATGTATCCGAGATGGGGGTAAATCCTTTTCACCTTCTCGCCGTCGAGAACGGTCTGCAGGCGCAGCACTCCGTGGGTGGAGGGGTGGTTCGGGCCGATGTTCACCACATAGTCGTCGTCCTCGAAGAGCCGCTTTTGTGTTGCCACGAGGTGACCGTCATCGTTGAGCGAATAGACCACGGTGAAGTCGCTTTCCGGCTCGTCGGTCAACGGGAACTTGTTTGCTTCGGGACTCATGTCGAAGTCCTTGCGGAGCGGATGACCGTTGAAGTCGGTGCGAAGGAACAGGCGGCGCATGTCGGGATGGCCGAGAAACTTGATGCCTACGAAGTCGAACACCTCGCGTTCAAGCAAGTCGGCAGCGCGCCAGAGGCTTGTTACGGAAGGGATTACATCGCTTCCGTCCACCTTCTTTGCTATTGTTCTCACCGAGCAACGCTCGTTGCTGTCGGTGTTTTCAAGGATATAGATGCATCCCAAGCCTTCCTCGCCGAAGTCTTCGCCGATAATTGTAACAAGGTAGTCGAAATGTTTCTGCTCTTTAAGTTTCGACATCTCACCCGAGAAATTGTCGAATGAGAGTTCAATGTTTTCTAATTTCATATCTTACACCTTATTATATTTATACCGTTAGACCTTTCTTTGCGTCGAAATCCTCGGGCACTTCGTTCACGACGATAGTCTCTTTCTGCTTTTCTCCTGCAAGGGCCTCGTTGCTGAGGCCGTGGAGTCCGCCCTTCGACATGGAGAGTTCTTTCTCTTCTTTCGTCATCTTGTGGTTGGCACCGCCAAAGAATTTCTCTATCTTCACCTTGCGTTGGAGTTGCATCATGCCGTAGAGTATTGCCTCGGGACGCGGAGGGCAGCCCGGAACATAGACATCAACGGGCACGAGTTCACTGATGCCGCGCACCACATTGTATGAGTTTTTGAACGGACCTCCGCTGATTGCGCATCCACCGACAGCCACAACGTATTTCGGTTCTGCCATCTCGTCGTAGAGACGCTTGAACACCGGTGCCATCTTGTTGGTGATGGTGCCGGCGCACATGATAAGGTCGGCCTGGCGGGGGGAGTTTCGTGTCACCTCAAAGCCAAAGCGCGAGAAGTCGTAGCGTGCGCATCCCACTGCCATGAACTCGATGCCGCAGCACGATGTTCCGAATGTCAATGACCACAGAGAGTTCGACCGTCCCCAGTTGATGGCTTGGTCGAGGGAGCCTACAACAACGTTGACGCCACCCTCGTGGAGCTCTGCCACGATTTTCTCAAGGCTTTCGTTGTCCTTGAACTCATCGTAGGGGATGCTCTTGATAACAGGTTTTCTTACTTCCATTCCAATGCTCCTTTCCGCCAAGCGTATGCAAGGCCAAACACCAACACAAGCATAAAGAAACCGACACTGGCAAGTGCCATCACTCCAAACTGCTTGACTACCACTGCCCAGGGGTAGAGGAAGAGGGTCTCAATGTCGAACATCAGGAAGAGAATCGCAAAGAGATAGTAGCCCACATTCGCCGGAAGCCAAGACGTTCCGCGCGTGGGAATACCGCACTCAAAGGGCTGTCCCTTCACCGGGTTGTACGAACGGGGACCTACGAGTTTCGCAACTACGTACGCACCTACCACCAATACAACAGCCGTTAGGATGACTGTGATTAATAAGATATAATCCATAAAAAATTAAAACAATTTGTTTCTTTTTCTCTACGTAGAATACTCGAAAAGTATTCGAATTGCAATTTTCAGATTGCAAAGTTAGCAATAATTCTTGGAACGCTATGGCTTTTTCTTTGAAAATGTGTTCATTAATATTTAACGGAAACTTTTCCAGAACCCCATTTTGCCCCGACTTTTATTTGGAGGGAAAGGAATAAAGACGTAACTTTGCAATATGCATTACGCAACTAACGTAACGCAACTAACGTAATAATGTAATTTCTTATGGTACAGAACAATCCTTTCCTCGTCGAAGGCTATTTGTCGCCCGAATATTTTTGCGACAGAACCGATGAAACAGCCCTTCTTACGCGTCACATTACCAACCGGTGCAATGTGGCTTTGATAGCCCCGCGCCGACTGGGGAAGTCGGGGTTGATTCACAATTGTTTCTATCAGAAGGAGTTGCGCGAACATTATTATTGCATCTACATTGACATTTACGACACCAAAAACCTCAGCGAATTTGTCTATGCATTGGGTAAAGGCATCCTCACAACATTGAGACCGAAGGGCAGAAAAGTGTGGGAGGCGTTCCTCAACATACTCCAGTCGCTGCGCTCCACCATTTCTTTCGACATAAACGGCAATCCCGAGTGGAGCGTAGGAATAGGCGATATACAAGCCCCCGACATCACCCTCGACGAGATTTTCGCTTATCTCGACAAGGCAGAGAAGCCCTGCATCGTCGCCATCGATGAGTTTCAGACCGTTGCCTCCTATCCAGAGAAGACCGTTGAAGCCGCTCTGCGCAAGCGCATCCAGAATTGTCACAATGCCAGCTTTATCTTCTCCGGCTCCAAACGCCACATGATGGCACTGATGTTCTCGTCGCAGTCGCGCCCGTTCTACCACAGTTCGAGCATCTTGGGACTCGCGCCCATCAACCTGCAGAGTTATCTTGCCTTTGCCAATCATCATCTTGCAAAGGCCGGCAAACAGATTTCCGAAGAGGCATTTTCCTATCTTTATCATCGTTTTGACGGCATCACATGGTACATTCAATATGTGCTCAACATGCTTTACACCTCGTTCTCCGACAATGACGAGTTTTCGGAGGACGACGTGCGGCATTGCATTGACAGCATCCTCTCGCAGCAACGCTTTGCCTACGAGTCTTTGCTGTTTCAGCTGTCAAGCAGACAAAAGCAGCTCCTAACCATCATTGCCAAGGAAGGGAAGGTAAGTTCGGTGCTCTCGCAAGACTTCTTGCACACCTATCGGTTGAGTGCCAGCACCATGCAGGGAGTGGTAAAGGCATTGCTCGACAAGGATTTCATCACGCATGACGATGGCGTTTACCAACTCTGCGACAAGTTCTTGGAGTGCAGTCTGAGGGAGAAAGCATAGCCGAAACGCCCATTTTGCGGCAGCAAAACACAAAACTTAACGTCTGTTAAAATCACGCAAATATCGTTTTTGCGAAATGTTAAAAGCCGAAAAATTACCTCCGCAGAAAGTCGTAAAATAGAGATTGGAAAGCCCCGAAAATGCCTTTGCAATCCAATTCGGTTAAGCCAAAATCGCAAATAAACCACGATTTTACCCCGAAAACACTCATTTCCCTTGTCAATCATGCCTCTTTTGCATCGCAAACAAATCTCCTTTGGGGTGCAAACAAGCC
>CAYXGN010000146.1:0-3835 GCA_964464505.1 uncultured Prevotella sp.
GCCTCTGTCAGTCCTACTTGCAGGCCGGCATTGTCCCATCCTTCCTGCAAGGGCAAAGGCGCGAATCGTTCAAGGGCGTCGATAACTTCCTTTATGTTCACGCTTTTCAGTTTTGTGGTTAAAACCAAAATTCAGTGTGCAAAGTTACTGTTTTTCTGTCGTTTGCACTAAGAGCGGAACTCCTAATTATCTTTTTTTAACGGTTTTCCCTTAAGGTGGGTTCTAAAAAATTTTTTATAACCCACCTTATAAGTCCCAATCGTCGGGATTGCATTCTGCCTCCACTTCCTTCTCTATGTCGTCGGGCAGCGAGGGGAAGAAATCGTAGCCGGTGATGCGCTCCACCTGGTCCACGGAGTTGGCGTAGTCGCCCTTGGGACGGTTGCCGTCGGCGTTCTTATAGATAAATCCTATCGCCTTTGGCTCTTCGCCCATGCACAGCACCACCTTGAAGAATGCCTCGGGCACAGTGATTTTGTCCTTGCCGATGGTCTGGTGCTTCTTCTGGTAGAGTATTGGTCCGCACACAATGTAAATCTCTCCATAGCGTTGCGCCCACTTGCGGCACGCCATCTCCATCTCGTTCCAGTCGCCGCGGTTGAGGTTCGGTGCCTGGGGGCAGATGTTGGTGAAGAGGAACGACTGCTCCATGGCGGTGATGCTCCATTTGTTGTCGCCGGCAGGACACATGTGGCCGCGGTCGTAACCTGAACTGCGATAGTCCTCGTCCTTGGCTCGCGGCTCGTCCACCTCGGTGTCCTCCGCGAAGTCGAAGTCCTTGCGCTTGGCGCTGCCTTCAAGTCGCTCGGCAGTGAGTCGCCACGCCACCCAGTTGGGAATGCGTGTCTCCGTGTTGTACGACACGGTGTAGCCCTCGCGCTTCAGTATCTGCTCCGTGATGCCCGTGAGCGGTGCCGGCAGTTCCAGTCCGTCGGTTTTGAGGGCTGGGGTTTCCTCTGTGGAGTTCGCCTCCGGTGCTTCCAGCACCTTCTCTGCGCGCTCCACTACTTGCGTTAGAGTCTTTTGTGCACTTTTGTTGCATGCCGTCGTTGCTGTCATGGAGATGACTCCAAAGAGCAGCAAAAATATGCTTTTCCCGTGTTTCATATCACATCGTTTTTTCGTTTTCATTTTCGTTTTCATTTCGTTTCGCCCTTTATCCTTCCGTATTCGTCCAATGAATAATGTCGCGCCACGGCGATGCTCACTGCCACGGCGAGGACGGAAGCCGACATTGTGGCGAGCAGCAACAGCAGTTGCAGAGCCACGGCGGTGACGACGCTCTCGCCACACAGCATCATCGTCCACATCACAACGGGTGCTGTGCTGATGAGCAGCGTCGACATCTGCGACACGGCAGGCATCATCGACTGCTCGAGGGCGCGCCGCATGAGGTAGTGCAACGCCTCGCTGTGCTTCGCCCCGTTGCCCAACAGATAGTAGTAGAGGCGGTTGTGGTGGCGCAGCCCCATACAATACACAGCCATCGCCTTTGCCTCCGTGCGCACGATGCCGCCAGTCAGGAGTCCGGCGATGGGTACAACGCATTTCAATGCTGTGCTGCCCGAGACCTGAAGGTTGAGGAAGAGGAGGCAGAGCGTGGTGAGCGTCACTGCCGACAGTGTGCCGGCAAGGACGGGGAGGAAGTAGGAGCGAAACTTGATGCGGGCTTTCAGCGTGGCTATCGCTGCCGCGTAGAGCATGAAGAGGAGGGCGAAGCCGATGCTCACCCACCAGCTGTTGCTCACCGTTACGGCGTAGAGTGCGGCGGCAATGATGCCGAGTTTCACGAGCAGGGCGACGAGGGCGTTGGCAAACTGGCGTGTCAGTCGGATGCGGAACGCCCACATTATATATATTGGAACGATGAGGAGCAGGGCCGCAAGAGCAATGCCTGAGGTTGTGATGGTCATAGTGTTTGAGGATTTAGACGGATTGTTGTGTCGCAAACATTTATCAACTGCGCATCGTCGGTGGCGATGATGACGGCTGTTTCCTTGAAGCGTGGCGAGAGGAGATAGTCCTTGACGAGCACTTGCCCCGCTGCATCTTGCCGTGAGGTGGGCGAGTGGAGTAGGGCGACGGGGCGCGCAAAGAGTCCTACAATGGAGAGGTGGATGCGCTGCGCTGTGGCGGCATCGATGTCGGCGAAGGTCATGCCGTAGCAGGAAGCGTCTATCTGGAGTGCCTTCCACTCGTTGAGCAATGCTTTCTTCGAGTAGATGCAGTCGGCGTTGGAGCGCAGACTGAGCAGTTGCTCTACCAACTCCTCCACCGTGATGCTCTCCGCTCCTGTCTCTTTCGGCATATAACTCGTCTGGTTTCGGAACCAGTGGGCGGTCTGCGCGACGAGGGGTTCGCCGTCGATGCACACCCATCCCGCCTTCAGCGGCACAAGACCGTGCAACGCCTCAAGCACCGTCTGCTTGTCGCTGTCGCTGCCTCCGGCTATCGCCACACGCTTGCCGCCATCGGCAAGGAAACTGATGTCCGTGGCTATCTCCCTCTGTCCCGACGCTACCGTTGCGCCATACATCTCAATCATATATAAACAATGTGTGGTTTCTGATTTTTGCCTCTGCGCTGTACATAATGCCATCGCCAAGGAATTGCATTGCAAACTTACACATATTTTCCTAAAAGGCAGAATATCTCGCCACATTTTTGCCATTTCAGAAAAATGATGTATCTTTGTCGCCGCAGGACTTGGCAAATGCCAGACAGCCCTGCCTACATATCGATAATAAAGCATTCGCTATTATTTCGCGTTTAGCCAAGAGCGTCGGAAACTCTTTTTGGAATAACAAGCACGGAAATAATAAGTGATCAGGAGGCTCGTGTAACCGCAGCCTTTAGGTCTGTTTTTAAGAGCAATGCACACGTTTCGGCGTGATGCATTCTTAGAACAGACCTGGGGCTCCATTCCGACGCCGCCCCGTGCTAAACGCGATAAGGATGCCATCACGCCGTTTTTTATTGCGCTTTAGCGGATTGATAGCCGATTGCCAGATGTTTAACGCTATCAATCTTAACTTATGGCAAACAAGACTCTTAATGCCGCTAAAACGGCAAAGAAAGACGAATTCTACACGCAGCTCACCGACATTGAGCGCGAACTGCAACACTATTGGCAGCATTTCAAGGGCAAAACGGTGCTCTGCAACTGCGACGACCCTTACGAAAGCAACTTCTTCAAATACTTCGCGTTGCGGTTCAACCAACTTGGACTGAAGAAACTCATCTGCACTTGCTACAACGGCTCGCCCGTGCAAGGCAATGAACTCATCCTCCACTTCGAAGGGTTCGACGACGAGCCAAAGAAGGTGGCTTACAAAGTGGAGATAACTGAAGTGAAAGACATGAACGGTGACGGTGCCGTTGACTTGTCTGACGTGCGCTATCTCTTGCAAAACGACAAGAATGTCATGACCGTGCTTGAGACCGGTGATTTCCGCTCAAAGGAATGTGTCGAACTGTTGAAAGAGGCTGATGTCGTAGTTACCAACCCTCCTTTTTCCTTGTTCCGTGAGCATGTTGGGCAGATAATGAAATATGGAAAGAAATTCCTTGTAATAGGAAATGTGAATGCAATCTCGTATAAAGAGATTTTCCAATTGATAAGGGATGATAAAACGTGGTTAGGGTATAAGTCGGGAAACATGGCTTTTAAGGTTCCCGATGATTACGAAGAAAGAGCTACTCGCTTTTGGATTGACGCAGATGGGCAAAAATGGAGAAGCATGGGGAACATTTGTTGGTACACCAACCTTGACATTAAAAAACGTCATGAGGAGCTGGATTTAGTGTGCCATTATTCGCCCGAAGAGTACCCAAA
>CAYXGN010000146.1:3935-5196 GCA_964464505.1 uncultured Prevotella sp.
TATGATGACAATCAAACAAATAGAAGTAACGGTTGGCGAAATCACCAAAGGTTACATTAACAACGATGAGCAGGGAGTGAGAGGCTACGGCGGACTGCTTGACATTCGCCCTCCATATCAGCGTGAATTCATCTACGACGAAAAGGAACAGCAGGCTGTCATAACCACCGTGCTGCGCGGTTATCCGCTCAATGTGATGTATTGGGTGCGAAGAAGCGATGACGCGGAATGCCCCTATGAGGTGATGGACGGGCAGCAGCGCACGCTCTCGCTGTGCGAATATGTGGACGGAAAGTTCGCCTACGACTTCAAAAACTTCTTCAATCAGCCTGAGGACATCAGAAAGAAAATCCTTGACTATAAGCTGACAGTGTACGTCTGCGAGGGTGAAGCCTCGGAGAAACTGGAATGGTTCAAGACCATCAACATCGCCGGCAAACCCCTCAATGAGCAGGAAATAAACAACGCCATATATGCCGGACCCTTCGTCAGCGACGCAAAACGCCATTTCTCCAAGAACAACTGCGGCGCATATCGGTTGGGTCGCGACCTCGTGAATGGTGTCGCCATCCGTCAGGACTATCTCCACACGGCTCTGGAATGGATGGCGGAGCACGAGACCCGCAGCGGCAAACGGCAGTCGGCAGTGGGTTATATGGCGATGCACCAGCATGACCCGAATGCCAACAACCTCTGGACCTACTTCCAGAATGTGCTCAACTGGGCGATAACAAACTTCGACATGAAGAAGTTTCGTAAGATAATGAAAGGCTTGAACTGGGCGTATTTCTACGACAACTATCATGAACAGACGCTCGACGCGGAATCCTTGGGCAAGCAAATCTCCGAACTTCTGAGGGACAGCGAGATACAAAAGCAGCAAGGCATCATCCCTTATGTGCTCACGGGTGACGAGCATTACCTCTGTCTCCGCGCTTTCCCCGAGGACATAAAACTCGCGGCGTGGGAGCGGCAGCAACACCTCTGCGCCCTCTGCGGCAAAGAGTTCGACTACGAATTTATGGAGGGTGACCACATAACGCCGTGGAAAGAGCACGGCAAGACAGTCATCGAAAACTGCCAAATGCTATGCCGCGAGTGCAACAGGCGCAAAGGCAGCAAGTAAACCTCGCCCATAGTAGGCGCGTTTCTCCGAGACGCGCCCCTACGCCCTGAAAGGGCAGCCTGCACATAGCCCAGGGTGCTGCCTCTCCGCTTCGCTCCGAGGCTCTGCCCTGGGCTATTGACAACTGCGCTTACA
>CAYXGN010000147.1:0-5175 GCA_964464505.1 uncultured Prevotella sp.
CGTTGCTCGTGGAGATGGCATTGCACAACTCTGCCGGAGAGGCGGAGGAGAGAATCATGCGGGCGGTGTTGGCTCCTACTCCCGAGACGGAGATGAGCAGACGGTAGAGCTCGCGCTCCTGCTTCGTGGCGAAACCGAAAAGGGTGTAGCTGTCATCGCGCCCTCCGGTGACGAGCGACTCGTGTACGAAGAGTTTTGCGTCCTTCTTGCCTTGGATGGCGGTGTAGGTGTTGAGCGAAATATTGAGGGCATAGCCCACGCCGTAGGCTTCGACTACTGCCAAAGCCGGTGTGAGTTCGGCGAGTTCTCCTTTTACGTATTCTATCATTTTTGCGCGTTTATTTTGAAAAAACAATGTTCACGGCAAACGATGCCGCATTTTATAACAACGCTTTTTTGCGCGTTATATTGTGTTAGGGAATGAAGGAAATGACGAAAGGAGAAAGGAATGATTCATCGAAGCCGATTCCCTGAAAGGGCTTCGCGACCTTTTAACAGGAAATCGCGCAGATTGAGAAGGAGGATTCCTTCATCGTTATAGTAGGAAACCCAATGGTCGCCCACGATAATTATCTTGCGAAAACCGTCAGGCACTTTAAGCAAGGAGGCCTCTTCCTGCACGACTTTCTCGCGAGTGGGAAGCGAATAAGCCGACTGGATATAAAGTCTTTCATCTGCTTTGTTTACCACAAAGTCTATCTCAAGGTTACTACGGACGGTCTTTCCTTCAGCATTATTCTTGAAAACCTCCACCTGTCCCACGTCGACGGTGTAACCCAAACGGCACAATTCGTTGTAAACCACATTTTCCATAATGTGAGTAAACTCTATCTGGCGGAAGTCAATAATGGCATTGCGGATGCCGGTATCCTCAAAATAGTATTTCGTTTCGGTTCCAATATACTTCCTGCCCTTGACATTATAGCGCAGTGCCTCGCTGATGATGAAAGAGTCTTGCAGGTGTTCTATGTACTTGCCGATTGTGGCGTTGCCGACATTCACCCCTCCAACGCTATTGAAAGTGTTGGCAATGCGTTGGATGTTGGTGCAACTTCCCATCGAAGAAGCAAGGACTTTCACCAACTCACGCATTCCGCCGGCATTGCGCAAACTGTTGCGTTCCAACACATCGCGCAGATAAACGGTTTCGTAAACGGTTCGCAGATATTCCTGTTTCTCCTCCGCCGTGTCCAACAAGGACACCGCAGGGAGCCCCCCATAAATGTAATAAGTCTCGAGAGCAGTGTCGAAGTCGCCGCCAACGCCTTCGTAATATTCGGAAAAGCTAAGGGGGCGCACTCTTATTTCCCACCCTCTGCCGCGGAACTCAGTAATGACATCCTTCGACAAGAACTTTGCATTGGAACCCGTCACATACACCTCGGCATTGTCGACATACAGATAAGAATTGAGAACATCCTCAAACTCCTTCACCATCTGCACCTCGTCGAGGAGTATGTAATATTTGTTCTTGTCGGTCATCCGACTGTCAATGTGGTTTAAAAGAGCGTCGGGGTCTCTCAACTTCTGGTTGCGGCGGTCTTCCAAATTTACCTCAATGATGTGATCTTCGGCAACACCTGAATCAAGAAGATGCTGCTTAAACAAGTTTAAAAGGAGGAAAGACTTACCGCAACGACGTATGCCGGTGACTATTTTTATCATCCCGTTGCCATCGGCAGAGATGAGTTTGTCTATGTAAGATTTACGTTTAAAAAGCATGTTTTACATAAGATTTTTGTGGAATTCCACAGATTTCTTTTGCAAAAGTACTCTTTTTCTTCGGAACAACAATTAAGGCGAGTGGAAAAAGTTTCCCTTCAGATTGCAATTATAACCAATATAAATCGTAACTTTGTGGAAAACTTAGCAAAACACGCGAATGAAATCACTCAGAGAACTTTATAGAATCGGCAAAGGCCCGTCGAGTAGCCACACCATGGGACCCCAAAAGGCAGCCCAGATATTTGCCGCCCACCACCCCGACGCAAAGGGGTTCGTTGTGACTCTCTATGGCAGTCTGGCGGCGACAGGGCGCGGTCACATGACCGATGTGGCAATTCGCGAAGTGCTCGAACCCATCGCTCCACTGACAATCGACTGGCAACCGTCGGTGGCGTTGCCGTTCCACCCCAACGGAATGAAGTTTGTGGCACTCGACGACAGCGGCGACAAAACCGACGAATGGACTGTCTACAGCGTCGGCGGAGGGGCTCTCTCTGAAGGAGAGGAGCACCGCTGGCTGGAAGACACGCACGAGGTGTACGACAAGAACACGCTGCGAGACATCCAGACATGGTGCGAGAAACACGGACGCGGCTATTGGGAGTATGTCGACGAATGCGAAGACGACGGCATCTGGGACTACCTCATGGAGGTGTGGGAGGTGATGAAGGAGGCTGTCGAGCGCGGTCTCGACCATGAAGGGGCACTCCCCGGTCCCCTCAACCTGCCGCGAAAAGGACCCGTCTACTATGTGAAAGCAAGCGGATACAAGCAGTCGTTGCAGTCGCGCGCACTCGTCTACGCCTACGCTTTGTCGGTGAGTGAGGAGAATGCATCGGGAGGAACCATCGTCACCGCACCCACCTGCGGGTCGTGCGGGGTGATGCCGGGCGTGCTCTATCACCTTGCCAAGGGACACAACTTCAGCGACACACGCATACTTCACGCCCTCGCCACAGCAGGAATTTTCGGTAACATAGTGAAACAGAACGCTTCCATATCGGGTGCTGATGTGGGTTGTCAAGGAGAAGTGGGCGTCGCCTGCGCCATGGCATCGGCAGCAGCGTGCCAGCTGTTCGGGGGGAGTCCGTCGCAGATAGAATATGCCGCCGAGATGGGATTGGAACATCACCTCGGCATGACGTGCGACCCAGTCTGCGGATTGGTGCAGATTCCGTGCATAGAGCGCAATGCCTTCGCCGCCACACGAGCCTTGGATGCCAACCTCTATGCGGCTTTCTCCGACGGCACGCACAGCGTGTCGTTCGACCATGTGGTGACGGTGATGAAGCAGACGGGTCACGACCTGCCCTCACTCTACAAGGAAACGAGTCAGGGCGGACTGGCGCGCGCCTACAAAAACTTTTATAAGGATAAGGGAGGGAACTTATAAAAGTGAGGAAATAAGAATTTGATTATAATGTTAGGCTGCCGTTATCGCACAACGGTGGCCTTTATTATGCGCACATCCTCAATGGGACGGTCGTTTCCATCGGTGGAGACCCATTGTATCTCGCGCACCACATCCATGCCTTCAACGACTTCACCGAAGACGGTGTATTGCCCATCGAGATGGGGAGTGCCGCCTTTTTGCTTGTAGACCTCGCGCACTTCGGGGGTGAGGGTGATGCCGGTCTTGCGCCCATCGAGTTGCTGCTGCACTTGGTCGAGCATCTGGTCGTTGAAGCGGCTGCCGTAGACGATGTAGAACTGAGTGGATGACGAGCGGCGGTCAGGGTTCACGCTGTCACCCTCACGAGCCGCCGCCACTGCACCGCGCTTATGGAACAACTGAGGATAGTGGATTTCTGCCGGCAGGGAATAAGCCTCGGCTGACCCGCCAAGCAACTGCCCCGGGGCGGCATGGCGACTCGCGGTGTCGCCGCCTTGTATCATGAAGTTGCTGATGACGCGGTGGAAAAGGAGTCCGTCGTAGACTCCTGCGCGTACATTATTTACAAAGTTGACACGGTGAAGCGGTGTCTCATTGTAGAGGGCGATGCGTATGTCGCCCATCGTTGTCTGCAAAAGCACCTCGTGGCGGAGCGTGTCCTGCGCCATCGTCGGCACAGAAAAGAAAAACAAAACTGCTGTAAAAAGAAGCGGAAGTCGCTTGATGCCATTGGTGTGGGGAAGATTTATTCTCATTGTTATTTGTCTTTTCTTTTGCAAATGTAAACAAATTTCGCGGATTTTGCATACATTTGCAAGCACCTTTAACCCTCGGCGCATACGACAATGCAACACAGCAGCACCCACAACGACACTTTCAACGACAGCAGAGCCGCCATCTCGATGGCGATAACGCGGATGCGCGTGCCTCTGATTATCGGCGTGGTGCTCATCCATAGCAATGTGCCCGAGTTGCTGAACGTGTGGAGCAACAGTATGACAGGCACGCCGTTGTGGGCGGCAAGCGCAATAGACAGCATCTCGCTGTTGCTCGACCACACCGTCACTTCAGTGTTTTTCTTCATCTCGGGGTTCTTGTTTTTCCTCAACACCAACGGGTTTTCTTTCTCACAATATAAGGAAAAACTGCGGCGAAGGGTCACCACCCTACTCGTCCCTTACCTGCTTTGGAACGCCATTTTCTTCTTTTTGCACTCGGCAAAGACTCTTTTTGCAGCCGCGTCAAGCGGCGGGGCGGCGGACTTTATGGCTTTGTTGCTGAGATTTCCAACCGCATTCTGGAGCTACGAAGACTTCTGCCCTGCCGACTTACCGTTATGGTTCGTGCGCGACCTTATGGTGGTGGTGCTGTTTGCACCTCTTATCCACTCATTAGCAAAAGGTTGGCGCACCAGCATCTTCATACCCCTACTCTTCTGTTGGCTGTGGCTTCTGCCGCAATGGCGCACGGAAGGCATCAACCCGCAAGCATTCCTCTACTTCTCGTTGGGGGCTGCATTCAGCATCAACCGACTCTCGCCGATTCCCAAAAACAATGCCATTACAATCCTAGCAGCGTTTGCAATCGCCTTGATAGCAGCGTTTTGCAAATCTCTCTTCGCCTCATCGCTCGATGAAGTGGTGCGGCTCATCGCCGTAACTGCAATGATTATCACAGGATTTGGAGTGTTTGCGCACTGTAATGGTGGGCAAAATAAAAATGGAAAGCCTTTCCTTTCCGACAAAATCTTCTTCATCTACGCCGCCCACGCCATCTTTGCCGGCACGACAGTGCGACTCCTTGGCGCGGCAATACCTGCAGACACCAATGCCGGCATGATGACAATCTATGCCCTTGCACCCATCATCACCCTCGCCGCAACATTGCTCCTGCACCGCATCTTGTCACTTGCCGCTCCCAAGTTTACCAATGTTTTGAATGGGAAGAGGTAATTGTAGTAGGTGCGGATCGCCGAGACGCACCCACGCTAATAACGATTCACATTTAAATGATGCCTTGTTTGTAATGGGCTTATTGTGAGGGTGCCGCTCGGAGAT
>CAYXGN010000148.1:0-5093 GCA_964464505.1 uncultured Prevotella sp.
TTTAAAGGTCAAAACCTATATCGTGGCGGAAGTACATATCTTTGAACTCTATCTTCTTCGCCTCCTCAAACGACTTTTGCAATGCCTCTGCCTTGTCCTTTCCGTAGGAGCAGACAGCGAGCACCCTACCGCCGTTGGTGACGAGTTTGCCGTCCTTCAAGGCTGTGCCGGAATGGAAGACAATGGAATCCTTGATGTCGTCGACACCAGTGATTTCATAGCCTTTCTGATATTTCTGGGGATAACCGCCGCTGACGAGCATCACGCACACGGCGGCACGCTCGTCAAACTCTACATCACACTTGTCCAGAGTTCCGTTAGCCACACCCTCGAAGAGGGTTACGATGTCGCTCTTCAGGCGCAGCATCACACTCTCTGTCTCCGGGTCGCCCATGCGACAGTTGTACTCGATGACCATCGGGTCGCCGCCGACATTTATCAATCCGAAGAAGATAAAACCCTTATAGCAGATTCCCTCGCTCGCCAAGCCCTCTATCGTGGGGCGGATGATGCGCGTTTCCACTTTCTCCATCCAAGTCTTATCGGCGAAGGGAACGGGAGTGACACTACCCATACCGCCGGTGTTCAAGCCGGTGTCGTGCTCGCCGATGCGCTTATAGTCCTTTGCCTCAGGCAGAATCTGATAGTTCTTGCCGTCGGTGAGGACAAAGACGGAGCACTCAATGCCACTCAGGAACTCCTCTATCACTACGTTGGCAGAGGCGTTGCCGAACATGCCTCCAAGCATCTCGCGCAACTCTTTCTTCGCTTCTTCCAAGGTGGGGAGGATGAGTACGCCCTTTCCTGCGCACAAGCCGTCAGCCTTGAGCACATAGGGGGCTTTCAATGTCTCGAGGAAAGCGATGCCCTCCTCCACGTTGGTGCCGTTGAATGTCTGATAGCGTGCTGTCGGAATGCCATGACGCTTCATAAAACCCTTGGCGAAGTCCTTTGACCCTTCCAGTTGTGCTCCACATTTCGAGGGGCCTATGACGGCTATCGAAGAGGTGCGCGCGTCACTGGCAAACTCATCGTAGATGCCTTTCACCAACGGGTCTTCGGGTCCCACGACAACCATGGAGATGCCTTTGTCGGCAGCGAAGTTCTTCAACGCGTCGAAGTCATCGGCAGCAATTGCGACATTCTCTCCACACTTGGCAGTACCGGGGTTGCCCGGGGCGATATATAGTTTCTCTACTTTCTTGCTTTGTGCTATCTTCCATGCGAGGGCGTTTTCACGACCGCCGCTTCCTAACAATAACAGTTTCATAAGTTAATGGGTAATAAGTTAATATGGGTTTTATTTGAGATAATCCTCGAAATACTGTGTGATGCGTTCATGCAGATGCACGCTGTTGTGTCCCCGCATGTTATGAGGCTCACCGGGATACATGAAGAAGTCGGGTTGAGTGCCTGCCTCGATGCAAGCCTTGAGGAACGACAGGCAATGCTGTGGTACACACGTCACATCGTTGTAGCCCTGGATTATCTGGAGTTTTCCTTTGAGGTTCTTCGCCGTATTGAGCAACGATGTTTTCTTATAGCCCTCGGGGTTTTGCTGCGGTGTATCCATATAGCGTTCGCCATACATCACCTCATAGAAATGCCAGTCGATAACAGGACCGCCGGCAACGCCCACCTTGAACACATCGGGATAGTTGGTCATAAGCGAGATAGTCATAAATCCACCGAAACTCCATCCGTGTACGCCAAGTCTGTCGGCATCTACGTAAGGTAGGGTCTTCAGGAACTCCACGCCCTTCATCTGGTCCTGCATCTCTATCTGTCCCAGTTGGCGGAAGGTGGCCTGCTCGAAGTCCTTGCCGCGATGCTCCGAACCTCGGTTGTCGAGGATGAAAAGCAGATAGCCCTTTTGTGCCATATAGGTCTCCCAACTCCTGCTGCAATAGTGCCAACGCGCATCTACATTATGGGCATGGGGACCGCCATAGACATAAATGATAGAGGGATATTTCTTCTTGGCATCGAAATTTATTGGCTTCACCATACGCCAATAGAGGTCGGTCTGTCCGTCAGCAGCCTTTATCGTGCCGCAACTGTACTCCGGCACTTGATAACCCTTCCATGGGTCATCGGCAGAGAAATAGGAAAGAGTCTTTCCGTTCTGCGTGTTTACGACAGCGATGTTGCGGGGAATGTCGGGAGTGGAATAATTGTCAAAGACATAGGTACCGCTTTCGCTCAACAGTCCATAATGCCACCCCTTGCCGTTGGCATCGACAAGAGTACGCTTCCCTGTCTTTATATTCACAGAGAAAAGGTTTTGCTGAATGGGGCTGCACTCATTGCTTGCAATGACCACGCTTTTCTTCTTTGCGTTAAAGCCAAGAACCTCAAGCACTTCCCAACTACCTTTTGTCAATTGCTTTAACTTTACGGATGACTTGTCAGCAGCGAGAGAGCAGAGATAAAGATGATTGAATCCGTCCTTGCGCGACTGCATCAGGAAATGGCTTTCGTCCCATGGAAGGAAGGTCATCGGGTTTTGAGGCTCGACGTATTTGTCATCGGTCTCGCGATAAATCTCACTTACGCGCTCTCCTGTCTTTGCATCATAGCAGACGAGTCGGCAATCGTTCTGGTCGCGGTTGAGTTCAAACATATAGATGTTCTTGTCGTCCGGTCCCCAAGCAATGTTAGTGAAGTAGCGGTCGGTGGGGTCGCCGGCATTGAGATAGACCACCTCGCCGGTGTTGATGTCCACCACGCCGACAGTCACCTTATGACTCGTCTCGCCAGCCATGGGGTATTTGTCGGGGGCGGCAGTGGCTATGCACGACGTCGACTCATTACCAGCGAAGTCGTTTTGAGGGATGGTCACTTGCGGATAGTCGGTCACCATCGACTGGTCCATGCGGTAGAAGGCGAGTTTTGTGCCGTCATTCGAGAAGAAAGTTCCCTTTCTTATTCCGAACTCATCGCGGTGAACACTCTGGCCGTACACTATCTCACGCGAGCCGTCGTGCGACACCTGCCATTTCTTGCTGCCACACACCACATAAAGGTTGTTGTCCTTGAGGTAAGCCAAAGCATTCGACTTGGCGTTGTATTCCAGTTGTTCTTCGCCTTCGCCCAACTCAATCTCACTTGTCAGCGACTGCTCCTTAAAGTCCACCGTGTAGATTTTGTCGCCAGTGTTAATCACTACCAGCGACTTCTCTGCGAAGGGGAACGTCACGTTTGCCAGCGAAGCCACCTTAATGTCCTTGGTGTTGCCCAGGCATTTGTTTATCCTGTTTTTACCGAAGAGTATTGTCTCCTTGCCAGAGGTCTTGTTCACCAGATAGCAAGCGTCCTTTTCCATGCGCACGAGTTTGTCACCCCACCATGTGCAATAGAGGTTCTTGGGAATCATGTTGCGGTAGTTGTTACCGCCAAAATTCAAGTCTTCGAGAGTGAAGTGCTTCAGTTCCTGGGCGTTTGCATTGACCGTGGCAAACATCCCCATCAGCAGCAACAACAGTTTCTTAATCTTTGTCATAACGCTTTTTGTTGTTTGTGGGCGCGTATCTCCGAGACGCACCCTTTGAGAAAGGTATATTGTTATTTTTAGTAGGCGCGGATCGCCGAGACGCGCCCTTTGAATAGTTTTCTCGCTTGCTAAGGGTGCGTCTCGGCGATCCGCACCTACTATCTTTGTCTTTGAAGTGCGAGTCAAGCGGCTTGTGGCGCTCCATCGACAAGAACTTAAAGCTGCGGATGTCGGCATTCTCGTTCTCCTCGTCCTCTTCGAGTCGTTTCTTGAAATCGCGGTTCTTCTTGAAGCGGTGCTTCTCTGCCATCTGGCGTTTCTCGTCATCGGTCTTAACTATGCCTCCCTCCGCACGGAACTCCTTCATCTTGCCGTCGAAGATGGAATACTTGCGGAACTCACACTCCAGAGAACCGTTGTAGACGGGAATCTTGATTGAGGGCTTCAAGCCTATCTGCTCGAAACACTCCTCACGGTAACTCAACACCCAGGCATCGTTGCCCATGAAGCAGTGTTTGAGTCGCTCGCCAATCATCTTGTAGGTCGCCAGGAGGTTCGGCGTGGAGATGCGCTCGCCGTAGGGCGGGTTCATGATGAGGATGCTCTTGTTTGCCGGGCGTTCGAAGTCCTTGAAGTCAGCCTGCTCCACCGTCACGTCTTTCGTCAAGCCAGCGGCTCTGATGTTGAGGCGTGCAGTGTTCACCGCCTTCATGTCGATGTCGTAGCCATAGATGTGATGGTTGAACTCGCGCTCGTTGGAGTCGTCGTTATAGATACTGTCGAACAGGTCGGCATCGAAATCATTCCATTTCTCGAAGGCAAACTCCTTGCGGAAGATGCCCGGACTCATGTTATGGGCTATGAGGGCTGCCTCTACGAGGAGCGTGCCCGAGCCACACATAGGGTCAATGAAGTCGGTGTCGCCTTGCCACCCCGTCATAAGAATCATTCCTGCTGCCAACACCTCGTTCAACGGTGCTTCCACCGACTCCTGGCGATAGCCGCGGCGATGGAGTGACTCACCACTCGAGTCAAGCGACAGTGTGGCATCGGTCTCTGCGATATGGATGTTTAGACGGATGTCGGGATTGCTTATGGAGATGTTAGGTCGCTGTCCTGTCTTCTCGCGGAAGTAGTCGACGATGGCATCCTTCACACGATAGGTCACGAAGCGTGAGTTGCGGAATTCTTCTGAATAGACAACGCTGTCCACAGAAAAGGTTTTCCCCTCTTCAATGTAATTCTCCCAAGTTATCTTCTTTATTTCTTCGTAAACCTCATCGGCAGAACGCGCCTTGAAATGTTTTATGGGTTTAAGAATTCGGATTGCGGTGTGCAGTTGGAAGTTGGCGCGATACATCATTTCCTTGTCGCCAGTGAAAGAGACCATCCGTCGGCCTATCTGCACATTGTTAGCCCCCATTTGGGTGAGTTCCTTTGCCAAGACAGGTTCCAGACCCATAAAAGTCTTGGCAATGAGTTCAAATTCGTTCATCGTTTTATATTTATTTCAGCCTGCCTTTTGCGCGCAAGCGATGCCTATTGCAAAGATAGTGCAAACCGAATGCAATAAAGCTTGCTTTAATTGCTGAGGTGCAGC
>CAYXGN010000149.1:0-5075 GCA_964464505.1 uncultured Prevotella sp.
ACTTGCGCCGACGACCAAAGCCTCCTCCAACACCTGCGACCCGGAGAATGGCTCAACGAGAAGCAAGCCTTCAGGAACACTTGCGGGAGTTTCGGAGCCATCCTGTCCTATTTCCTCATCACCAAGAACTTCGGCTATCCTGCTTTCCTTATCCCTGTCTTCTTTCTATTGGTGAGCGGCAGGATGTTCCGCATGTACACGGTGAACCTCTGGAAATGGTTCTTCATCACTTTCTTCACGATGGTGTGGACCTCCGTCGCACTGACGGAAATTCTCACGCCCCTGATGCCCGACTGCATCTTCAACCCCGGAGGGCAGCACGGCGTGGCGTGCGTGCGCTTTATAGAGAATGTGATGGGTACGCCGGGACTCATTGCCGTGCTGTTCATCACGGCGTTGGTGTTCCTCGTCTTCGTGAGCATGCAGACAGTGACGTGGTTTGGCAATGCTCTCAAGTCGCTTTTCGGCATCCTCAAGAGGAAAGACGAGGCAGAGACACTTCCGCAAAGCATTGACGAGAGCGACTTGCAGACAGTAAAGACAGTGGAGGACGATCCGCGCGAAGAGGACACGGCAGACTCTGAAGAAGAAGGGAAGAGCACCGTCATCGACTTGACCGACTACACTGACTTGAAGGGTAAGGAGAAACCAACTGTAGCAGGCTCAGAACCCCAAGATGCGCCCCTCAAACAGGAAGGCGGCCTCACAATAGAAGAAATAAAGGTGGACGAGAAGGCAACGGGAAACACCGTTGCCGAGGGCATCGACATGAGTGCGCCCATAAATCCGAGAGAGCCTTTCACAAAATACAAGAGTCCTACGCTCGACCTCCTGGCAAAGGACGACAACGAAGGCAAACCCTATGTAGACATAGAAGAGATAAAGGCCCACAACGAGGAGATAAAAAATGTGTTGAGGAGTTTCGGTATAGATATCCGCGAAATAAAAGCCACCGTAGGCCCCACAATCACGCTCTATGAGATAACGCCGGCAGAGGGCATCCGCATCACGAAAATCAGAAACCTCGAGGACGACATCGCCATGCGCCTTTCCGCTCTGGGAGTGCGCATCATCGCCCCTATCCCCGGCAAAGGCACAATAGGAATAGAGGTGCCAAACAAGAAACGCCACAACGTGTCGATGGAGAGTATCCTCAACTCGAAGAAGTTTCAGGAGACGAAGTTCGACCTTCCCATCGTTCTCGGAAAGACCATCACCAACGAGGTGTTTATGGCTGACCTCACCAAGATTCCCCATCTGCTCGTAGCCGGTGCCACAGGACAAGGAAAGTCGGTGGGACTGAATGTCATCATCACTTCACTCCTTTACAAGAAGCATCCCAATGAACTGAAACTTGTGCTCATCGACCCCAAGAAGGTGGAATTCAGTGTCTATACTCCAATTGCCGACCATTTCATGGCGCAGGTTGACGACGACGATGAACCCATCATCACCGATGTTACAAAGGTGGTGCGCACGCTCAAGAGCCTGTGTACGCTGATGGACCATCGCTACGACCTGCTCAAACTCGCAGGCACGCGCACCGTGAAGGAATACAATGAAAAGTTTGTGCAGCACAAACTCGACCCCCGAGACGGCCACGAATACATGCCTTACATCGTAGTAATCATCGATGAGTTTGGCGACCTGATTATGACTGCCGGCAAGGAGGTGGAGTTGCCTATCGCACGCATCGCCCAGTTGGCGCGCGCCGTGGGAATACACATGATTATTGCAACGCAACGCCCTACGACAACTATTATCACAGGCAACATCAAAGCCAACTTCCCGGGACGAATAGCCTTCAAGGTGAGTTCGATGATGGACTCGCGCATTATCCTCGACCGCCCCGGAGCCAACCAACTTGTGGGTCTCGGCGACATGCTCTATTCCAACGGTAACGAACCCACGCGTGTGCAGTGCGCCTTCATAAGTACGGAGGAAATAGTAAAAATCAACAAGTATATTCAAGAGCAGCCCGGACCTATTGAACCCATGGAGTTGCCCGAACCGAAGTCGGATGACGGCGGCGACGGTGGCGGCGGCAATGGCAGCGACATCGGTGCTCTCGACCCGTTCTTCGAGGAGGCGGCACGCGCAGTGATAACGACACAGCAGGGTAGTACGAGCATGATACAACGCCGCTTCTCTATAGGCTACAACCGCGCCGGTAGACTCATGGACCAGTTGGCAAAGGCTGGTATCGTGGGCGAGGCGCACGGCAGCAAGCCCCGCGATGTGCTCGTGGCTGACGAGAGTCAACTCGTAAACATCATGAATGCGTTAAGAATGAGACAATAACAATCTTAATAAAGTAACGATGAAAAATTTTGTTGCCTATATATTATTAATGTTGCTCTTCGTCGCTCCTGTGTCGGCACAAAACTCCAAGCAGGCAAGGGCGGCTCTCGACAAGATAGCAAAGACAGTGGGAAGGAGTGGGGGAGCAAGCGCGTCTTTTTCCCTCTCAAACGGTTCGGGGAAAGCCTCGGGCACGATTGTCATCAAGGGGAACAAGTTTCACGCCCGCACCGCTGACGCCATTGTCTGGTACAACGGCAAGACGCAATGGACCTATATGAAGAAGAACAACGAGGTGAACATCAGCAATCCCACGCAGGCTCAGATGCAGCAGATGAATCCCTATGCGTTCATCAATATCTACAAGTCGGGTTACACGCTGAGCATGAAGACAAAAGGCAACAGCCAGGAGATACACCTCGTGGCGCAAGACAAGAAGCGGAGCATACAGGAGTTGTATATCACCGCCAACGCGAAGACTTCCGTCCCCACTGTCGTCAAGATGAAGCACAACAGGAAATGGACGACGATAACAATCAGCAACTTCAGTGCAAAGAATGTCGCCGACGGTGTGTTCACCTTCAGGTCGAAGGACTATCCCTCGGCAGAGATAATCGATTTAAGGTGAGTTCTATGGGAGGAGAAATGCATCCGCACCTGCTACTTTACAGGACGCTTCGCCATCACCGCACGCTTGCCGAGAAACGTGACGCAAACTTTGAGAACAACCGCGTGGCGAAGTTTGTGGCTTATTTCGTCATGCTCATCATGTTTGTCTATTTGATAGGCTTTGCCATCCTCTTGTCGACAGCAGTGAACGACTCGCCGCGAATCTCCGCCGTGGAGTTTTTCTTCGCCATAATGCCCTTCATCCTTACCATCGACTTCTTCATAAGGTTTATGGCGCAGCAGACTCCTGCCCAGATAGTAAAGCCCTACTGCCTTTTGCCCATTCCCATTCAGAAGTGCATCAACGGTTTCGTGTTCTCCTCGTTGTCAAGTAGCGGCAACCTTATCTGGTTCAGTCTTATTGTTCCTTACACCATCATGTCGGTGGTGTTCGGCTATGGCGTTGCCACTACATTGCTGTTCTGGCTGCTCTCCTATGTCCTGGTTCTTTTCAACAGCCAGTGGTATGCCATCGTGAGGACACTGGTAAATGTGCGCTTTGTCTATTGGGTAGTCCCGACAGTGTTTTTCGCCATAGTCTACGCTCCGCTTTACATCGGGAGCGATGCCGGCTTCGACAGTTTCTTCCGTTTCTACGGACTTGCCGGCTCGGCGATAGAGAGTCATTCCCTGCTGCCAATAGTCTTGGGCTCTCTCGCCCTGTTCTGCATAGCCTGGGCAAACAGCAGGGTGCAACGCTTCTTTGCTCTGCGAGAGGTGACCCACACGGAGCAGGCAACGGTGAAGCACGTCATGGCGTTGTCGGCATTAAACCGCTTTGGAGAGGTGGGCACATTCATAAAACTCGAGATAAAGACAATCCTGCGCAACAAAAATCCGCGAAAACTCTTCATCACTTCCTCGCTGTTCACCGTCTTTTTGAGTCTTATCATCTCGTTCACAGAGATTTACGACAGTCAGATGATGACTTCCTTTTGGGCTTTCTACACCTTCGTGCTCTTCGGTTCCATGATTCTTGTGAGAGGCCTTGGCAACGAAGGCAACTACATCGACGCACTCATGGTGAGGAAGGAGAAGGTGCTGACAATCCTTCACGCCAAGTATCTCTTCTATTCCGCCGTTGTCCTCTTCCCGTTCCTGCTGATGCTTCCGATGGTAATCGTCGGCAAGTGGTCGCTGCTGATGCTCTTTTCCTATGCCATCTTCACGGTCGGTTTCCAGTATTTCATCCTGTTCCAACTCACCGTCTATGCGAAGCAGACAATCCCTCTCAACGAGAAATTCATAAGTAAGGGAGGAATAGAGAACAACTGGCTGCCGGCGGTCATCCAATTGGCTGTCCTCCTCATCCCTGCGACAATAGCCTATTTGCTGCAGACAGCCTTCGGCGACACCACAGCCTATATCGTTATGGCAGCAATCGGCGTCTGCTTCATCGCCACCTCGCGACTCTGGCTCCGCAATATCTACAACCGCTTCATGACTCGCCGCTACGCCGTCATCGAGAGTTTCAGGGCCACAAGATAAAGAGTCAGGGCTGCCTGTTTTTGTTAAAACTATTTAAACATTGCGGCGATTTTCAATATTAACCGTTGGCAATAAAAGCGTTATGGAAAAATATAAGTACCTTTGCACCCGATTTATAAATTCACATAAAGTCTAACTTTATTAATTACATTATTAACATTTAAAAAATTATGTCAGATTTAAAGAACGTACAACCATTGGCAGACTTCAACTGGGACGAGTTTGAAAATGGAAGTAGCTCTGCTTCAAACAAGCAGGAACTTGAGCAGGCTTACAACGAGACCCTCAACAAGGTGTCAGAGCACCAGGTGGTTGAAGGCACAGTAATCGCTGCCGACAAGAAGGAAGTTATCGTAAACATCGGCTACAAGAGCGATGGCATCATCCCCGCTTCTGAGTTCCGCTACAACCCAGACCTCAAGGTTGGCGACAAGGTTGAGGTTTATGTAGAGAGTCAGGAAGACCGCAAAGGTCAGCTCGTGCTCTCCCACAAGAAGGCACGCCTCAGCAAGAGCTGGGAGCGCGTCAATGCTGCCCTCGACAATGAGGAAATCATCCAGGGCTACATCAAGTGCCGCACCAAGGGCGGTATGATTGTCGATGTGTTCGGCATCGAG
>CAYXGN010000150.1:0-1362 GCA_964464505.1 uncultured Prevotella sp.
TCGTTGTTGGTGATGCACTTGGGGTTGTTGCATTTCACTATGCCGCGCAGTTCGTCGGGCGTTTCCACTGTCTTCTTCTCCACCACCTCGTAGTCCTTGATGATGTTGAGCACCACATTGGGGGTCACCACCGACAGGCGTGATATTTCCTCATCGGTGAAATATTTGTCGGCAACCTTGATGATGCCTTTCTTCTCCACCTTCTTGGAGGGGAGGTTGTAGCCGATTGTCACCTGGTTTGTCTGTTTCTGCAACTCAAGGAGGTTTGCCACCTGATAGGTCTTCTCTGCCGGGATATGGTCGATAACGGTGCCGTTCTTGATTGCGGCAACCTGTCTTTCTGTCTTGCTCATAATGTTTGTCTTTATAGTTGTCTTTGGAAAGTCTATCCGATTATTGTCTTGTCGTTGATTACATCCTCCAGTGTTATTCCCAACACGTCGCAGAAGATGGCTTCTCTTGCGAAGAGTCCGTTGCCGGCCTGCTGTATATAGTAGGCGTGCGGGTCGTCGTCCACATCGTAGGCTATTTCGTTCACTCTCGGCAGCGGGTGCAGTATCTTCATGTTGGGCTTTGCTGTCGCGAGCATTGACTTCTTGAGTATGTAGACGTTTTTCACGCGCTCATACTCCATAAGGTCGGAGAAACGCTCCTTCTGCACTCTCGTCATATAAAGGATGTCGGCGTTGGAAATCACGTCTTCGTTGAATTCGGTGTGCTCCTGATACTTTATTCCGTGCTTGTCGCAATAGAGTTTGTATTCGTTGGGCATGGCGAGTTCCTCGGGAGCGATGAAGTGGAACGTGGGGTTGAAATGGCGCATGGCAGTAATCAGCGAGTGGACGGTGCGTCCGTACTTCAAGTCGCCCACGAGATAGATGTTGAGGTTCTCGAGAGTGCCTTGTGTCTTGTAGATGGAATAGAGGTCGAGCAGGCACTGTGAGGGGTGCATGTGTGCTCCGTCGCCGGCATTGACGACAGAGACTGGCGACACCTCGCTGGCGTATTGTGCCGCTCCCTCCACATAATGCCGCATCACGATGACATCGGCATAGTTTGACACCATGAGAATTGTGTCTTTCAATGTTTCACCTTTTGTAACGCTCGATGCCTTGGCATCGGAGAATCCGATTACGCGCGCCCCCAGACGGTTTGCCGCTGTCTCGAAACTCAGACGTGTTCTTGTGGACGGTTCGAAAAAAAGAGTGGCCACCACTTTCCCTTTCAACAACTCTCTATTGGGGTGTTTTTCAAACTCTTGCGCCATCTGCAGGAGATACATAATCTTCTCTTTCGACAGGTCGGCGATTGTTACAAAGTCGTGTTTCATTGCTTTTTAGAATTTAGGCAGGTTCTAAAAAT
>CAYXGN010000150.1:1462-5026 GCA_964464505.1 uncultured Prevotella sp.
ATTGTTACAAAGTCGTGTTTCATTGCTTTTTAGAATTTAGGCAGGTTCTAAAAATCTCCTGCCGGTTAATGTTTCCGAATTCGTCCGCTAAGGTACGCATTATTTTTCAAACTCAAAGGCAATAGCGTGAGAATTCTCGGCAGAAGCCAAATTCATTTCCTTTTTCTTGTGTGTTTCTCGCGTTTGCGTTACCTTTGCAAATTACATAAAATGAAATAAATGAGAAAACTGTTGGTTAGGTGCTTGTGGGGATTGTTGCTTTCCTCGATACTTTTGGGCGCATTGGCTTTCACCGCCATCTGGAACGGTTGGATAGGCTACATGCCCCCTGTGGAGGATTTGCAGAATCCCATCAACCGCTTTGCAACACAGATATATTCCTCTGACGGCAAAGTGCTCGGAACGTGGAACTTCAACCGCGAGAACAGGGTCTGCGTGCCTTATTCCAGTCTTTCCCCCAATCTTGTGAAAGCCCTTGTCGCCACCGAGGACGTGCGTTTCTACGACCATTCCGGCATCGACTTCAAGGCTCTCGGGCGCGCCGTAGTGAAGCGCGGACTCTTCGGGCAGACGAGTGCGGGAGGAGGGTCCACCATCACGCAGCAACTCGCAAAACAGCTCTATTCGGCAACGGCAGGGAGTACGCTGGAACGCCTCTTGCAAAAGCCGATAGAATGGGTTATCGCCATAAAACTCGAGCGCAACTACACCAAGGAAGAGATTATAGCCCTTTACCTCAATTATTTCGACTTCCTGCACAACGCCGTCGGGATAAAGACCGCCTGCAACACCTATTTCAACAAAGAGCCCAAGGACCTTACCGCCGATGAGGCGGCAGTGCTTGTGGGTCTGTGCAAGAACCCCTCGCTCTTCAATCCCGTGCGCTATCCCGACCGCTGCCGCGACCGCCGCAATGTGGTGCTCGGCCAGATGCTCAAAGCCGGCTATCTCTCCCAAGCAGAATACGAGGAGAACATAGCCAAGCCCCTCACCCTTAACTTCCGCCGCACCGACCATAAGGACGGTTCCGCCCCTTATCTGCGCGAGTTCCTGCGCCTCTATATGTCTGCCGAAAAGCCCGACCTCTCCAATTATCCCTCGTGGAACAAGCGGCAGTTTGTGCTCGACTCAATTGCCTGGGTGTCAGACCCCTTGTACGGATGGTGCAACAAGAACTTCAATAAGGACGGCAAGCCCTATAACCTCAATACCGACGGCTTGAGAGTCTATACCACCATCGACTCCCGGATGCAACGCTACGCCGAAGAGGCGGTCTATGCCCATGTGGCGCGCTTCCTGCAACCCGAGTTCTTCAAGGAGAAGCGCAACAAACCCAACGCTCCTTTCTCCTCACAACTCACGAAGAAACAGGTGGACGAGATTATGGAGCGTGCCGTCTTGCAGAGTGAACGCTACCGCAATCTGAAGGCCTCCGGCGCGGGCGATGCGGAGATAAAGCGCTCGTTCCACACGCCAACAGACATGACGCTGTTCTCCTATCACGGCGATTTGGACACCATAATGACCCCCTTGGACAGCATCCGCTATGTGAAGTCGTTCCTCCGAGCCGGCTTTATGAGCATGGAGCCGCAGACAGGAGCGGTGAAGGCCTACGTCGGCGGACTCGACTACACGCATTTCATGTACGACATGGTGATGAACGGCCGCCGTCAGGTGGGCTCCACCATCAAACCCTTCCTCTATTCCCTCGCCATGGAGAACGGCTTCTCGCCCTGCGACGAGGTGCTCAACGTGCAGCAGACCTACACGGTGGGAGGGAAGTCGTGGACACCGCGCAACTCAAGCCGCAAACGCTATGGCGAGATGGTGACTCTGAAATGGGGACTGGCACAGTCGAACAACTGGATTTCGGCTTATCTGATGAGCAAACTAAATCCCCAACAGTTCGTCAGTCTGCTTCACGATTACGGCATCAACAACCCTGACATCCATCCTTCCATGGCGTTGTGTCTGGGACCCTGCGATGTGTCGGTGGCAGAAATGGTGAGTGCCTACACCACCTTCGCCAACCACGGCATCCGCACCGCCCCGATGTTCGTCACGAAGATAGAGGACAACGACGGCAATGTGATAGCCTCCTTCCAGCCCCGCATGAATGAGGTAATCAACTCCGAGAGTGCCGACAAGATGCTTGTGCTCCTGAAGGGAGTGGTGGACAACGGCACTGCCGGCAGACTGCGCTACAAATACAACTTCAATGGCGAGATAGGAGGAAAGACAGGTACTACAAACCGCAACTCAGATGCGTGGTTCATAGGCTTCACGCCCCAACTCGTCAGCGGCTGCTGGGTGGGCGGCGAAGACCGCGACGTCCACTTCGACACGATGCGGATGGGGCAGGGTGCCACAGCGGCATTGCCCGTCTGGGCTTACTTTATGAAGAAGGTGTTTGCCGACCCCGATTTGCCTTACGACGAGAGTGTGCCGTTTGAAATCCCTGCCGACTTCGACCCCTGCTATTCTGCCCCAACGGCGGAGGAAAATGCAGAGAGTGGCATCGAAGAGGTCTACGAATAGGTTAGTCGGAGAGCTGCGAGAGGCGGGCGAGGTATTTGCCAAGGATATCGAACTCGATGTTTACGGTGCTACCCACTTTTATGTCGCAGAAATTGGTGTTGTCGTGGGTGTAGGGGATTATCGCCACGGTGAAGGAGTTCTCGGTGGGGGAGCACACTGTCAGTGAAACGCCGTTGACAGTCACCGACCCTTTGTCGACGGTGAAGTAGCCGCGCCGCGCCATGTCGCGGTCGAAGTCATACTCGAAAGTGTAGTAAGTGGAGCCGTCAGCGTCGCGCATTGCCGTACACTTTGCAGTGCCGTCTACATGCCCCTGCACGATGTGGCCGTCGAGTCTGCCGTTCATCAGCATCGACCGTTCCACGTTCACCCTGTCGCCCACCTTCAGGAGACCCAGGTTGGAGCGGAGCAGCGTCTCCTTCATCGCCGTCACCGTGTAGGTGTCGCCGGAGATGCCGACTACAGTGAGGCACACGCCGTTGTGCGCCACGCTTTGGTCTATTTTCAGTTCTGCCGTGAACGGGCAGCTCAAGGTGAAGTCGATGTTTCCCTTGTCACTCTTCATTGCAACTACAGTTGCCATTCCTTCTATAATACCAGAGAACATAATCAAGAAATTAAAGTTTGTTTTGCGCCACGGACAATTGTTTGTTTTTCGGGCACAGAATTATATTATTTTTATTCGAACACAGAACTCGCGGAATACGCGGAAGACTTGCTAACCGTAGTAGGCGCGGATGCAGGTCCCCTCCCCTCAGGGGGAGGATGGGTGGGGCTTAGACGCGCCCCTCTCAATCAACCTCACTCAAGTTTTTGTATTATCAAGAATTTAGGAGATTTGCATAAGATAGGCTGCACTCGGCATAGTTCAAGCAAGCTTGACTCTGCACTCGTTTGCACTATCTTTGTCGTAGACCCACTGACCAACGGGAAGTAATTTAGGAATTAAAGAATTTAAAATCCTGCGGGGCATTGCTTGCGTTATCTTTTCCTTAATTCCTTAATTCTTGACAATAAAAACCATCC
>CAYXGN010000151.1:0-4980 GCA_964464505.1 uncultured Prevotella sp.
ATGTAACAAATTAACACAACATTGATTTTCAATTGGTTGCAAGCATATAAACTACGAATTATGCCAAATACACAGGAAACCGTAGTAGGTGCGGATCGCCGAGACGCACCCTCGCAACAAGGAAACCGAACACGGAATACAGAATTATCAAAACTACAAATTACACGCGTTACACGAATTTTATTTTTATCAAGAATATTCGAATGTTCGAACCGTTCTTGACAAGAGACAAGAATAACGAGAGAATAACGGGCAATTAATGGTGATTGGCGTATAAATCGAACACTGAAAACGCGGAACTCACGGAAATTCCTTTTATAAATCACGAGTCGTTACTTCCCATTGGTCAGTGGGTCTGCGACAAGTCTCGAATATTCGAACAGTTCGTGACAAGCGAAAAAGATTATTAACGAGAGATTAACGGGCGATTAATGGTGATTCGCTCGGCTTTGCCGCTTGCCAGAGCAAGAACGGGCAATTAATCCCATCACACCTTTCCGCAAAGCCCCGTCCCTCCAGGGAGGACGGGAGTGGCTTTTACATCATTTTTTCTCGCACGACGACAATAAATTCTGGAAAGACATTCCTTTTCCCGTTTTTTTGAGTAACTTTGCCAATAAACCTATAGAACAAAGAAATCAGCGATATGCATTACACAAAGGAATCAAGAATTGCAACCTTAGACGATGTGAAAGAATTCTTCGGTCATCTGGTCAACGAACGAAGAGTGGCATTCCATCCCGATGAAAGATTTGAAGATTATGCAGTCTGCTCTACTTTAACTTTGGCAACAATCAAAAATTAAAGGCGAGTCAAATAGTTCTCACCAGACTTGGGGAGATTGAAAAACGATTAAGCTCCCTGGAGGTGCCATTAATAAACCTATTCGCAAGGACTGAATAGGTTCAAAGAAGAAATGATAAAGAACATGACAAAAGATAAAGCAATTTCCTCTTTGTTTGACTTTTGCAAGAAGAATGCACAAATAATTTAGAAAAAGATGAGCAACTGGACATATGAAGAAACGGTAATCGCCTTTAATGCTTATTGCAAAATCCCTTTCAAGTCAAGTAGTAAGAACCATCCTATGGTCAAAGAATATTCTAGAATCATTGGAAGGACTCCAAGTGCCTTGAATATGAAGATAGGCAATCTCGGAAGGCTTGACCCGAAACTGAAAGAAAAAGGTATTGTCGGTTTGTCACATGGTGCAAAACTTGAAGAAATTGTTTGGGAAGAATTCTATAGGAATCCTACGGAATTTGCTTATCAAAGTGAAATCCTTGTTAAACAATATGCAGCGAGATGCAAGCAACAATTAGATGCAAGCGACACGCTTCAACTACCCGAAGGAACGGAGCGGGAAACCATTGTCAAAGAAAGAGTGAACCAGAATTTCTTTAGGGCGGCAGTGCTGAGTTCTTATGATTTTAAATGCTGCATTTCTGGCATCAGAAACAATTCTCTTTTGGAGGCATGCCACATCATAGATTGGGCAGAAGATGAAAAGAACAGGACAAATCCAGAAAACGGATTGTGCTTGACCCCAACCTTACACAAAGCCTACGACAAGGATTTACTGGCTATAACCCCAGACTACAAAGTCATTGTGTCTCCGCTCCTATTGAAGAATGCCGCAGGTACTGTCTATAAACAATTCCTTGAAGAAATCAACAACTTTACAATCTGCTTACCAGATAGATTCCTCCCCAATAAAGAGTTCTTGGCTATGCGCTACGAACAATATCTAGATTATCAAAACAGTCATAAGAGAAACAGATGATAAAGATCTACCATTCACATAGTCTTTCAGTTTTAATTGCCTGTTTCGTATTAATGACACATCGCAAAAGAGTTCAATTACAAAAAAATCTTGGTGATAATAAGTATTCAAAAGTGCTGAAAACAAATATTTAGAAGGATGGCAACATGGCAATTTAACAGGAGTGAATGGCGTTATGCTTACGTGTTTATGCGTTTGTTGGGCGATAGAATTTTCTATGGGGCATCTTCTGATTTAACAAGAGACATCTCCACCTATATTGACATTATAAACATTATCAGGGACGAGCCTGGCAAGATGTTGATATTTGAACGATTTGTAGAAGCGAACATTGACTATATCAAAGCATCCAAAGATGGCGAAGCTATAAAAGTGGTAACAGCCCCAGAGATGTCCAGATATGCACAGGTATTGTACGACAGTATCAAAGACCTTTCTGCTGCCCGTGTAACGAAAGCTCCCGATGTCCAGAAATACTTGGAAAGTCTCAACATAGACACGCCAAAAGCAAACCTGTCAGAATCCGCAAAGAACAAATACGGAGCCAAGACTGATGTTATTATTACAAGCGAAAACTCTTTAGACCATACCCGGACAACTGAGGGTTTTTCTATAAAATCCCACATAGGCAGTCCTGCAACTCTATTCAACTGCTCCCAGACATCCGGCTTTAGTTTTGAAGTCGTGGGGTGCGATAAAGGAGGTATGAACAGGCTTAATGCAAGCGATGCTTTCATTGATATAATGAAGGGCATCAAAGACGATTATACCTTAGAGTACATTGGATGTAGAAACGATGCTTTTGAGCAAAATATTGCAATTGTAGATTCACGGATGGAGGAAATCCTTAGCATGGCAGTTTTGGTTCAAGCGTCTTATTATGGGTGTTGCGGTTCCAACGTCAAGGAGGTGTGTGATAGGGTTGCCGAATTAAATCCAATAGGCGTTAGAAACCCACAGATGTTCTATCCTGCCAAATTCAAGGACTTTCTATTTGCTTCCTTTGCAGGTATGACTGCTTCCTCTATATGGAATGGCAGGAAGAAATTAACAGGAGGATATATTGACGTAAGTCGAAACGGTGACATGTTATACTATCGTGCAATGTCTGACGAGGTCTTCAGCAATTATCTCTTTGAGAATACCTATTTTGACAGACCCGACAGAGGAATGATGAAAGATTTGGCAGTAGCCCAAGCAAAAGCATATCTAAGCGGAAAGGAATTGTCCAAAGACGAGGAATCGGCTTATATATTCAAGAACGGCAAGTCTGGCACTAAAAAATCAAAGAAGGGCGATTTTGGCTATATCTATGAGCGTAACGGTCGTTACTTCATTGATTTAAACTTTCAGATTCGATTTAGATAAATGTCCTTGTTTTTCTGATAGCCAGCTTCCTTTCGTGTTATCGAGCGAGAACGCTCGACTTCCTGCAAGACACTCCCATCCTCCCCTAAAGGGAAGGTTATGGCATAACACCTTATTATATATAGTGCACAGAGATAACGGAACATTGATATAGTCTGTGCTGAACCTCCATGCCAAGGTTTTACACACGCGTTTGGCTTTATCTTCCTGTAAATCAGTGCTTTCCTGAATTTGCCTTCTGCTTCCCTGCTCGCTTGATTTGTGGGATTAGTGATTGTTTTTCAGCGGGTTAGCGTATTCCGGGGTTCTTTTATAACATCAATCTCCGTATTATCGCCCATTAATCTCTCATCAATTTTCTCGCTGCTGTAGAGAATGTGTGAATAAATCTCTTTGTGTTGTCGAGTGTCCTCGCTCGACCTCCTATAGCTTGCTTGAGGGGCGCGTCTCGGCGGTCCGCGCCTACTATGGTTTCGGTTATCCGTGCCATCCGTGGGAGTGATTTTGTCATTCGCGTTGTTCGCAGAAGATGAGCTTTCAAAAAAAGTTCTCTGGACTCTAAAAAAGTTACAAAAAGTTTGGCAAGCGGCACGCTTTTTGCAATATTTGCATTGTCATTGTTTTTGACACAGTTCTAAGTTCATCTGAGGGCAGTTTCCAAGCGCCTCGATGAGAAAGGTTAGCTTTCAAGCATCCTTTCACCTGTTTTCAAGACCCTTTGTGGCATATTTGAAAACAGCAGTTTGCTTCCTGATGTTCCAATAAAGATTGGACTTGCAGGAAAGCCCGTAAAATCAATCGTAAATCTTAACAACTGCGCGGCTGCGGGCATTGCCTTGCGCCGGAAGAGCACGAGGACAATCCTCGTTTGCTTTGCAAAACCGCCACTATTCGCACAGAAGAGAGGCAGAGCCATGCGAAGACTGCTCGTGACAGTCGGGTCAAAAAGACTAAAAACAGAATATTAACCGCCTGGTCGGTCGGAAGATTGGTTCAGGATAAATTTAATTTTAAATGTTATGAAAAAAAAGAAAACTGTGTGTGAGCTCTTGGTAGAGGCTTACGCCAAATTGAAAGAGATTGCAAATTCTTCAAGAGAACTGGAGAAAATCTTGGAGGCAATTAAAGAACGCGCGCCAACCGATGGGATGGGACTGGCGAGTGGTGGCCTGTTAAAGAGGTCGGTTGATGAGCGCGTAATTTCAGATGTCCTTTGCGAAATCGACAAAATGTTCTTCGGACCCTTTCCGACAGAACGGCTCGAGGGCCGATATAACAGGCGTGTCGACCTGATAGCCTACTTATATATCATCGTGGAAAGGTACGGGTTGGGCAATGATGATTTCAGCGAAAGGGGCATAAAACCATTCTTTGAGTTCTGCAAAAACTCATTCTTGGCTGACGACTTCAAGGTGACTTATTCCACTCTCAACCATCGATTGAAGAAAGACATGTGGGGTTTCCGCCAGAGACTCAGTCAGGAATCACTTAAAAGCGGCTTCACAAAAGAGTGTTGGAAAGGGGATATCCACTTGAAAAATTACAAACTGGTTGAGAAAATTTTCAAAGAGACGCTTATTTTGAAAAGAAAAAAGTGAGGATTAAAAGCATGAAATACTAACCACATTGTGTTGGACGGAAAAACTCTTAATCTATTGTGGGCGTGCATATTAAAGGCACGCCCACTTTATTTATAACCACAAACAAAAGGTCTTATTTACCCAATTCTACTACCCTTCATTTTTGAAACGGTATTTTGTTTTTTGAAACACACTTGATTTCGCTTCTCCGTTGTGATAACTTTGCATCAGCATCCGACAAAAAGGGTG
>CAYXGN010000152.1:0-4923 GCA_964464505.1 uncultured Prevotella sp.
CCGAATGCAATGAAGCTTGCTTCAAATTGCTGAGGTGCAGCCTATCTTATGCAAATCTCCAGGGCTTAAACACTTAGATTTGTTCGCTCCAGTCTTCCTGACTCTTGCGTACATAGGTCTGATAGCGGAGTTTTGCCATCTTCTCTGCCTGAGCGAAGAGTTCGTCAGCCTCCTGCGGGAAGGCTTTCTGCACTGAGAGATAGCGCACCTCACCGAGGAGGAAGTCGCGGAAGTTCTCCCACTGCGGAGCCTTCGAGTCGAGTGTGAACGGGTTCTTGCCCTGCTCTGCGAGTTCGGGATTGAAACGCCACAGGTGCCAGTAGCCGCACTCCACAGCGAGCTTCTCCTCGTTCTGGGAGCGACCCATTCCGCCCTTGCGCTTCAAGCCGTGGTTGATACACGGTGCGTAGGCGATGACGAGCGACGGTCCGTGGTAAGCCTCTGCCTCACGGATTGCCTTCAGTGTCTGTGCGTTGTCGGCGCCCATTGCCACCTGTGCCACATAGACGTAGCCGTAGGTGGTCTGCATCAAGCCGAGGTCTTTCTTGCGGATGCGCTTGCCTTGTGCGGCAAACTGTGCTATGGCACCGAGAGGAGTAGACTTCGACGACTGTCCGCCGGTGTTGGAGTAAACCTCTGTGTCGAGCACGAGGATGTTGACATCCTCTCCCGAAGCCAATACATGGTCGAGACCACCGTAACCGATGTCGTAGGAAGCACCGTCGCCACCGATAATCCATTGTGAGCGTTTCACAAGGTAATGGTCGAGGGTCTTGAGTTCCTTGCAGAGCGGGCAGCCCTGCTCTGCACCCTTAGCGATGAGGGGCTTGAGTTCTGCGGCAGCAGCCTTGGAGCCTTCGCTGTCGTCCTTGGCGGCAATCCACTTGTCGGCGGCGGCAACAAACTCTGCCGGAGTGTCAGCGTTTGCCTTTGCCTCTTCGAGGAGATGGCAGATGCGCTCCTTCATCTTCTTGTTGCCGAGAACCATACCCAGACCGAACTCGCAGAAGTCCTCGAACAGGGAGTTGTCGAAAGCAGGACCCTGTCCCTTGGCGTTCTTGGTGTAAGGTGTGGAAGGAATGGAAGCGGAATAGATGGAAGAGCAGCCAGTAGCGTTAGCCACCATCTGACGGTCGCCGAAGAGTTGCGAGATGAGTTTCACATAAGGAGTCTCACCGCAGCCCGAGCATGCGCCGGAGAACTCGAACAGAGGCTGTGCAAACTGCGAGTTCTTCGGGGTCTGCTTGATGTCCACCAAATCCTGCTTGGAGGCAACCTTGTGCACGAGGTATTCCCAGTTATGGGCTTCCTTCTGCATCTCATCGGTGTCGACATTGAACGGAACCATCTTGAGAGCCTTCTCGAGTTCGCCGGTGTCCTTGTTCTTCTTGCCCGGACACACATCGGCGCAGTTGCCGCAGCCGAGGCAGTCAAGAACTGATGTCTCTATGCGGAAGTGCATGCCTTTGAGTGCTGCCGGAGCCTTTATCTCCTGTGTCTCGAGTCCCGGGATGCCAGCCAACTCCTCATCGGTGAGGACAAACGGACGGATGGCAGCGTGAGGACAAACGAAGGAGCACTTGTTGCACTGGATACAGTTCTCCACATTCCATACAGGCGCGAAGGCTTCCACGCCGCGCTTCTCGAAGGCAGCGGTGCCGTTCTGCCATGTGCCGTCGGCAGTGCCGTGCTTCACGAAGTCGGACACCTTGAGCAAGTCGCCAGCCTGACCGTTGATAGGACGCACGAGTTCCTTGACGAAAGCGGGAGCGTTGTCAGCCTTCCCGGCATCGTCGGCGAGGTTTGCCCATGAGGGGTCGACAGCGAGTTGCTTGTACTCGCCGCCACGGTCTACGGCAGCGAAGTTCTTGTCTACCACATCCTGACCCTTCTTCGAGTAGGACTTGACGATGAACGCCTTCATCTGCTCAACGGCGAGTTGGAGAGGTATCACCTCGGTGATGCGGAAGAAAGCCGACTGGAGGATGGTGTTGGTGCGGTTGCCAAGACCTATCTCCTGGGCTATCTTTGTGGCGTTGATATAATAAACGGTGATGTTGTTCTGTGCGAAGCAGCGCTTCACCTTGTTGGGGATGAAGTTGACGAGTTCCTCGCCGTCGAAGATGGTGTTCAGGAGGAACGTGCCGTTCTTGCGGAGTCCGCGGGTTACATCGTACATGTGGAGATAAGCCTGAACGTGGCAAGCCACAAAGTTAGGCGTGTTCACCTGATAGGCGCTATGGATGGGGCTGTCGCCGAAACGCAGGTGAGAGCAGGTGAAGCCGCCCGACTTCTTCGAGTCGTAGGAGAAGTAGGCCTGGCAATATTTGTCGGTGTTGTTGCCTATAATCTGAACGGAGTTCTTGTTGGCACCAACGGTACCGTCGGCACCGAGGCCATAGAACTTCGCCTCGAACAAACCGTCGCCGCCCATCGGGATTTCCTCCTCTTCGGGGAGTGATGTGAAGGTGACATCATCTACGATGCCCACGGTGAAGTGGTTCTTGGGCTGCGGCAACTCGAGGTTCTTGAACACTGCGACAATCTTTGCCGGAGTGGTGTCGGAAGAACCGAGACCGTAGCGGCCGCCCACGATGAGGGGCTTGCGCTCGTCGTCATAGAGAGCCGACTTGACATCGAGATACAAGGGCTCGCCCTCTGCGCCGGGTTCTTTGGTGCGGTCGAGCACGGCGATGCGCTTCACGGTAGCAGGAAGAGCCTTCTTCAGGTAGTCCACGGAGAACGGGCGATAGAGGTGTACTGCCACCATACCCACCTTCTTGCCTTGCTTGTTGAGGTAGTCGATGGCTTCGCGTGCCGGCTCCGTTGCCGAACCCATGAGGATGATGACGTTCTCGGCATCAGCGGCTCCGTAGTAGTTGAAGAGGTGATACTCGCGACCTGTAATCTTGGTCATCTCCTGGCAGTATTTCTCCACTACGTCGGGGATGCGCTCGTAATACTCGTTGCACGCCTCGCGGTGGGTGAAGAATGTCTCGGGGTTCTCTGCCGTTCCGCGGGTGACAGGACGCTCAGGGGTGAGGGCGCGGTCGCGGAAACGCTTGATATAGTCTTGGTTGACGAGCGGACGGATGTCCTCCATGTCCATCTCCTCAATCTTGTGATACTCGTGGGAGGTGCGGAAACCGTCGAAGAAATTGATGAACGGCACCTGTGTCTCGAGGGTAGCGAGATGAGGAACGGCGGAGAGGTCCATTACCTCCTGCACCGAACCGGAGCAGAACATTGCGAATCCTGTCTGGCGGCAAGCCATTACATCCTGATGGTCGCCGAAGATGCAGAGGGAGTGGGAAGCCAGCGTGCGTGCAGAAACGTTGAACACGCAAGGCAACAGCTCACCGGCAATCTTGTACATGTTGGGAATCATCAGCAGCAGTCCCTGCGAAGCGGTGTAGGTGGAGGTCAGTGCTCCTGCCTGCAACGAACCGTGCAAGGCACCGGCGGCGCCTCCTTCCGACTCCATTTCCTGAATAGACACGCGCTGTCCGAAGAGGTTCTTGCGACCCTTGGCAGCCCATTCATCCACGTGCTCTGCCATCGGCGATGACGGAGTGATGGGATAGATGGCAGCCACCTCGGTGAACATGTAGCTCACATGAGCGGCGGCTGTATTACCATCACAAGTGATAAACTTTTTTTCTTTAGCCATTTTGTTTTATATAAAATGTTAGTGTATAGTTGTTGATTATGTTCCTTTAATAGAGAAAGCCGAACAGCCAGAGGGGTATTCTGTTGGCATCGCCCTGCGCGGTGTTGTAGACGGCATAGAGCGTGTCGGAAGAGTTGCGCAACTTGCCGTTTCTGCTGGCGTCGAGGATTCTGAACTTCTGTGTGCCGTCTATAATATAATGTGTGTCCTTGTTGCCTTGGTTCACCAGGTGGTCTTTCCACAGCGAGTTGACGAAGAAGGTCTCCATCACGTCCTGTTCGTTGGCGATGATGGGATAGATGGCGTAAAGCAGGTTGGGGTTGTGCATCATTATCTTCTTCGGCTTCTTGGGAAACTCCTCTCCGGGATGATAAACCATGTTGATGAGCCGTGCGTCGGAGAGATATTTTATGTAGTTCATCACAGTGGCGCGACTCGTCTCTATCTCCTGCGCCAGATTGCTTATGTTGGGGGCTTTCTGTCCTCCCAGGGCGAGGAGATAGAAGAGTTTCTTTATCTTAGTGAGGTATTTCAGTTCTATCTGCTTGATGAGCAGGATGTCCACCTCTGCCATCATGTTCATCGTCTTAAGGAGGTTCTCCTCAAAGTTGCGCTTCTCACGGAAGAAGGGATAAAAGCCGTGGTGGAGATATTCTGTGAAGATGCTGGGGACATCGGCTTTGGAGGCAATCGCGTTGGCTATCTCCTCGTGGCGCGAAATGATGTCGTCAATGGTGAAGGTGGGGAAATGGCTGCCAGTCTGCAGATTAAGGAATTCCCTGAAGGAAAAGCCTCTAAGGTTGTAGCTCTTCACGATGCCGTTGAGTTCGAGGTTCTCCTCTTTGAGCCGCATCACGCTCGAACCCGTAAAGACAATCTTCAGTTCGGGACATTCATCGTAGCATCGGCGCAGCTCCCTGCTCCAGTCGGGCTGCTTGAACACCTGGTCGATGAGCAGCACGCGACCTCCGTGAGCGTAGAAGTCGCGGGCGAAGTCGGCGATGCCGCGCCCCTGGAAGTAGAAGTTGTTCATGTTCACATACAGGCAACGGCGGTCCTCCGCATCAAAGTTCTCCTTGGCGTACTGCAAGAGGAACGTCGTCTTGCCGATGCCGCGCGAGCCTTTGATGCCAATCATCCGTCTGCTCCAGTCAATCTCGTCCATCAACGTCCTTCTGACTGGCGCATCCGTGTGCTCTATGAGGTAAGTATGGGTCTTGAAGAAAGCTTCCATTTGCCGTCTCGCTTATATC
>CAYXGN010000153.1:0-4823 GCA_964464505.1 uncultured Prevotella sp.
CAGCAATTTGAAGCAAGCTCCATTGCGTTCGGTTTGCGTTTCCTTTTGTGGCGAAGTCGGCAAGATGACCGCCGATGATTTGACTCAGATAACTCAGAGCCATGCTCCCTTTGGTGCCGTTCACGGCGTTGGCGGCGACGAAGATTTGCGGTTGCTCGCCCCGCAACATGTGCTTCTCGAAGTCGTGGGGAATGCTTACGACGGCATCCGTTGCGGTGTTGTCGATGTCGGTCATGGCATCGGCGTAGGAAGCCTTCTGACCGCAGAAGACAAAGTAGCGCGATGCTTCGATGCGGTGGATGAGTCGTGTTGAGAGCGTGGAGCGGTCGTTGTCCACCACCTCCACACGTATGTTTTTTATCTCCATGTTCATCACCCACGGCATTACGCACATTATGATGATGGGGAACAGCACGATGAGTCGCGGCAGAAAAGCGTTGCGGCGTATCTGAAGGAACTCTTTCTGGATGAGATAACGGAGTGTCATGCGAGTCGGTTTTTGAATTTCACAAGAGCGATGGTAAGCAGCAGTGCCGCCATACCCACAAGCACAGCCACCTCCTCTGCCGCCTCGTTGATGCCCACACCCATTATCATAAGTTTGCGGATGGCGGCGATGTAGTAGCGCGGTGGCATCACGGCAGCGATGTATTGCAATATTTTTGGCATACTCTCGACGGGGAACATCATTCCGCTAAGGAGTATGCACGGCAAGATGAGCATCATCGCCGAGGCGAGCAACGCCACGAGTTGCGTCTGCGCCACGGTGCTTATCAGCATGCCGAGCGACAGTGCCACCATGATGTAAATGCCCGAGACGAGGAATATCCAACCCAGGCTGCCGGCGATGGGGACATCGAGGATGAAGTGGGAGATGCCGAGAATGAAGAACAGAATGAAGAAAGCCAGTGCCAGATAAGGCACCACCTTGGCAACGATAATCATCAACGGGCGCACCGGACTCACCAGAAGCACCTCCATTGTGCCCCGTTCCTTCTCGCGGACGATGCTTATCGATGTCATCATGGCGCAGATAAGCATCAGCAGCATGCCCATGATGCCCGGCACGAAGTTGTAGCAACTGCGCATCTGGGGGTTGAAGAGTAATGCCTGACGGAGTGGGGTGGCGTTGCTGCCGCGCAGTATCTCGGTGGCATAGCGGCTGTACATCTGCGCCATGTTCGGGTCGGCACCGTCGGTGATTATCTGCACTCCCGAGTGCTTCGAGGCGTAGTCGCTGCCGAAAACCACTGCCATGTCGGCTTTCTGTCGGCGAATGAGCATTTCCGCCTCCGCCGGTGTCGCCACCTTATACATTATGTCGAAATACTCGTTCGCGCCGAGTCGTGTGATGGCTGTCTGCGTCTCGTGGTCCACTGTCGATGTCACCACCACCGTGCGCACGTTCTTCACGTCCGTCGAGATGGCGAAGCCGAAGAGCAGCATCATCACAATCGGCATGCCGAAGAGGATGAGCATGGTGCGGCGGTCGCGCAGGATGTGGCGCGTTTCCTTTATGGTGAATGAGATGAATGGTTGCATTTCCCCTTTTGTTGTGTTATTGTCGTGTTGAAGTGCGTGCCAGACGGGTGAAGACATGGTCCATGTCGGGCTCGTTGAGTCTCTGTTTCAGTTCGTCGGGCGAACCCATTGCCCTTATCTTTCCGTCCACCATGATGGAGATGCGGTCGCAATATTCCGCCTCGTCCATGTAGTGGGTGGTGACGAAGACGGTGATGCCGCGCGCGGCAGCATCGTAGATGAGACTCCAGAACTGCTGTCGCGTGGCGGGGTCCACGCCTCCTGTGGGTTCGTCGAGGAACACTATCTCGGGCTCATGGAAGATGCTGACGGAGAAAGCCAGTTTCTGTTTCCAACCCAGCGGCAGACTGCCCACGATGTCGTCGGCATGCTCCTCAAAGTGCAGCCGGGTGAGCAGCGCGGCGGTCTTTTGCTTTATCTCCTTCGCCGCCATGCCGTAGATGCCCCCGAAGAGTCGGATATTCTCGCGCACGGTGAGGTCTTCGTAGAGCGCGAACTTCTGACTCATGTAACCTATGTGGCGCTTTATCTGTTCATATTCCGTCGTTATGTCGCAGCCAGCCACGCGCCCGGTGCCGCTCGTCGGGGCATTGAGTCCTGTGAGGATGTGCATCGCCGTGGTCTTGCCGGCACCGTTGGCACCGAGGAAACCGAATATCTCGCCGCGACGGACGGAGAACGATATGTCATCGACGGCACGGAAACTGCCGAACGCTTTCACCAGATGCTCCACCTCGATGACATTCTCCGTCACCGCCTTCTCCGCAACGTGGCTGATGCCTTCGGGACAGAACACGTCCTTGAAGCGTGTGAGTATGTCGTCGGGCGTGCCTGTTCCCCGCAGCGTCCCTTCGTGAAGGAAAGCCACGCGGTCGCAGCAACGTATCTCGTCAAGATATGGGGTGGAAGCGATGATGGTGATGCCACGCTGCCGGAGCGTCTTGAGCATGGCCCAGAACTCCTTGCGGCTGACGGGGTCAACGCCAGTGGTGGGCTCGTCGAGGAACAGCACCCGCGGCTGATGGATGAGTGCGCAGGAGAGAGCAAGTTTTTGTTTCATACCGCCCGACAAGGCTCCTGCGCGCCGTTTCTTGAAGGGTTCTATCTGCTGGTAGATGGCTTTCACGAGTTCATAGCCCTCCTTTACGGTGGTGCCGAAGAGTTCGGCGAAGAACGTAAGGTTCTCCTCCACCGACAGGTCTTGATAGAGCGAGAACCTGCCGGGCATATAGCCCACGCAGCGACGGATGTCCTTCATCCTCTTCACCACGTCGAAACCGCAGACCGTCGCCTCCCCTTCATCGGCCAACAGCAGCGTGGCGAGGATGCGGAAGAGCGATGTTTTGCCGGCACCGTCGGGTCCGATGAGTCCGAAAATCTCGCCTTCCTTCACGTCGAACGAGACTTCCTTCAGTGCCGTGACCTTGCCGTAGTGCTTGCTGATGCCGCTGACTTCAATAGCAGTGTTGCCCATTTGCGTCAAAATTTCACTTCCCCGTACATTCCAATCTTGATGTAGCCATCGTTCCTGACGGCTATCTTGACGGCGTAGACAAGGTCGGCACGCTCGTCGTCGGTGAGGATTGTCTTCGGTGTAAACTCCGACTTTTGCGATATCCACGTCACCTTGCCGGCATACTCCTTGCGCTCGCCGTTGCCGTAATCGGCAAACACCTTGACTGTCATTCCCGTCTTGACCTGCCGCAGTTGGGCTGTGGTGACATAGGCACGGAGGTACATGTTGTCGGTGTCAGCCAACTTGAACAGGGGCTTGCCTATGGCAGCAAACTCGCCGCACTCCATATATTTGTCGAGCACGGTGCCGTTGATAGGTGCCGTCACGTGGCATTTTCGAAGTTCGTCAGCCACCTGAAGGCACTGCACATCGGCTGTGCCCATCTGCGCGTTGAGGCTGTTTGTGGAAGTGCTCAACGATGATTGCAGTGCCGCCAGTTGCCGTTCCAGCACCTTCACCTGACTCTCCGCATCCTCAAGCATCTTACGGTTGGCAGCGCCGTCCTTCACGAGCCCGGCAAAGCGTTGCTGCTCCTGCCGTGCCTTTGCGAGTTGTTGCTTCACCGCCGCCAACTGTTTCGTCACATCAGGGCGTTGCGAGGCGTACACCATCTTGGTGGCTCCCACCTGCCGCGCTTTTAGAAACAGTTGCGTGGTGTCGATGAGTGCCACCTCCTGTCCTAAACCTACGCGGTCGCCTTCGTTGATGCCGAAGGTCAGGAGTCTGCCGTTCTGCTCCGCCGACACAGTCACTTCGGTAGCCTCGAAAGTGCCCGTGGCGTCATATTCCTTTTCGTTTCCGCTGCAGGCTGCAAACACTGCGCAGAGCAATGCCATTGTCAATACGTTGTATTTCATTTTCTTCAAGTTTTAGATTCCATTCAGATTGTTGAGTTCATAAAGGGCTTTGAGCAACTGCACCTCGTGAAGGGAGCGTTGCACGCGAGCCTTGCTCACGGCATTGATGTCGCGCACCAGTTCGTTGATGCTCTCCGTTCCTGCCTCCACTTTGCGGTCTGCCATACTGCGGATGCCCTCGCGCAGACGCACTATCTCATCATCGTTTGCCAACTGCTTGCGCAGGGCGGCGATGCTACCGCTGGTCTGTTGCTGTTCGAGTCGGTTCTGGAAGAGGAATATCTGCCGCTGCACATCGTTCTGCTGTTGCTGCACTTCCAACTTCCTTATGTCGTTTTTGCGGGTGTAAAGGGCTCCGATGTTCCATGAAACGGTGAGTCCGCCGAGCAGCATCCCGGCGTTTACCATGTCGGAAACCTTCGTATGCAGCAAGCCCATTCCCATGAAACCCACGGTGGGAAGCAATTCGCTGTTGAGTTTCTTGCGCTGAGTCTGGAGCAGGTTGTCGTTAGAAGCGAAGAGTTGCATCTCGGGTCGCAGCGTCGCGTCATTGGCAGCGACAGAGGGCATGGCAGGTTTCTCGAGCGTTGTGTCGCTGCCCAACTCCTTGCCGATGAACGTGCCGAGCATCTTCAAGTATGCCGTGCGCGAAGCCTCGTAAGCATCGTGTTGCTGCTGCGCATTGAGTCTTTCCACGCGCAACGCGTCCAAATCGGTCTGGCAGGCAATGCCTCCTCGCATCATCTCTTCCACTGTCTTGATGCTCACCTCGAGGTCGTTTTGCAGGAGTTCGTTCTGCCGCAGTTGCTCGTCGATGAGTAGGATGCCGAAGAAAATCTCTTGCGCGCGTGTGCGTATATTATATAATGTGACATCGTTCTGCTTCGCTTCCACCTCCGCTTTCGCCG
>CAYXGN010000154.1:0-4813 GCA_964464505.1 uncultured Prevotella sp.
ATCTCGGCGATCTGCGCCTACTACGATTGCCTGGCAAAACGTAATCTTTCATTTTTATCTATTCTTTACGGTGGGATGTCGTTCTTAAGGCTGATAACTGTCGAGTTTTGCGAGCATTTCGCGGCTCAACTTCTCGTGCCGATAACGCATGTAGAGGCAGACCACTTCGAAAACGGTTATCTCGACAACAGGATAAATCCAAAGTTTGCCGGCGAGGACACTGGCAAAGAGGGTGAAACTGCGCCAGTTGAACGTAAGGAAATTGCAATACTTCATGAGCGGCAGACTTCCCTTGCGGAAGTCAGCCCGCAGCTGTTCGGGCAGTTTGTCGGGATAACGCTGCCGCAAGGCAGCCTTGAAGCGTTGGAAGCAAGGTGTAGCCTTCTCCTGCTCCTTCGTGTAATTGACATAAAAGAACTGGAAGAGTTTTTCAACGGGTTGGCCCTTCCACGTCATCTTGCGATAGAGGGCCACCTGCACGGAGGCATCGTCCATCTCGCTCCCCTCCTTGCCTTTAAGGAAGAAAAGGTGTATCTGGCGGTAATAGTCGGCCACACGACTCTGCCGCGTGTGACTGTAAAGGCCGGCAAAGGCTACGACGAGCCATATCCAGATGCCCCATTCAGGCATCAGGCGGATGGCGATGGCGGCATAGATGGCCACAAACCAGAAGTCGCTGGAGGCTCCGTCGAGTATTCGTCCGAGCGGCGTTGTCTGCCCTGTCATGCGGGCAAGTTGCCCGTCGGTGCTGTCGTACATGTTTGCCCAAACGAGCAACAGTATACCGATGATGTTTATCTTTAAGTCATTGAATGCGAAGCACACTCCCGATGCCACTCCCAAGAAAATGGAAAGGATTGTCACTGTGTTGGGGGTAACGCCCAACTTACGGAAAAAGCGTGCCCACTGATAGCCTATGGGACGATAGAAGAACAAGTCGATGTGTTCCTCTGTGTCCGATGACTTTATTGTTGACTGAAAATTCTTTGTATCACTCATCTTTTCTAAATTTTTGGTTGCAGGTGGGTTCTCACCTGTAAAGAATCTTATTGCAAATTGCCATCGCTATGTGGAAAGCCGCCTCTTCACGGCAAGGGGCGAAACTCGGCCAATCGTTGAAATCAAGAATCTTGAAACTCCCGTCGTCGGCAATGATGCAATCGCCGCCATATACCGACACGCCAAGGATGGCGGCAGCCTTGTCGGCCTCCCGCTTCAGGTCTTCGGAATCAAAGGCGATGCCTTTTATCTCGTCGTTGATGGATTCCAGTCCGAACTTGGAGTGGCAGTTGCTCTTGGAAGGATAAAACCAGAAGAAGAAGTCGGAGCCTTCCACACCATAGAACTTTATCAAGTCGCCATGAAGATGCTCATTGACAATCACCGATGCAACGCCTCTCTGCCAAAAGTCTTCCAAAAGGCGGTTTGCCTCGGCTTCGTCTTTCACATAACTCGTGTCCTCCTTACGTTGGGCGCAACCGTCGCCGCGCTTGAGCCAACAGGGATAGGTGGCACCGGCAGTCATTGGGCTTCCCTTTTCCATTATCTTACTCTCGGGATAGCGTATTCCATTGGCAATGAACTTCTCCACCATGGTGCGGCGGACGCAGGAAACCACTCCTTCGCTGCTGTTCACCACCACCCTCCCCCTCTCTTCCAGATGGCGGAGAGCATCGAGGGCAGCGCGACCGCGCGCCATACTGAAGAAGGCATCGGCATTCTTTATGACAGAGGATGTGCCTTGGCTCAACTCCTTCTCACTTGTCAGCAGGACACTTGCTCCAAGTGCTTCAAGATTGTCCTTGACAGAGCGCATCACGGCAGCGTCCTTATCCACGCAGTTGGGAGAGAACTCCTCGCCACGGCACACACCGACGACACGCTTCCCTTCAAGAGGATGAAGGAAAGCCTCTGCCTTTGCGATGTCTTCCTTATGGTCTATGTCAAGGATTTTGTTTATGGGATAGGCTTCGAGGCAAAGACCCTCGGCAACAAGCTGGCGCTGAAAATTGCGCATCCTGCTCATTCCTGCCTCAAGGCAATGGTCGAGGACATCGAGGGCGCGGTCGTTCAGGCAGTAGATGCCGCCCGAGACGAGATGGTCATCGCCCTCCTTTGCATCATGGAAACCCGTCACAAGGAGTCTGCCGGAGACATTCCCTGCCGCCATCGTGGCTTCACGCCTCTCTGCTTTCGCTCCCACCCACAAGGGCTTTTCGTCATCGACGTAGGGCGTCACTGCCATGCAACCGTCGATGTCGGGAGTATTGACAAAATGGTTGATGTACTTCTTGAATTCCTCTTCATGGAAGACGGTGTCTACCGTCGTGAGGCAAAAGCGCTCTCCACGGAGATAGGGCGACAGGGCATGAAGACTGTGCATGCTGCTTGGCGTTGTCTTCACCACCAGTCGCAAGGGGACAGGCAAGCTGAGGGTTTCCAGATGCTCGCGCACCGTCACACTGTATTCATTTACTATTGCGACGATTTCTGTAGCACCGCAATCCACAAAAATGCGCAAAAGGCGGTCAATCAAGTGTTCGCCGCAGACCTTTACCAACGGTTTGGGAGCCTCCACGCCTTCTTTTGAAAGGCGACTGCCTTCTCCGGCTGCTATGACAGCAAATTTCATAAAATCAAGATTTTTTCCTTTCCTTATGTAATAGTAGTAGGTGCACATCTCCGAGGTGCACCCCTCCAATAGTTTTCTCGCTTGATATGGGTGCATCTAAGCCCCACCCATCCTCCCCATGAGGGGAGGGGAACTGCATCCGCACCTACTATAAAAAAGCCCTCCCCAGCGGGGAGGCTTGGGAGGGGGTTCACAGTTTCACATTAATATTTTTAGAACTTCGCCATCTTTATTGCGTCAATGGCACATTCATCGCCTTTGTTGCCATAGCGGCCGCCGCACCGGTCCTTTGCCTGTTGCAAGTCGTTGGTGGTGAGCAGACCGTAGATGATGGGAATCTCACTCGTCGTATTGAGTCGGGCAATACCCGCAGTCACTCCCTGACAGATATAGTCGAAGTGCGGGGTCTCGCCCCTTATCACGCTTCCGAGGATGATGACGGCATCATAGCCTCCGTGCAGCACCATCTGGTGCGCGCCGTAGATGAGTTCGAAACTCCCCGGCACTGTCTTGACATGGATGTTCTCTGGAAGTGCGCCGTGCTTCTCCAGTGTGCTTACCGCTCCTTCGAGCAGCGCCCCCGTTATTTCAGGATTCCATTCTGCGACAACGATACCGAAGCACATGTTACTGGCATCGGGCACTTTTTCGGCATCATAGCAAGAAAGGTTATGCAGTGATGTTGCCATTGTTTATTGCGAAACGCGTTCTATGTACTTGTCAATTTCTATGTACTTGTCAATCTCAGAGCTAACGACGAGCTGTGAAGTCTGATACTTCTTCTTTATGTCCTGATAGATGCTGAGAGCCTCTTCCTTCTTTCCCTGACTCTCGAGGAGTTCGCCGGCCTGGAGGAGGAATGTCGGGGCGATGCTGTTGTTCACTCCGTCAACGCCTTTGTCGTCGGCCATGCCGGCAGCCTTCTTCAGTGTGCTGATGGCTTTGTCCACATTGCCTGTCTCTGCATAGGCATTGCCCAGAGCACCCACAGCAGCGGGACTCACCAAGGCATCGCCCTGTGTGGAGAACTTCTCGAGGGAAGCCACTGCCTCGTTCCATTTGCCGAGGTTGGCGTAGCACAGTCCGGCATAGAGGTTGGCGAGGTTGGCGGCATCGGTGCCGCTATAGTCGCTTGCTATCTTTACGAAGCCCGCATAGCCTGCGCCGTCGCCGTTAAGGGCCTTGTCGAACATCTCCTGGTTGAAATACTCCTGACCCTTTGCCAACGCCGTGCTCGCCTTGTCCTCACGGGGGGCAGCCACATACTCTTTATAAGCGAACAGTGCTGCGATGATGACGATGACGGCAGCGACAACGATAAGAATCTGCTTCTTGAATTTGTCGAAGAAAGCCTCTTTTCCATTAAGCTCATTGGCGTTATGAGCGCCTAATCCTTTTTTGTTTTCCATTTATTTGTTTGTTTTTTTGATTTTGCTTCTCCATACATAAGGCAAGCAACCCTCTTTCGGGTGCAGACACAAATGCGGTGCAAAAGTAAGTATTTTCTCTCACATATTGAAATATATCCCCTCTTTTTTTGTCTTCAAAGGATAAAACTTCGTAACTTTGTACACCCGAACCCACCCAACAAGAACCCGCCAATGGTGTTAAATAAAATCAGCATTATCAATTTCAAGAACATCGAAGAGGCCACGCTCCAGCTCTCTCCCAAGATGAATTGCTTCATAGGCAATAACGGGGAGGGCAAGACCAACTTCCTCGATGCGGTGTATTACCTCTCCTTCTGCCACAGCGCGTTCAACCCCGTCGACTCGCAGACAATCACCCACGGCAAGGATTTCTTTGTCATAGAAGGGCTTTACAGCAACGAGAACGGCGACACCACCGACATCTACTGCGGCATGAAGCGCGGCACAAAGAAACACTTCAAGCGCGACAAGAAGGAGTACAAGCGGTTGGCGCAACACATCGGACTCATCCCCCTCATCTTCGTCTCGCCCTACGACTCCGCCCTCATCATAGGCGGCAGCGAGGAGCGGCGGCGGCTTATGGACATAGTCATCTCGCAGTACGACACCGCCTACCTCGAAGCCCTCACCCTCTACAACAAAGCGTTGCAGCAGCGCAACACCCTCCTTAAGATGGACGACGAGCCCGATGCCCTTCTCCTTGACATTTGGGAGAACGAGATAGCACGCCACGGCACAGCCATCTACCGCG
>CAYXGN010000155.1:0-4795 GCA_964464505.1 uncultured Prevotella sp.
GGCCTTGTCGGCATAGGCTTTGTCGCCCGTGGCCTTGGAATATTCTGCCATTGCTATGGCGGCGAAGCTCTCGCTGAACACATAGCGGCGCTTGCGCAGCGGCGTACCGTCGGCGGTCACCTCAAAGAACATGTGGCGGTCGGTGTCGAAACAATGGGCTTCGATGAAGTCGAGGGTAGACTTTGCGGCATCGAGCCATTCCTGATTCTTTTCGATATTGTTGTAGGCGTAGGCGCAGATGTAGGCGAAACGCCCTTGAAACCACACGCTCTTCGTCGTGTCCATGAGCTTGCCATCGCGGTCAAGACAGGTGTAAACGCCACCGTTCACGCGGTCGAGACCGTTCTTCATCCAGAAAGGCATGATGTCGGCTACAAGGTCTTCGCGATAGCATTCAGCCCAATAAGACAAATATTTGATTGTATCCATTTAGGTGAAAGAGTGAAAGAGTGAAAAAAAGAAATTAGAACACGTTGCACTTGTTGAAGAAGTCGATGTCCTCGAGTTCCTTCTTCAGCACAACCTCCTCTTCGTCGGTGACGTTGCGGAACGGAGTGCGGTTGGGGCCGAGGTCGAGTCCGATGAGTTTCATAATGCGCTTGCCGCCAACGATGTTGCCGCGGTAGTGGCAGATGACGTTAATCACCTCCTGGGCGTAGTTCTGCAACTCGCGGGCTTTCTCAATGTCGCCCTCTTTCCAAGCCTCCAGGATGCCGGTGAGGCAGCGTCCGTTGTAGTTGGTGGTGCCGCCGATGCCGCCCTGCGCTCCGCCCATTGCAAGGCAAGGAAGGATGGTTTCGTCCTGACCGTGAAGCATGTCGAACTTGCCGTTGGCGTAGAGCCGGCACTGGTTGTACTCATAAAGACTCTCGAAGGTGTACTTGATGCCGGCGAAATTGGGTATGCGGCCGTCCACAGCCTTAAGGAAATCGACCATAGACAGGTAAGCCCCGTTGAAAGCGGGAATGTGATAGAAATAGAAAGGAAGCTGCGGCGCTCCGGCAGCGATTTCCTCGCAATACTTCACGAGCTCTTCCACGCGGCCCACTTTGGGGAAGGGAGGAGCCATGGCACCAATGCCCCATGCGCCAATCTTCTGTGCGTGCTCCGCCAACTGACGGCTCGACTTCACGCAGCAAGAACCCACATGGACAATGACCTTGAAGCCTTCGGGAGCCACACTCACCCAACGCTCCGCCAAAGCCATGCGCTCCTCTTCGGTGAGCATATAGCCCTCGCCCGACGAACCGTTGATGAAAACTCCTTTAAGGCCGTTCTTTACAAGCATTTTTGCATAACGTTCAATTGGCTCGAGATTCACCTCTCCGTTGGCAAGGAACGGGGTGAAGGGAGCATCGATAAGTCCTTTTATCTTTTCCATATATTTATGAATGATTTAATTATTACGGCTGCAAATTTAAATAACATTTTTATTAACTGCAAGTATTTTTTCAAATATTTTCAAAACTATTTCATTTTTGATTGTTTGGTTTAATAAATCAATGGGGAAAATTGCCGCGTTTTAAAAAAGCAGGAAAGTTTTGGTCTTATGGAAAATAATTCTTAACTTTGCCGATATGAGCCGCACGGAAGCCGGCTTTGGTCAAGTTACACCTTATTATATACACGCATGCTCAACACTTTCAATCTCGGCGGCGACGGCAAGAACGCCGCATTCAAGACAGACATCCTGAAGTATTTTGTGGCAAACGGCAACTCCACAATCCTTGAACTTGCCAAAGAAATGCAACTCAGTGTGCCCACGGTGAGCAAGGCTGTGGCAGACCTTCTTGACTTGGGCTATGTGAAGGAATACGGCAAGCAGGAGACGGGAGAGGGGCGCCGCCCCAACCTCTACGGACTGAATCCCGAGTCGGGCTATTTCGTCGGCGTTGAGATTAAGGTGGGTTTCGTGAACATGGGACTGATGAACTTCCGCGGCGACCTTGTGGAACTCGACGACAATGCGCCTTGCCGCATTGACAACACAATGGAATCGGTGGACGAACTGTGCCGCCTTGTGTCCGACTTCATTGACAAAACCGATGTGAAACGCTCAAGCATTCTCAACGTCACGTTCTGCATCTCGGGCCGTGTCAATTCCGACAGCGGCTATTCCCACACTCTCTACAACTTCTCCGAGCAGCCGCTCACCCAACTCCTCAGCGAGCGCATAGGCTGCCCCGTGTGCATTGAGAACGACACGAGGGCCTTTGCCTATGGCGAATATATGAAAGGTGCGGTGAAAGGCGAGAAGAATGTGCTGTTCGTCAATGTGAGTTGGGGACTCGGACTGGGCATCATCATCGGCGGCGAACTCTACAAAGGCAAGTCGGGATTTGCCGGAGAGTTCGGCCACACCCACATGTTCGACAACGACATACTCTGTCATTGCGGCAAGAAAGGATGTCTTGAGACCGAGGCTTCGGGCAGCGCCCTGCAACGCAATGTGCGCCGAAGAATAGAAGAGGGAGAGTCGTCGTTCCTCACACAGCGCGAGGGCGACATCTATTCGCTCGACAACATCATCGACGCGGTGAACTGCGAAGACCCCCTTTGCATCGACGTCGTAGAGCATATAGGTCTGAAACTGGGCGAGAGCGTAGCCAACCTGATAAACATCTTCAACCCCGAACTGGTGGTGATAGGCGGAGTACTGGCACGCACGGGCGACTTCCTGCTTCAGGCTGTTACCGCTTCGGTGCGCCGCTATTCACTCAATATCGTGAACAAAGACACTCGAATGTGCCTCTCCAAACTGCGCGAGCGCGGCGGAATAATAGGAGCCTGCCTGCTTGCAAGGAAGAGTATGCTCGGGTGATTCATTTTAAAAAAACACATACAATCATGTCAGCAAACATTACTCCGGTGCTTCTGCTCACCGGTTATTTAGGAAGCGGAAAGACAACATTGTTGAACAGAATCCTGAGCAACCGCAAAGGCATCAGGTTCGCAGTCATCGTCAACGACATCGGTGAGGTAAACATCGACGCAACACTGATACAACAGGGCGGCATCGTGGGCGAAGGCGACGACAGTCTGGTGCCGCTGCAGAACGGCTGCATCTGCTGCACGCTGAAGATGGACCTCGTCAAGCAACTCAGCGACATCATAGCGCAGCACCGTTTCGACTACATCGTAATCGAAGCAAGCGGCATCTGCGAGCCGGCACCGATAGCACAGACCATCTGCGCCTATCCGCAACTCTACCCCAACCTCGCCAAAGACGGCATAGCGCGCCTCGACAGCATCGTCACAGTGGTGGATGCGCTGCGCATGCGCGATGAGTTTGGCAGCGGCAGCGACCTCACCCGCAACGACATAGGAGAGGACGACCTCGCCAGTCTTGTCATCCAGCAGGTGGAGTTCTGCACAAAAATTCTCCTCAACAAAGCCTCGGAGGTGACACCCGACGAACTCGCACGCATCAAAGCCATACTTCGCGAGATACAGCCCAAAGCCGACATCGTGGAGTGCGACTACTGCGATGTGCCGCTCGACACGCTCCTCGCCACCGGCGACTTCGACTTCGAGCGCGTGGCCACATCAGCACGGTGGATTGACGAGGTGGAGAACGACCACGACCACCACGGACTGGAGAACGAGGAAGAGGGAGAGGCTCTGGAATATGGCATCGCCACCTTCGTCTACCAGCGCCGCCGCCCGCTCGACATGAACAAGTTCGACTACATAGTGAGCAAGAAATGGCCGAAGAGCGTCATCCGCTGCAAAGGTCTCTGCTATTTCCAGGGCGAGGAGGACAAGTGTTACCTCTTCGAACAGGCTGGCAAGCAGATGTCGCTCACACCAGCAGGACAGTGGTATGCCACCATGCCTGCCGACGAACTGGAACGCTTCAAGCAGCAGAACCCTGCCCTACAGCGCGACTGGGACGATGAGTATGGCGACCGCATGCAGAAACTTGTGTTCATCGGGCAGCACATGAACCGCGAAGAAATAGAGCGCGACCTCGACTATTGCCTGGCGTAAAAGCCCCACCCATCCTCCCCCTGAGGGGAGGGCAATTAATGCGCGCTGAAAGCGCAACTTTCCTCCAGCCCAGGGCGCAGGTTTCATTTCATTTTCATTACCCAGGGCGCTGCCCTGGGCTGGAGGATAGCTGCCCCTTCGGGGCGTGATTTGCTCCACTTAATAAAAGTGGCACATGTGTCAAAAATATTAAGTGGAAATGCGCGTTTTCGGGAATTTTCGTACCTTTGCACTTAATAAAAGTGGCACATGTGCCAAAAATATTAAGTGACTATGGACATCAAACGACCTTTTTATCTCAATCAACTCGTGAGCGGAATGCACAACGGGCTGATAAAGATTGTGACGGGAATACGGCGTTGCGGAAAGTCGTATCTGCTCTTCAACCTCTTCTACGGCTACCTCCGCGCGCAGGGCATAAGCCGCAACCACATCATAGAATTGGCTCTGGACGATGTGCTCAATGAGCAGTATTGCGACCCGAAAGCACTCGTTCTTTACATCAAGAGCCGCATCGTTGATGACGAAATGCACTATGTCTTGCTCGACGAAGTGCAGATGGTCAAGGGTTTTGTAGGGGCATTGAACAGTCTGCTCCACATTCGGAATGTGGACGTTTATGTCACTGGAAGCAATTCCCGTTTCCTCTCCTCCGATGTCGCAACGGAGTTCCGTGGCAGGGGCGATGAGATTCGTGTGTTTCCCCTTTCCTTTGCGGAATACCTCTCGGCATACGACGGCAGCAAGGACGATGCATGGCGCGACTATATCACCTACGGCGGATTGCCACACCTGTTTGCCTTTG
>CAYXGN010000156.1:0-4791 GCA_964464505.1 uncultured Prevotella sp.
TCTCGCAGTACGACCACACCTACCTCGAAGCCCTCACCCTCTACAACAAAGCGTTGCAACAGCGCAACACCCTCCTTAAGATGGACGATGAGCCCGACGCCCTTCTCCTTGACATTTGGGAGAACGAGATGGCACGCCACGGCACAGCCATCTACCGCGCCCGCACAGCGTTTGTGGAGCAGTTCATCCCCGTGTTCCAAAGCATCTACCGCCACATCGCCGACGACCACGAGACAGTGTCGCTGCACTATGTGTCGCACGGACAGAGGGGCGACCTCCTCGACGTAATCCGGCGCGACCGCGCACGCGACCGTGCCGTGGGCTACTCGCTCCACGGCATCCACCGCGACGACCTCGAGATGCTCATCCACGGCTATCCCATGAAGCGCGAGGGAAGCCAGGGACAGAACAAGACCTTCGTCCTGGCACTCAAACTGGCACAGTTCTTCTTCCTCAAAAGCACCGCCACAGCCACCGCTCCCCTGCTGCTCCTCGACGACATCTTCGACAAACTCGACGCGCAACGCGTGGAAAAGATAGTGGCTCTCGTCTCCGGCGATGCCTTCGGACAGATATTCATCACCGACACCAACCGCCAGCACCTCGACCAGATACTCCAACATTCGGCGTTCCCCTATAAACTGTTTGATGTCTGCAACGGCGAAATAAAAGAGAAAGCACATGTTTAGAAAACAAGCAAGACCCATCTCAGAGCTCCTCGGCGAATACCTCCGCCACGAGGGTTTGGAGACTCCCCTGCTGCAAAAGCGGCTCATAGACTCGTGGGAGAAAGTGGTGGGGAAGACAGTGGCACACTACACCGGCAGTAAGGAGATAAAAAACCAGACCCTCTACGTGAAAATCCTCAACCCCGCCCTGCGCCAGGACCTCACCATGATGCGAGCCCAACTGGTGAAGCGGCTCAACGAAGAAGTCGGAGCCTTCGTCATCGCCGACGTCAAAATCTTTTAGCACGCACCCCACTTATTTTATAAACTACAGATTACACATATTACACGAACAGGCGATGCATACCGTAGTAGGCGCAGATCGCCGAGATGCGCCCCTCCAAAAGTCGACCACATTTTTACAAACTACATATATGAAGAACCTATTGATGAGTGCTGCTGTCGGCGACTTTGCCGGCAGCGCTTACGAAGGGAGGACGCACCGAACCAAGGACTATGATGCCGTAAAGATGTTTTCGTCGCGTGCACATTTCTCCGACGACACAGTGCTGACCTTTGCCTGTGCCGAGGCTTTTGTCCATAATCTCGATATGGCGACGAATCTCTGGATGTGTGCCAACCAACACCGCCATGCCGGTTTTGGCTCCCGCTTTAAACTTTGGATGCAGGACCATTATCATGAACCTTATTCCTCGATGGGCAACGGCAGTGCCATGAGATGCTCGGCAGCCGGATGGCTGGCTCGCGATGAAGAAGAGTGCATCAAGCTTGCGACTGCCACTGCCTCCCCTACCCATAATCATCCCGAAGGCATAAAAGGGGCAGTGGTGACAGCCCTCTGCATCTGGCATTTGAACCACGGAAAAGACAAGACCTTCATCCGCGATGATATTCTCTCGCGATACTATCCGCAGTGGACTGGCAAGACCTACGACGCGATAAAGCCCGACTACTGCTTCAATTCCACCAGTCCCGGTACCGTTCCCCCTGCAATCATCTGTTTCCTGCACTCCAAGGATTATGTAGACTGCCTGCGGTTGGCAATCTCCCTTGGCGGCGACGCCGACACCCTGGCTGCCATCGCCGGGCCTATGGCTTACGCCTACTATAAGGAAATGCCCGACGCACTGGTCTATTATGTGATGAAAAACCTACCGGAATGGATGCAGAAGGTCAACAACGAGTTCGATGAATATTGCATAAGCAGAAGATAGGCAAATTTCGTAGGCGCGGATCGCCGAGACGCGCCCCAATAGGAGGTCGAGCGTTATTACTTCCCGTTGGTCAGTGAGTCTTCAACACTTGCATAAGATAGGCTGCACCTCAGCAATTAAAGTAAGCTTTGTTGCCCTCGTTTGCACTATCTTTACATAAGATAGGCTGCACTCGGCATAGTTCAAGCAAGCTTGACTCTGCTCTCGTTTGCACTATCTTTGGGAGTCCGGAGGAGGTTCTCTTAATTTTTGTAAAAATCCGCTTTGCAAAACCACTGTAAAATTGTTACATTTTTAAGCCAAAAAGTTTCTAATAGAAAGTCCCTATTTTTCTCCTCGAAAAGTGCCACTTTACTCCTCGAAAAGTAGGGGTTTTCTCCCAGAAAAGTGCCGCTTTTCTCAAGGCAAAGTACCGCTTTTCTAATACACTGAATATCAGTTAGATACAAAGACAAAGCATTTTGCCCGTTTTTACCTAATAAGTGTGAAATAGCTTACCGTTTAGTTAAAATATTTCACGTTTAGTGTTCTAAATGTCGCATTTTAGTGTTCAAAACAGGGTCGCGCCGAAAGTGTCCGAAAAATTGTTACGTTTTTGACCGAAAATGTAACAAATTAACATATAATTGATTTTCAATTGGTTGCAAGCGAAAAGGACGCTCGGTCTCCTATGGGCGCATCTCGGCGATCTAAAGCCTACTACGATGGGCATTAGAACGGCAGACCGACGGCGAAATGGAAGGCGCGGTCGCGGCTGAAGTTGGGGTGCAGCAGCGGGTAGTGTTCCTTGTTGTTGGTGTAGGCGGGATTGACGGCCTTCATGCCGAGGTCGACGCGCAGGACGAAATAGTCGAGGTTGAGTCGGATGCCGAGTCCGTAGCTCACGGCAATCTGCTTGTAGAACTCATTGATTTTGAATTGTCCTCCGGGTTGGTCGGCATAGTCTTTGAGAGTCCAGATGTTGCCCGCGTCGACGAAGAAGGCGGCGTTGAACTTCCAGAAGAGGAGAGTGCGCCACTCGAGGTTGATGTCGAGTTTCATGTCTCCTGTCTGATTGATGAAGTCGATGCGTCCGTCGGTGCCGCGAAACTTTCCGGGACCGAGTTCCCTCACGCTCCACCCTCTCACGGAGTTGGCTCCTCCCGAGAAGTAACGCTTCTCGAAGGGCAGCACCCTGCTGTTGCCGTAGGGCCACGCCACGCCGATGCCGAGGTGGAAGGCTACGACATTGCGCAGGTCTACGGCGAGTTGCTTGGTGTAGTCGAAGTCGGCTTTGAGATACTGTGCGTAGGCTATGTTGAAGAGGGTGTACTGTCCGTCGCTGTTTTTCCTGAAGCCGAGGGGTCGCGAGAGGAGCCTAAGGAGGTTGCCGCCCAACTCGAAATTGGCGCGCAGGGCGTGATGGCCGCTGTTGTGGCTGAAATTGAATCCTGTCTTCAGGATAAAGAGGTCCTCATAGTTATAGCGCAGGATGGCGTTGCGGTTTGTAGCATCGTCGAGATAATCCTCCTTGAACGTGGAGGAAATCCACGGCATGTGGACGTAGTTGATGTCGAGGAGGTCGAGTCGGAAGGAGGTGTTGTGGCGCGGCTCGCTCCAATGGTATCGCCAGGCGGAGGTGAGCACGCGGCGATGAAACTCGGGGCGGTTCTGGAGGTTATAGCTGAAGAGGAGTTCGGAGCGGGCGTTGCTTCGCCGGCGGAAGGCGCGCGAGAGGAAAGGGGCTATCATTCGCGGGAAGGTGAGTTTCGCCTCCACGCCGTATTCCTCATAGTTCTGGTTCTGATAGCCTTCGAGTCCGGTGATGGCTTCAAAGGCGGCGCGCATCTGGATGCTCAGCACCTCGCTCCCCCGAAAGAGGTTGCGGTTCTCGTAGGTAAGCGAGGCGGCAGCGCCGAGGTCGCCGGCGGTGTTGGTGCCCTCGGGCTGGAAAGAGACGGTGTTGGGCTTGTTGGTACTCAACTGTATGTTGCAGTCGAGGAGGTTGGTGTCGGGGAGTTCGGTGAAGTGGATATTGGTGTAGCGCACTGCCTGCAGCCTTGCGAAGTTGTTGTAGGTGCGCTGCAACGCCGAAGCGGAGTAGGCCTCGCCCTCGCGCAGGGCTGTGTTGTTGTCGAGCACACGCTGCCGCAGGTGTGTGCCCGTGGAGTCAGCCCCGCGCCAGGAGATAGTGTTGATGAAGTATTTTTGGTGTGGCGCAGGCACCGCCTTGTTGTTGGGACGATACTGCGATAGGTGGAGCTCCACATCCACCTTATGGTCCTTCCCCACCGAGTCGGCAACGAAATGGATGAAGTCGCGGTTGAACTTGAAGTAGCCGCTGTCGGAGAGAATCTGCGTGATGCGCTTGCGCTCGCTCTCGAGGTTGGCATTGGAGAAGTCCATGCCCCGGCGCAGCCTGCGGTTGGCAGGGTTGTCGGTGCCGAGCAGTTGCGCCACGGCAGCATCGTCGATGACATAACTCACGGAGTCGATGACATATTTCGTTCCCGGCGACACATTATATAATATGTGTGCCTTGCGCCGCCGCTTCGTCACCTCATAGTCCACCCTTGCCTGCAAATAACCCATATTGCGCATGGCGACGGTCATGTCGCGACACGACTTCAGGGTGAGGAGGGAGTCGTAGACGACAGGAGCCTCGCCCAAACGCCGCAACACCTTATTGCCCCATTTGGTGGAGTCGCGCCCCGAGAGGTTGTAGACTCCCAACGGTATCTTGAACAGGGAGAACCATTTGGAGTTGGGGTGCTGACCCAGGCAGGAATGGAGCGCAGCGACATCAACAGACTTGCTCTCCGACTTTATCTTGACCGACTTGAGCAAGGCAGAGCCTTCGGGGACGAACTTGGTGGAAGAGCAGGCGGAAAGGAGCACAAGGAGGGCGA
>CAYXGN010000157.1:0-4748 GCA_964464505.1 uncultured Prevotella sp.
GACCTGCGTGCCGCTAACTATACCCCGTTCACCTACGCACGCGACATGGTATATAACGGTAGCAATACCTACCAGAACTGTAACATCCTGCTCTCTTCGGAGAACTTCGACCTTGAAGGTCCTAACTTCATCAACCCGTCGTCCAAGCCCGGCTACGACGGCTACGACGAATCGTCCGACTGGAGCCCTGCACGACTCACCAACCTCACCGACAACGGTAGCGGACAGATATCGCAGACGGTGAAGCTCGTGAATGAGAAGTATGAGGCGTCGTTTGATACTTATGCGGCAGACTATTCAGATTTACCTGACCGCTCGTATGTCAAACAGTATATGAGCAGTGCAAACCCGAATACAGGTTACACCACCGAAACCGCTGGCGACCTCAAGGGCGAGGGCGTATATTCCGTCACCCGTGTGCTCGCCGGTTACGACACCCACCGCAGCTACATGCCTGCCGGCGAGCAGGAATACATGACCTCCGCCGCCACAGGCCAGAAGCTCTACCGCATATCCTACGACCCCAACCCGACGCACGACCAGACCTACATAGACATTGGCGTGTATGAGTATCCGCACACCGAGCTGCAATACACCACCAGCGGTGACGAGGTGGACATCCTCTGGGTGTCGGCTACCGAGAAGCCAGACAACGGTCTGCCCGACGGCAGCGCGTGGAGTCAGCCCACGTCCGACTTCCAGCGCGCCATAGAGACCCTGCTTGCCAGCCGCAACGGTCACCGCAAGGAGATACGCCTCATGGACGGTACGTTTACACCTATATATAATATAGAAGACCACCTCGCCTTCTACATCGACACCAAGACCCTCAACAAGTCGGTGACGATGACGGTGAAGAACCGCGACGAAGACGGCAACGTGACAGCATGGAACACAGGACTCGGAGTGAAGTCGCTCACCATCAAGGGCGGCTACAGCGACCAGATAGAAAACGTGTACGACCCCGAAACCTATCCTGCCGTCATCCGTCAGCAGGCACGCTCCAACGAGTCGTCCGACCGCTGGGACCACCTCTTCTTCATCGCCGACGCAACGCAGCGCTATGGCCTTGAAGAGTCGGTGGGCTACACCGAGAACAACGGCTACGGCAGTTACAAGCCCACCACCGAAGGCACAACCACTTATTACGACAAGACCGTCAACACCATCCCAATCCATATCGACGGTGTGACGATAGTCAACAACCAGTCGCGTGCGGGTGAGAACGGTGCTGCCATCTACTATGCCGACCGCACCGAGACAGAAGCCGTGGTGCCCACCGATGCCAACATCTCAGTGAACACCTACTACACCACCGACTCGGAGAACCGCACCGATGCCGACAAGTCGGCAAACAACGACCCGACACTCTACTACGAGCGCACCGTCGACAAGTATTACACCGACGCGGATTACAAGACGGAGTCAGCCGTGCCGACAGCCTACGCCACATATAAATATGTAAAGAACGGCACCAACAAAATCATCATCAGCAAGAGCAAGATTATGAACAGCGGCTCTTACATCTCCGGTGATAACACCACCAGTGCCGTCTACATCGGCAAGAACGGCGGCAACGCCCTGCTCTACAACGACGTGATGCACAGCAACCATGGCAACCCGCTCGTGTCGGCAGTGTCGACAACGATTGTCAACAACACCTACGCCCTCAACAACGGACATGTGAACCTCATCGGCGAGAACACCCAGTCATCGAACCTTGACATCAACCAGAACGGTTCGGGCAGCGACGACGATGCTCCCATGCTCGCGCCGGCAAGAGCGCAGCAGAACTCCGCTACGGTGCTTGATTCGAAAATCTTCAACACGGTGTTCTGGCACAACAACGACGATGGCAACCAGTTCATCCTGCCGAACTTCATCGACTTGCAGCAGTCGGGCGACATCTTCGCCTACAACGCCTTCACCGGCGGTAACACCGAGGTGAGCGACTACTCCCTTGGCACCATCCCCGCCAATAACTATAATGTGGGACTGAGCGATGAGAACGGCGACGTGATTAACGGCCCTAACTTCACCGACCCGAAGGTGAATGCCACTACAACGGCGGAGATAGAAGCCCGCGACTTCACCCTGCAGCCGTCGCTGCGCCTCCTCAACAAGGGCAAGAACTCGCTCTACAACGACAAGGTGGTGAATGCCGACTACTCAGAGGCCTCCGACTACAACATCTACGACCTCTCCTGGCGCACCACCACGCGCATGGATGCTGCCGGCGACAACCGCTTCGTCTACGACATCGACCTCGGTGCCTACGAGTATCAGAACGACTTGAACCGCATCATCTATGTCAACCCGAATGTCGGCACCAGCGGTTTGGGCAACTCCTGGGCTTCGCCGGTGGCTTACGGCAACCTCCAGGCTGCCATCGACCTCGCCGCTGTCTATCATGTGAACAACGTGGGCGAGGAGGCTTATGTCTTCGTCAAGGGTGCCGGTGCCGGCTCCACGGGCTTGCATCTCGGCGAGACCATCACCCTCCGCGACGGTGTCAGCATCTATGGAAGTCTGCTTCCCACACGCACTAAGGACTGCCCCTACACCGCCTTGGCGATAGAAGGCAAGGACTCGCGCACCTACGACCAGGACTCCATCAACGCTTACATCGCCACCGTCATCGCTGAGCGCGGCGGCGTGGCAAGTCCCGGAGGCAACAAGACCACCATCAGTGGCATCAAGACTTCCGCGGCAACGACATTCCGCTCCAACAACGACATCGTGTCGCTCATCGACGGCTTTGATGTGACGGCAACGACATCGACGAACACCACTGGCACCGTCACAGAACCTGTCATCGATGTGCAACCCGTAAACAGCGACGGCCATGTGGCTCTGCGCAACATCATAGTCCACGACAACGACGTGTCGGCAGGGGAGGATGTGGATGTCGCCATAGTGAACAACGCCCTCATCTATGAGGCACTGTTCCGCGACAACAAGGTGGGCGACATCGGTCATGTGCTCCACCTCTGCGACAACGCCTACGCAGTGAACGTCACCGTGGAGGGCAAGACCCGCGGTGCCGACGGCACATCGGTGTATAACGGCACCGACGACAACACCAAGGACCACATCCACAACTCGCTCGTGAACTACAGCGGCAAGGCCGCCACGGAGCACACGCTGTCGGGCTACAACTACAAGGTGAGCGACAAGAACCTCAACTACCAGCTCACCGAGCACTCCACGCACATCGACCAGTGTGCCGCCACCAACCCCATCGACGGCATCTCGACTCTGCACCAGTTCATCAACTACGACACTGACCGCGACCTGCTCGGTAACCTCCGCCTCCTCAAGGGCGTAAGTTCCGATGACAAGATTGACCGCGGAGCGTTCGAGACATGGCGTGTGGACAACGATGTGCAGTGCACCTCCACTGCGACGACGACAACGACGGGCAACGACGGCACCGAGACAACAGTGACAACGCACACCAACTTCTATCCCCATCAGGGTTCGGCGGTCTACATCATGCAAGGCAAGAACCTCGTAATGGAGAAGTATGGTGCGACGACCACCGCCGCCGGAGTCACCCAGACGACAGGAACATCGTTCATCCCCTCTTACCTCCTCCTCCAGGACGGAGCCTCACTCTATGGCAACGGCAATACGGTGAGCGTGGGTTATGTGGGCGTTGAGCGCACAGTGAAGAAGGACGGACAGATGGTGAGTCTGCCTTACGCCATGCAATATGAAGGCACCGATGTCGCCACCAACGGTGTCGGCACTCCTTCCTACAGCAGCGAGGGCGTGCTCAGCCTCTCCCCAGTGCTTTCCGACACATACAGTTACAATGGGGTAGGGCGCGCGGCATGGAACTCGCCCTACTACGACACCGCATCGGAGTATTGGACCGCCACGGATGCCGACACCCAGACAGATGCCAACAGCGGCGTCCTCTTCGACATCGCAACGGAGCATAACTGCCGCTTCACGGCGCAAGGGTCTGCCGACGACATGACGGCATACGTCTACACCGAGGCGGCTGACGAGAAGTACAAGACAGTGACGCTGACCCAGCACGATGACCGCACCTCCACTTCCGGCGATGCCGACTTCACGGAGAAGGAGGACATGGGATGGAACTGCCTCGGACTGCCTTACCTTGTGAGCAACTACAACACCACGGAAGTGGCTGATGCCGAACTCCGTGGCACTTCCTCGGCGGAGGTTTACAATATGAACATCCCCCACACCCTGTGGCTCTACTACGACGGCACGACATCGCCCGACGGCACCACCGTCGACGGTGACGGCGGCTTCTATAGCGTCTCTTCATGGGACGACAGCGACTGGCACCTCGCCACCGGCGACAACGCCCACATCTGGGTGGGCGAAGGCTTCTTCACACAGACCTCTGCCGTGGCAGACAGCGAGGCATTGACATTCTATCGCCCCGTCTACACCACGACAACGCCGAACCCGTCGCCAGCCCTCAACGGCAACGACGGCACGCAGACAGTGCGCCGCAACGCCCGCTACTATGCCGGTCCGAAGGAAGTAGAGGAGGAAATGACAGGCATCACCATCCGCGTCCGCGGCCACATGGTTTATGTCTACGGCCTCGAAGGAGGTGAGTCAATCACCCTCTACGACACCACTGGCCGCATCTATAACATGGCGACCGCCACCGGCGACACCTATTCCACCGCCGTCCCCGCCACCGGCCTCTACATCGTGAGAGTGAATGACAAGTCGCTCAAGGCGGTGGTGAAGTAGGGGAG
>CAYXGN010000158.1:0-4743 GCA_964464505.1 uncultured Prevotella sp.
GCGAGCGCAATAAAGCTTGCTTTAATTGCCTAGCCGAAGCTTATCTTATGCAAAGTTACACAAACTCCCAAGATTTTCAATTAAAAACTCCCAAGATTTTCAATTAAAAATTCCTATGATTTTCAATTTTTGCCTTCAGAAGAGGCAACAAGCAGTAGTAGGCGCGGATCGCCGAGACGCGCCCTTAAAAAAGGAAATCCTATCCCAGACCGCCCCTAAAAATTCCCTTTATACCCAGCGGGGGTGCATCTCGGCGATCTGCACCTACTACGGTTACCGTCACTTGTTATTTGTTGCCGAGCGAAGGGCGCGTCTAAGCCTCTCCCGACCTCCCCTGAATGGGAGGAGAACCGCATCCGCGCCTACTACGGTTTACTTTTCCTCTTTGCTCTATCTTTACCTATAAGCCCCGCAGGGTCTTAAATTCTATAATTCTTGATAAAAACGATTTAAATTCGTGTAATTGGCGTAATCTGTAGTTTTAATCTTTTAGGGGCGCGTCTCGGAGATACGCGCCTACTAAATGTTTTCCTGCCAACCGTCAGCGTAATTCGGATTTTTTATATAACTTTGTGCAGCGAAAGTAACTAACAACTACAAAATAATGACTACCAACAAACTGCTATTCACTTCACTCTTGGCACTGGCTTGCAGCACCGCCATTGCACAGGACGACGCTTTCGACCTCAGCTCGCAGCGAGGCGAGAAGCAAGACGTAAACATGGTGACGGGAAAGAAACTCGACCACCAAGGCATTGTCATCAACCCCACGCCCCACAACCTAACCATTGACAGGACGCAATGGATTGAGTTGGGCAAGGGATTGAACATCGTGGACAAACAAAAGAAGTTTGATGCCGACCTGGCATTCCTGCCAAAGGACAAGAAAGGCATCAAACTGACCATAGACTTCGGAAAGAAGCAAGCCAAGAAAGCCGGACTGAAGAAACTCACTTCGGGAGCATACCTGCTCACTGTCAGCAAGAAAGGCATCAGCATCGTGGGCTACGACGAGCGCGGCGCGTTCTACGCCTTGCAGACCCTAAAACAGGTTCTCGAGTCGCCGGCTGCCGAGGGTAAGTTGCGGCTGCCGCAACTCTCCTGCAACGACTACCCCGACCTGCCTTTGCGCGGCGTGGTGGAAGGCTTCTACGGTGAGCCATGGTCGCATCAGGTGCGTCTGTCGCTCATCAACTATTACGGTCGCAACAAACTCAATGTCTACGTTTACGGCCCGAAGGACGACCCCTTCCACAGCTCCCCCAACTGGCGCAAGCCCTACCCTGCCGACCAGGCACGCAACATCCACGAACTCGTGGAGGCCTGCAACCGCAACAGAGTGGACTTCGTGTGGGCGATACATCCGGGAAAAGACATTAAATGGAACGAGGAAGACTATCAGAACCTCGTCAACAAGTTCAACGATATGTACGACCTCGGCGTGCGCTCCTTCGCCATCCACTTCGACGACATTGAGGGCGAAGGCACCAATTCCAACAAACAGGTGGACCTGCTCAACCGCCTTAACCGCGAGTTTGTGAAGGAGAAGGGCGACGTGGCTCCACTCGTTGTCTGCCCCACCGACTACTCCCAGCTTTGGGCGAAGCCCGGCAAGGACGGACAGCTCGCCATCTATGGCGACCGCCTCGACCCCAGCATCAACGTGTTCTGGACAGGAGCGGTGGTATGTTCCGACCTCACCAAGGAGACGCTCGACTTCGTTGACTCGCGCATCAAGCGTCCGGCTTACTATTGGTGGAACTTCCCCGTCACCGATTATGCGCGTCACATCATTATGCAGGGACCTGCCTACGGACTGGAGACCGACATCACCGACGAGATGACGTGCGGCGTGTTGAGCAACCCGATGGAGCACGGCGAGGCCTCGAAACTCGCCCTTTACGGTGTGGCAGACTACAACTGGAACGTGGCAGACTACAACGCCATCGACAACTGGGAGCGCGGTCTTGTGGACCTCACACCCGAAGCCCACGATGCTTACCGCACCTTCGCCATCCATTCCTGCGACACCGAGACGGGTTATCGCCGTGCAGAGTCGTGGGAGACGAAGACCTTCCGTCTGGCAGACTTCAACCAAACAGACTGCGACAGACTCTATGCCGAGTTCGACCGCGTGGAGAAAGCACCCCTGGTGATGGAACAAAACTGCAAGAACGCGCTCTTGATGAAGGAGTTGCGTCCATGGCTCAAGGAGTTTGCCAAACTCGGAACGAGAGGCAAGAAAGCCCTCCGACTGATGCAGACCTTCCGCAGCGGCGACTACGACAAGTTCTGGAGCGACTACCTCGACAACCGCATGACAACGGAAGGCCTTGCCGCTTACCAAGCCCACAAGTCGGGAACGATGAAGCTCCAACCGTTCTACGAATATGCTATGGACGACATGTCGTCGGCGTTCTTCAAGGCAATCACCGGCACAGTGCCCGCCTTTTATAAAGGTATAGGCTCCTACCCTACCCTCAACACCACGCAGAACAAGCTGATGTTCGACAACGACAGCACCACATACTACCACTCCGGCAACAGCCAAAGCACCGGCGACTGGATTGGAGCAGACCTCGGAATGGTGCGCGAGGTGAAGGAAGTGCGCATCCTTCAAGGCAGAAACTCGGTGGACGATGTTGACTATTTCGACAACGCCGTAGTCGAAGCATCGGTAGACGGAAGGACATGGACAGCACTGACAGGCGACCTTCAGAAGACATACATCATCCATTGGAAGGGCGAACCCGTCAAGGCGCGTTATGTGCGCCTGCGCAAGCTGGAGAGCGAGAAGAAGAACTGGTGCGCCATCCGCGAGTTTGAGGTGAACCCGACAACGCCCGAATCGCTGCCCATCAGTGTGACGGCGCAGGACACGAAAGCCGCCATGTATGCCTTCGATAGCAACCCTTGTACCTCATTCAACAGCACCGGCAAACTCACCTTCGGCATAGAGAAGGGTACAAAAGCCTTCACCGTGCTGCTCAACAACAAGGCGCAGAAGGAGGTGAAGTTAAATCAGTATGACAAGAAGGGCAAGTTGCTCTCCTCCACCGCCATCAACAGCAATCTGTTCCGTGCCGATGTGAACGCAAAGGCTGTGAAGGCAGAAATAGAAGGCGATGTGGAAGTGTTTGAAGTCATCTCAGGTGGGTTCTAAAAATTACCGCCGTAAAAATATTAAAAAAATAATGGGTTACGTTTTGTCAAGCAAACCGTAGTAGGCGCAGATCGCCGAGATGCGCCCCCACAAGAAAACCTCTCCGCTCACGAGGGTGCGTCTCGGCGATCCGCACCTACTACATTTTCATATGGAAATCTGACAAAGCCAATTTTTAGAACCCACCTTCAAAGAAATGGATATCAACTTATTGACAGCGGAAGAAGAAGCAGCCCTGAGGACTGTCATAGCAGAAGCAAGCAACATTGTGATAACATGCCATAAGTCGCCCGACGGCGACGCATTGGGTTCTTCGCTCGCGTGGGCAGAATATCTGCGCACGCAGGGCAAAGAGCCGGCAATCGTTGTGCCCGACGCTTACCCCGATTTCCTGTTTTGGCTGCCCGGTTCAGAGACCCTTGTGCGCTACGACAAGCACACGGAGAAAGCCGAGGCCATGCTTCATGATGCCGACCTCATCTTCTGTCTCGACTTCAACCAAGCCGACCGTGTGAACGAGATGAAGGACGCTCTTGAGGCAGCCACAGCCAAAAAGGTGATGATAGACCATCACCTCGACCCCCAGATGGAGACGGTGCTGACTGTCTCCCACCCCCAAATGAGCAGCACCTGCGAACTCCTTTTCCGCATGATAACGCAACTCGGCGGTTTTGAGGAAATGGGAAAGAAATGCGCCGCGTGCCTCTATTGCGGCATGATGACCGACACCGGCGGCTTTACCTACAACTCAAATGCACCCGAAATATTCTACATCATCAGTCAGTTGCTGACAAAAGGCATCGACAAGGACAAGATTTACCGCAACGTCTTCAACAACTACTCCGCCTGGGCAATAAGGATGCGCGGTTATGTGATGAGTCAGAAACTGAATGTCTTCGACGACATCCACGCATCTTACTTTGCCATCTCGCGCCGTGACATGCGCCGGTTCCATTTCATCAAAGGCGATGCCGAAGGTCTTGTGAACGAGCCTTTGCGCATAAAAGGAATGAAGCTGTCGGTGTCGCTGCGTGAAGACGACCGCCACGACAACCTCATCTGGGTGAGTCTGCGCTCTGTCGGCGACTTCCACTGCAACAAAGTGGCAGCCGAATTCTTCAACGGCGGAGGCCATGAGAATGCCAGTGGCGGCAAACTCTTCTGTTCGCTCGAAGAAGCGGAGCAGACGGTGAGGCGCGCCTTTGAGCATTATGCCGAAGAACTCAAGCAGTCGTAGTAGGCGCAAATCGCTGAGACGCATCTTTCCTTATGAAAATGTAGTAGGTGCGGATCGCCGAGACGCACCCTTGCATAAGATAGGCTGCACTATCTTTGTGAGCGGAGAGGTTTTCTTGTGGGGGGGGCGCATCTCGGCGATTCGCGCCTACTATGGTTTGCTTTGCTATTTGCGAGGGCGCATCTCGGCGATCTGCGCCTACTATGATTGCTTCACGAATGATGACAAAACCTTAAAAAAAAATCAATATAAAGCATAATATATCATCATTCTTCCGACCGTTCTCAATTAAAATAAGTAACTTTGCCGATTGGAAAACATTCTATAAGCAACATGAACAAAA
>CAYXGN010000159.1:0-4731 GCA_964464505.1 uncultured Prevotella sp.
CCTTTGTAAGCGGAAAATCAATTTGAGAGGGCGCGTCTCGGCGATCCGCGCCTACTATGGTTACCTTTTACTCTGCCGCTTCAAACTCTCTGAGGAAGCGAGTGTCGTTCTCGGAGAACATTCTCAGGTCGGCAACGCGATACTTCAAGTTGGTGATGCGCTCCACACCGAGTCCGAAGGCGTAGCCGGTGTAGACAGTGCTGTCTATGCCGCAAGCCTCGAGCACATTGGGGTCCACCATTCCGCAACCGAGGATTTCCACCCAACCGGTGTGCTTGCAGAAGCCGCAGCCCTCGCCGCCACAGATGTGGCAGGAGATATCCATCTCTGCACTCGGCTCCGTAAAGGGGAAGTAACTCGGGCGAAGGCGAATCTTGGTGTCCTCTCCAAAGAGTTCGCGGGCGAAGGTGAGAAGCACCTGTTTCAGGTCGGTGAACGAAACATTCTTGTCCACGTAGAGTCCCTCTATCTGATGGAAGAAGCAGTGTGCGCGGGCGGAGATGGCCTCGTTGCGGTAAACCCTACCCGGGCATATCACGCGGATTGGCGGTTGCTGATGCTCCATAACGCGACTCTGGTCGTTGGAAGTGTGCGAGCGGAGAAGGATGTTCTTCGTCACATCGTTCGGATTCTGCTCAACGAAGAAGGTGTCCTGCATGTCGCGTGCAGGGTGGTCGGCAGCGAAGTTCAACTTCGTGAACACGTGCAAGTCGTCGTCAATCTCGGGACCTGCAGCAAGGGTGAAGCCCATTCGCTGGAAGATGTCGATGATTTGGTTGCGCACAATGGACAGCGGATGGCGTGTGCCAAGGCGTATCGGGTAGGCAGAACGGGTGAGGTCGATGTTGTCGGCACTCTCTTCTGCCTCGGCATTCTGCTCCTTAAGTTCATTGATTTTCTGCAAAGCCAGTTGCTTGAGTTCGTTGATTTTCATTCCGACAGCCTTCTTCTGGTCTGCCGCCACGTTTCTGAAATCAGCCATCAACGCCGTTATCTCGCCTTTCTTGCTAAGGTATTTCAGTCGCAACTGTTCTATCTCTTCAGCGCTTGTTGCGTGAAGATTGTTCACTTCTTCAAGGAGTTGGTTTATCTTATCTAAAATCATACTATATAAGAATTATTTCCTTATGCAAAGGAAATGCAAACCGAACGCAATAAAACTTACTTTAATTGCTGAGGTGCAGCTTTCCTTATGCAAAGGAAATGCAAACCGAATGCAATAAAGGTTGCTTTAAATTGCTGAGGTGCAGCTTTCCTTATGCAAAGGTAATATTTTTAGTCTGAATAAAGAAGTTTATCGAAATTAAAGTTGTAATTTTGCCGTGGATTTGGAACGGACATTAAATGACGGAAATGCACATCCATTTCTAAGGCGGGTTAAAGAACCCGCCGAAAGCAAAGATTGTAAATATGAGAAAGATTGCATTCTTCATTGTGCTGACAATTATCATTGGCGCAATAAGTTTTTCTTCAACGGGCTGCACAGGTAAACCGACATCAACAAACGACTCAGACAGCATTTGCGGAGCGGCCCCTGCCGACACCGCCGACACCATTGACCAGATAATCGAGGAAGCTCCCGTCCCCAAGGCTGCCGATGAATTGTTCGATGACTTCATCTTCAACTTCGCCGGCAACCGCAAACTCCAGAAGAAGCGCATCGTCTTCCCCCTGCCGGTAGTCACTGGCAGCAACACCACTTACATCACTGCGAAGAAATGGAAGATGGAACATTTCTTCATGCATCAGGAGTTTTACACCCTTATCTTCGACAGCCAGAAACAGATGAAGGTGGTGAAGGACACCGCCGTCAGCAATGCCGTCGTGGAGAAGATAAACCTTCAGAGCAACAGCATAAAGCAATATGTATTCAAGCGCATTGACGGGCAATGGATGATGACAGGCATTGTGAACAGCAGCATAGGCAAAAGCAAGAACGCCTCGTTCCTCCACTTCTATCATCAGTTTGTCAACGACAGCACGTTCCAGGTGAACAGCATCAACGACCCGCTCGACTTCACAGGACCGAGTCCCGACGACGACTTCAGCGACATGACGGGAATCCTCTCGCCGGAGCAATGGCCTTCGTTCGCTCCTGAACTGCCAAAGGATGTCATCTACAACATCATCTATGGCAACAGCTACACCGAGAGCAACAAAAAGATTTTTGTCATCCGAGGCATCGCCAATGGACTGGAGACAGAACTCACCTTCCAAAGGAAAGGCGGGGAATGGAAACTCACTAAGATTATAATGTAATGAGAGATTTATCGGATTATAATCTTTTGCCAAACAACACCTTTGGCATTGAAGCCCACTGCAAAAGGTTTTTGGAATATTCTTCCGTTGCCGACGCGAAGGAGGCGGCACGGCAACTCAATGCTTCTGCCTCCCCCCTGCTGATAATCGGCGGCGGCAGCAACCTCTTGCTTACCGACAACTTCCACGGCACTGTCGTCCATTCCGCAATCTTGGGTTATGAACACCAATCAGACCCCGAAACGGGCGACACTCTCCTGCGCTGCGGCTCGGGGATGACATGGGATGATGTCGTGGCAACGTGCGTGGAGCACGGTTGGCACGGCGCAGAGAACCTCTCACTCATTCCGGGAGAGGTGGGAGCGAGTGCCATCCAAAACATCGGAGCCTACGGAGCGGAAGCCAAGGACATAATAGAAAAGGTAGAGGCAGTGTGCATCGCGACTGGCGAAGAGGTGGCGTTCTCAAATGCCGACTGCCAATATGCCTACCGCGACAGCCGCTTTAAGCACGAGTGGAAGAACAGGTTTCTTATAACTTATGTCACCTATCGCCTCTCCCCCACCTTCACTCCCGACCTCGACTACGGCAACATTCGCAACTCACTGAGCGCGAAAGGCATCGACAAACCCACAGCCAAGGAGTTACGCGAAACGATAATAGAGATAAGAAAAGCCAAACTCCCCGACCCGAATGTGTTGGGCAACGCAGGGAGTTTCTTCAAGAATCCGATAGTGTCGCGCGACACCTACGAACAACTCAAAGCCAAATACGCCGACATCCCACATTATATTATAGACGACGAGCACATAAAAATCCCTGCCGGATGGATGATAGAGCAATGCGGATGGAAAGGGCGCAGCCTCGGGAAAGCCGGCGTTCACAAGAACCAAGCCCTCGTCCTCGTCAACAACGGTGGGGCTTCGGGCAAGGAGGTTCTCGCGCTGTGCAACAGAATCATTGCCGACGTAAAGGCGACTTTCGGCATAGACATACATCCGGAAGTAAACATCATATAACCTTATGCTCCGCCACTTCCCCACTCTACACGTTACCCTCTTGGGCACAGGCACATCGGGAGGCGTTCCCTCTTTGGGCTGCTCTTGCGAAGTGTGTCGCAGCACTGACCCTCACGACAAACGCCTTCGCTGCGCTGCCTTGATAGAGACGGCGACAACACGCCTGCTCATCGACTGCGGACCCGACATCCGTCAGCAACTCATGCCGTTCCCCTTCGCTCCCATTGACGGAGTACTCCTCACCCATCTGCATTACGACCATATCGGAGGCATAGACGACTTGCGGCCCTTTGCCGTTTTCTGTAATATCCGACTCTATGCCGACGAGCCCACGGGGCAGCGCATTCGCGACATCATGCCCTATTGTTTCGGCAAGCACCTCTACCCCGGCGCGCCGCCACTCGAACTCCACACCATCAGCAAACACCACTCTTTCAGCATCGGCGACATACAGATAACGCCGATAGAAGTGATGCACGGCAAGATGCCTATCCTCGGTTTCCGCATCGGCGACTTTGCCTATATCACCGACATGAAGACCATCGCACCCACAGAGTTGAGCTATCTGCAAGGCGTGCGCACTCTCGTTGTCAATGCCTTGCGCTTTGAAAAGGAGCATCACTCGCATCAGTTGGTGGCTGACGCAATAGCCTTCTCCAAACAGATAGGAGCAGAAAGGACTTACCTCACACACATGACCCATCAGATAGGTCTGCATAAAGAATCTTCAAAGAAGTTGCCGCCCGGCATCGAATTAGCCTACGACGGTCTGAGTTTTACGGTGGAGTAAGTCGTTCCACCGTAATGCATAGTAAGGAAAGATTACATTTTGGTAATCGTAGTAGGCGCGTATCTCCGAGACGCGCCCGTGCCAGTAAGCTTGGGAGACGGGAGGCGTTTTCTTAATTTTTGTAAAAACACACTTCCGGAAACCGCTTCCAAATCGTTACATTTTCAAGCCAAAAAGTTTCAAATAGAAAGATAGTGCAAGCCGAACGCAATCAAGCTCGCTTAGATTGCTGAGGTGCAGCCTATCTTGTTAAAAGTCCCTACTTTTCTCCTAGAAAAGTGCCACTTTACTCATAGAAAAGCAGGGGTTTTCTCCTAGAAAAGTGCCGCTTTTCTCGAAGAAAATTCGTGCCTTTCTAATGCTTTGAATATCAGCCAGATACAAAGATAAGGCATTTTGTCGACTTTTACTTAACAATTGTGAAATAGAGTCCCGTTTTGTTAAATTATTTAGCATTTAGTGTTCTAAAAGTCGCATTTTAGGCTTCAAAACAGCCTCCATGGAAAAGTGCCCGAAAAATTGTTACGTTTTTAACCGAAAATGTAACAAATTAACACAACATTGATTTTCAATTGGTTGCAAGCATATAAACTACAGATTACGTATTACACGGAAACCATAGTAGGTGCGTATCTCCGAGACGCACCCTCATAATAGCGCAAG
>CAYXGN010000160.1:0-4677 GCA_964464505.1 uncultured Prevotella sp.
TCCTCTGGGAAGTCTAGCTGCATCAATTGTGAGCGTACGATGTAATCTACGCATTAAATTAAGGAGGAAGCCTCCATGTGAAGGGACGACTTCCTCCTTTAATCTTTAAAATCATGTTCATAAAACAAAGTAAAAATACTTTTATTAGAGTAACAGAGAGGTATGGTTACATTACCAATCAAATGACTCGCCACGACAGAGCGTATGACGAGAACGGGGCTGATTGGTTAAGAGAAATTTCTCGCGAACCGCAAAATATAGATGACATTATTGACCGTCTGTTGAAAACATATTGCGATGCGAACAGGGAAACTCTCAAGGCAGACTTTATAGAGTTTGCCGAAAGCTTGGCAAGGGATAAATTTGTCGTTATGGCAGAAACGGTAGAAGAACTTGATGCCCAGGACGATGATTTTTCTTATGCCATGGACAATCCGAAGACACTGACAAACAACTTTTATCAAGTAACGGATGAAGTTGTCAGCGAGAACACTCAGGATTTCTTTTTGGAAGAAGTTCAAGGACGGCCTTTGATTTCCAGTCTTCAGTTTGAGTTGTCAAGTCGATGCAATGAGCGTTGCATCCATTGCTACATCCCAAACGGCAAGAAGAACCACGGTTTTGATATGCCTACAGCGAAAGTCAAGAGCATCCTTGATGAATTCGCGGCAATGGGTGGAATACACGTCACACTGTCAGGCGGCGAAGCTTTCTTGCACAAAGACCTTATAGAGATAGTAAATTATTGCAGAGAAAAAGACCTTAAAATCAGCATCCTTTCAAACCTCATTTCATTAAAGGACGAACAGATTCCCGCACTTAAAGCCGCCAACATATCCTTGATTCAGGTTTCTTTGTATTCTATGGATCCAGAGATTCATGACTTCATTACCACGGTGAAAGGCTCGTTCGAGAAATCAAAGGCGGCAATAGAAAAACTCGTTGCCAATGACATTCCTGTACAAATTAGCTGCCCCATAATGAAAGCCAACAGAAAAGGATATGAAAAGGTGCTCCAGTATGCAGAAAAGTTGAAAATAAAAGCCCAGACCGACTACATTATGATGGCTCGCTCTGATCTTGACACGGAGAATCTCGCAAATCGTCTTTCATTGGAAGAGACGGAAGAGTTGCTACGCGACTTGATGGAATATGACATCCACTATAAGAAGGAAACCCTGCAGCAGCTGCCTATATCAGACCAAATAAAGTTTGATCTTGAACGCTATAAAAAGCAACCAGTATGCGGTGTCGGATATGACAACTGCTGCATTACAGCGAATGGCGATGTCTATCCGTGTGCCGGTTGGCAGGACTATGTGCTTGGCAATGTTTATAAACAACCATTGAAAGAAATATGGGAGAACAGCGAACGGGTAAAAGAACTTCGTAAGATAACTCAAGCCTCGTTCCCTCAATGTCTAACATGTGAAGCAAGGGATTATTGTGCTCGATGTCTCGTCCGCAATTATAATGAAAGCGGCGGTGACATGTTTGCGATAAATCACCATTTCTGTGATGTGGCATTCCTTACTAAACGGCTTGTGGAAGAATACAAGGCAAAAGGAATGATGTAACCAAAATGTTAAAACTTTGTCAAAACTAATCGACACTCATATACACGTAGGTCAATTTTGCGAGCAATATTTTGCGCCATCAACCATTCATCGGTTGATGGCGCAAGTTGGTGTTGACTATTATGCAGTTTCCTCAACCACCATGTGTGAAGAAAACTATCCCAAAGTTGTTGAGGAAATTCAAACACTCATAGATTTGGACGGCAATAAAGTTCTTCCAGTGATGTGGATTACACCCGAAGGACTGAAGGGAAACATCGCTTGGTTCTTGGAGTCGGATATCAAATGGCGTTGCTTGAAGGTTCACCCCTTTCTGCATCCACATAACTGGCAACCGAATGGCGAACAGTTTCAGGAAGTATTGGATATTGCCCGCGAGTTGAGGTTGCCATTGCTCATACACACAGGAAACGATGAAAGTTGTCAATGCGGCAAATATGAATTGTTGATATCCCATAACCATGATATAAATTTCATACTTGCCCATGGCAGGCCTTTGTCACAAGTCATTCCTCTGCTACGCAATTATCCAAATGCGTATGCAGACTCAGCTTTTATGCCTATAGCCGATATGAGGTTGTTGATGCAAGAAGAATTAGGCCACAAGTTGTTATGGGGAACTGATATGTGCATCCCGAAATGTTTTCATCCCAATGAAGATATGCGGACATATTACCAACGTAAAATAAGAACTTTTAAAGAATTATGCCCAAAGAAGCAATATGACCAAGTTACTTCATTAAATGCGATAAAGTTGTTCAATATTAATTCTTTATAACAGGTATTGCGAATTTGAAGCAGCGGAGACGAGAATATGGTATTAAAAATGAAATCCATTGCAAAAACCTTTCATGTAGAAAGAAAATTTGCAATGGATTTCATTTTTCTTAGGTTTTACTACAATTTTTGCAATGCGTTGCAAAAATAATGGTGGTCGACTAAAAGCACGGAATAACTAATCTATTGACCACAAATAATCCGAAGCCAACTTATATTCGCGAGGGTAATCGTAGTAGGCGCAGCCGACAATCAACGTGTTGAATTCCCGAGACGCACCCTCGCAAGGGTGAAACGGCAATGCTTTTACATAAGATAGGCTGCACCTCAGCAATAGTATTTATTGTTAAGCCAATTCGAAAATTCGAACCACTCGTGACAATGCAAACCGTAGTAGGCGCGAATCGCCGAGGCGCGCCCCTCAAACAGCCCTTTTGTGTAATCTGCGTAATTTGTAGTTTTTATTTTTGGGGCGCGTCTCGGCGATCCGCGCCTACTACGGTATGCTCTTGCTTTTGCACGAATGCATCGCCGGGGTTTGGACTTACGGATAGATTTCGACGTGGCTGCTGCCGGCACCGTTCTTGATGATACGGATTTGGGTGGTGATGCGTTCCGACATCGTGTCGGTGTGGCTTATGACACCCACTTTCTTGCCTTGTGACGACTGAAGCATGGCGAGGGAGTCGATGACGGTGGCGAGGGTGTCGGGGTCGAGGGTGCCGAAGCCTTCGTCGATGAACAGGTTGTTGAACGAGATGTTGCGCGACGACAGTGCCGACAAGCCCAGGGCGAGTCCGAGACTGACGATGAATGTCTCGCCTCCCGACAGCGATGTGGTGTCGCGCACGTCATCGGCACGGTCGTGGTCGATGACGCGTATGCCGAGGGAGTTCTTCACCTGTTGCAGTTCGTAGCGGGAGTTGAACTTCCTTATCTCGTCGTTGGCGTGCTCGATGAGGAAGCGGAGGGTGTAGCATTGGGCTATCTTGCGCAGCAAATTGCCGTCTTTATTGCCCACGCCATTGGATATCTCCTCCCATTCCGCCTTCAAGGTCTCGGCTGCTTTCTTCTGTTCGAACACGCTGCCCATCTTCTCTTTGGCATCGTTATGGTTCTTCATCTGCGCCTTGGCAGTGATGAGTTCTTCGTTGGAGAGCTTTTCCAGTTCTTCCTTTCGCGCATTGAGCGACTCCCTTTCCGCTTCCGGTTTCTTAGGAAGATGCTCCTCGTGGGCTTTCTTTTCGTTGTTTAGAGTGGTCTTGGCAGAGGTGAATGCTTCGCTGCAAGCCTTCTGACGGGAGCGGATAGCCTCCCAGTCGTCGGTGGAGGAATAGAACGCAGCTATGTCGTCGAGGGAAAGCCGGTGCTCGTTTCCCACCTTATTATTATAAGATGTGAGCCAATTTTCGAGCGACAGTCTCTTTTTCTTTTGCAAGGTTTCCTCTCCCTGCTTTGCTTGTTTGGCAGACTCTATCTTGCCGCGAATGCCTTGCAGGTCGCCTTGCATCTTGAGGATGCTGTCGCTTTTGGCTTTCGCCGTTGCCTCTGCCGACTCCTTCGCTTTGTTCAACTGCCGCTCAAGAGCGTCCGGGTCGGCGTTGCCAATCTCTGCTTCAAGAGCCTTTTGCTTGTCGAGACGTTCCTTATTGACACTCGCGAGAGCATCGGAGGCATCCTTCTGCGAGTTCTCTTTCTCCTTCTTTTGCGCCGAAAGGTTCTCTGTCTGCGCCTTTTCCTCGGCAAGACGGGTGGCAAGACCATTCTTCTCCTCCTCCGTCTTTTCCTTCAACGCGCGCGAACTGTCGGTGTATTCTGACAAGTGCTTCTCTGCCGTTTCCTTTGTCCTGCGAAGGGTGTCCACCCTCTTTGCGAGGGCGTTGTAGGCTGTGAGTTCCTTTGTGGCAGTCTTTCTCGCCACCTCGTTTTCCGATTGAAGCGCGCGCCAGTCTGCATCCTCCTGCCAGTCGGGGTAAGTGGCATGCAGCGCAGACCATTCCTGGCGCAGACCCTCAATCTCTTTTGCCAAAGAGGCAAGCGTGTCTGCCAACGATTTCAAAGTTCCCTCGTTCGTGCTCTGCTCTTGCAAGAGTCTCGTTTGCTCTGCCGCTTTAGCGTCATAGTCGTGTTGCTTCTTGTCGAGGAGCGATTTCTGGCGGTCGACTACCGTCTGCACCTGCTGCTCCGAATGGTAGGGATGAGAAGTCGACCCGCAGAGGGGGCAGGGCTCCCCTTCTTTTAGTTGTGCGCGATGCAGTTGCCAGTTCTCACACGTCATCAGCGTGTAAGTGGCTGTTAGCGTGGAGATTTCGTCATGGAGTTG
>CAYXGN010000161.1:0-4576 GCA_964464505.1 uncultured Prevotella sp.
CCCCTACATCACCGCCCTTCAAACCAAGCCATTCCTTCTGTTAGCCGGCATTTCCGGCACTGGCAAGAGTCAGAAGGTGCAGGAGTTGGCATTTATGTCTTGTCCGAAGAATGACGAGGGGCACGTTTGGCGCGACCCAAAGAGCACTACTCCGGGCAACTACCAGCTTATAGAGGTAAAGCCCAACTGGCACGATTCCACAGAGCTGCTTGGCTACTACAGCGCTCTGTCGGGCAAGTATGAGCTTACCGACTTTATCCGTTTCACCTGCAAGGCTTTGCTGAATCCCGATGTGCCGTTCTTCCTCTGCCTTGACGAGATGAACCTTGCTCCTGTGGAGCAGTACTTTGCAGAGTTTCTCAGCGTGCTTGAGACGCGGAAGAAGGTGGGCGGGTGCATTGAGTCGCAGCCGCTGTTGTCAAAGGACAAGTTCAGCAGTTGCGAGGTGCAGAGGAAAGTGCTGGTGAAAGACGAAGGCGACATAATAGAGGACGGGAAACAGTATAAGATGGAGTTTCTCTATTCTGAAGCCGACACGGAAACCATAAATTATCTGAAGGCAAACGGCCTTCACCTCCCCGACAATCTCTTTGTAATAGGAACGGTGAACATGGACGACACCACCCACCAGTTCTCCCGCAAGGTTATTGACCGTGCCTTCACTATAGAGATGAACGGCGGCAAGATGGCTGACATGTTCTCCGACAGAAGCAAGACCTTGCTGGAGTACAGAGACGACCCTGTGCCCCTTGCTGCTTTCCGGTCAAGATATGTGCGTGCCTACGAAGTGCTTGACGACCCGCGGTTCAGCAAGTACACGGAGACAATCAAGGAAAGGATTCCCGCTTTGCTCGGCGACTCCGACGGAACGGCAAAGGAGAACAATCCGGAGAGCATAAACGGAATACTCAATGACACTCCTTTCCGAGTGAGCTACCGTGTGCAGAACGAACTGGTGCTCTACCTTAGCGTGCTGATAGAAAACGCCGGCTTCCCTGATGACATTGAAGGCCTGACAGGCGAATCGGTGCTTGCCATTCTCCTGGAGAAAGTGCTGCCGCGCGTGCAGGGGGAGAAGAAACAGCTCGAATCCAACAACGGCAGCAGCAACATTCTCAAGGACTTGAAGGCGTTTGTGGAAAACCGCTTGAAGCCAAAGGTGGAAGAAGGCCAGGAGACAGAGCCTGATTGTCTTTACACGAAGGTCATCAAGAAACTGGAAGAAATGGAAAGCAAGCTGAGCGGATATTACACCAACTTCTTCTAAACACCACCGATGGAGCTTCTCCGATACACATACAAGCACGGCGACAACAGGGTTTACGAGCTTCAGGTGAGCAGCACCGAGATAGATGCGTCATGGCGTAAATTCCGGGTGAGGGCTCACTCCACACCCGAGGAATACTGCTGCTACGGCTTTCAGTCTGGCGGCAGCCTTGAGGTCTACAATGCTGACACGCAGGAATTGGAGGAGACAGCAGAAGAACAATGGGGCAAAGCGCGGCCAGTGTTCTTTGAAGACCACAAGTACACCCTTTCGCTGACATTCTTCTGCTCCGAAGAAGAGCCGCGCATCATCCACCCCAACAAGGAGGTGGAAGCCTTGTTCAATACGGTGAAGCTGGAGGGTGGCGCATTCTTGATAAGCAGCACCATTGACTTCCTCAATCAGCCGGGACACTTTGCCTTGGAGTTTGCCTTCAGGACTGCCGGCACTCCGTGCAGGCACAAGATGGAGTTTGATGTGCTCTCTCCAAAGCTTGACACGAAACAGGACTTGAATGTCATCATACAGCAGATACGGGCAGAGTATGGCGACTTGGTGTTCCGCTACCTTACTCTCACCTTCCAACAGTTTGAAACGGGCGACGAGGCCAACAACGAACTCATCTGGCTGCAGGTGTTCAAGCAGATAGTGGACAACTATGTGCAGGCGGTGCATTTCATCCTTCATCAGCCGCACAACAAAATGCTGGAACTGGTGGAGTATCGCAAGGCGGAGCGCATAAAGGGATGGATGCCGCAAGTGGCAGAAAGGTTTGTCAACGACCGCCTGAATGACGAGCAGAACGCTCTGAAAACCTATTACCGCACGGAGAGGGTTGAAACGACGACAGACACAAGGGAAAACCGCTTTGTGAAATTCACCCTCGACAGAATGACGGAACGCCTCCACCTGCTGATGCGAAAGTTGGCTGACGGCACATCGGAAAACGAGATGCACCTGCTGAAAGACAAACTCATGGAAATGGAGATTCTTCAGCACAACTCTTTCTTCAAGGGCATCGGAAGGTTTGACGGCTTCAGACAACAGAGCATGGTGATGCAGCAAAGAAGCGGCTACTCGCAAGTGTACCGCTACTGGATAATGCTGCAAAGCGGTCTTGACCTCATACAGGGAGACACTTCCGTCGGAGTGCAGCCAATATGGAAGCTCTATGAACTTTGGTGCTTCCTGAAGGTAAAACAGCTTGTGTGCAAGGTGCTCGGCATAGACCCGCACAACAAAGAACATATAGCGAAATACATTCAGGAAGACACCCGCAATGCCTTTGACCTCTTCAACGGCGGCTCATTGAGCGGACACATAACCTACACCAATCCGCAGAACGAGGACAAGATTGAGTTGGGCTACCAGTATTCCTTCAACCGCAATGGCGGTGAGGACAATATGCGTTCGGCCACCACAGAGCAAAAGCCGGACATAGTCATGCACATACACAAGAAGGAGCGAGAGATTACGCTCACCTATCTTTACGATGCAAAATATCGGGTAAAGGGAGATGGCGATGAAACGCACAACGTGATTGACGAGCCCGTGGCGGAAACTCTCGACGCAATGCACCATTACAGGGATGCCATCTACTATGGAAGCAAAGGAGAACAAAAGTTCTCAAAAGAAGTAATAGGCGGATACATCCTCTTTCCCGGGCGGATGGACGAGAAGAACATGATGGAGCGCATGGCAAAAGGCGACGGACAACTGCCATATTACTTACAGTCAATAGAAGAAGTGAACATAGGAGCTTATCCCCTTTTGCCAAACAGCAACAGCGGCTTGCTGTTGGAAAACCATTTAAGGAAAGTCCTGCTTGAGCAGTCCGTCATTCAACAAATTGAGGACAGTGTGCCCCAACGCGGCCTTTACTACACCGACAGCAAGCCTTCCTCAGTGGAAAGCAAAAACGTGTACACGGTGTCTGTGCGCAAGACCGATTTGCAATATGAGGATTTCAGAAACCATAAGGCAAAGAAGTATGTTATGGACACTTTGCCTAAGAACAATGTCCTGGAATCGAAATATCTGCTTCCGATGGTCGGCGGGGAAATAGACTCCTATTATAAAATAACCGGGCTTACCGTGGAAGATGGAAAATTGACTTTCAAGTTAGGGAAAAGGACTTCCTTGGGTGATTCCTGGCTCAATATCTATAGAAACATGAAGCATGGGGAACTCATTACAATGGATAATGTAAAAAAGCTTTATGAGCAAAGAGATTAACCCGTCTTTTTCCCTCTCCCTCTTTCGTTTTTTCCACATTATTTCACTATCTTTGCAGAAGAAACTAAACAATCTTTTTGCATAGATGAACCACAACAACACCTTTCAACGCAAAGACGCCAAGCAGATGCTCCTGGCAGTGATGGACACAAAGATTAAGGCGGCAGCAGCCTTGGCAAGCGGACTGGCAGACCTCAAGGAAAGGCTGCGCTCAGCCCTGCCCGACGACATTGCGCAGCCGCACAGCCGGCTGTTCCTTCCCTCCGTCGACGAGTGCGCACTGGCGGAAGCCTTCCGCTCTGTCTACGACACCTTCTTCGGGGCAGTGCCCAAGGAGAGGCTCTCGGGGGCGTTCCATAAGCCTGTCGACCTGGCGGCATATTTCTTCATCATCGCGGAATGGCACGGCTGGGGCAACGCCACTTTCAGCGAGAAAGGCAAAAAGCCCTTCTACCGATTTCTCAAGACCTCGCTCGGCGATGACAACTTCCACCCTACCCTCCGCACCCTCCACAACCGCCTTACGCTGACCATGGGCGACTTCCGCCGCCGACTCCTGAAAGAACCCCTCACAAGCACTTTCAAAAGCGATGCCTGGAAGAGGGATTTCTTCATCAAGGACTTTCTCAAGGTGGTGGAAATTTTCCACACAACGCCTTTTTTCCGTCACCTTCCAAAAGCGTAGACTCCAGGCACACTCCCGCAGCAGACCGCCCCTCGGCGTGGCGCGCCTGCTGCTGCTTTTTCCACGCCGAAGTTCACTTTTGCCATACGTTTGCATTCGCTCCGCCCTTGCAATAACTTTGCATCAGGCATCCCCCGAAAAGGGTGTCTGCTTCGAAGCACGCCGTCACAAGAAAAAGGCGGCAAAGAGAGTTACAAACACATTATTTTATTAACAATCAAAAAAAATTAAAGCACTATGGCAAAACTTATCACTACCAAGTACAAGAACAACAACAAGAAATCCACTGCCTACGGCAAGTGGTACGGACGCTTCGTCTACACCGAAACCCTTTCCACTGAGGAGTTTGCAAAACACATCAGCAGCCACGGCTCGCCCTTCGACCGCGC
>CAYXGN010000162.1:0-4550 GCA_964464505.1 uncultured Prevotella sp.
ATAGAGTTCGGGGTTTTTGTGGTCGCGAACGAACAGAACGTCGCTGATAAGGGCATAGAGTCCGTCGCGGATATTGTTGAGTCGGGTGGCGGCAGAGTGCTTCTCCTCTTCCGTGACGGCGCGGTTTGACTGCTCCTGCACAAGTGCGGCGAAGTATGCCTCCACCTTGCGTTGGGTGTCGAAAGCAGGTTTCAGTTTGTAACGCTCGTGGTCGAGGCGGTCGAGATACTGCCGCTTCACTTCGCCGGCATACTCGTGGAACATGCGGTCGAGCATCCAGTCGGTGATGAAAGGAGTGGTGAACCGCTCCTCCTGGAAGTTGAGTCCGTAGCCGCGGATTTCCTCTTCCGACATTCCAAGAGCCGGAACAAACTGCCCAAGCAAGCCGTGGACGGCATCAACGGGGATTTCCCAGATGCGGAAAAAGCCCAAGACATGGTCGATGCGATAGGCATCGAAGAACTTCGACATGTTCTGGAAGCGGCGCACCCACCACCGGCATCCGTCCTTAAGCATCTCGTCCCAGTTGTAAGTGGGGAAGCCCCAGTTCTGCCCTTTTATGGAGAAATCGTCGGGGGGAGCACCTGCCTGACCGTTGAGGTTGAAATAGCGGGGCTCCGTCCAAACGTCGCAGCCATAGCGGTTTACACCTATCGGGATGTCGCCTTTAAGGATAATGCCCTTCTCCTTGGCGTAGTCGTGGACGGCAGCCAACTGACTGTTGAGCACAAACTGGACGTAATACCAGAACGCCACGTTGGAGTAGGCTTTCGTTGTAGGCGTAGACAGAGCCTTGCGGTCGGCTTCTTCCCATGTGTTATGGTCGTGCCAACGGGAGAAATCGGCTGTGCCGTTCTTCTCGCGGAGGTAGCAATAGTGTGCGTAGGGGACGAGCCACTCCTGCGTCTCCTTGAAGAACGCCTTGAATTTCGGCGAGGCGAGGGTTGCCTTTCCCTCTTGGATGAAGAGTTCATGGAGGTAGTCGGTCTTGGCATTGTTTACGCGCTCGTAGTCAATCTGCTTCAAGGCGTTGAGCTGTTTGCGCAGTTTCTCAAACTTGGCGCGCTTCGCCTTGTCCTTTATTTCGGACAAGGCGGTGAAGTCGGCATATTGCGGATGCAGCGCGAAGATGCTGATGCAACTGTATGGGTAAGAGTCAGTCCAGGTGTGGGTGGTCGTTGTGTCGTTGATGGGCAGGATTTGCACGATGCGCTGTCCGGTCATCGCGGCGAAGTCAATCATCTTCTTCAGGTCGCCGAAGTCGCCCACTCCGAAACTGTTCTTGCTCCTTAGGGAAAACACCGGTACGAGCGTTCCGGCGAGTTTGCGGTTCCACAACTCGAAGAAAGCCATTTCAAGTTCGAATGAAACCACGCTGCCGCCGCTCATTTCGGGAATGTTGAGTGAGCGGTTCATACCTGTCTCCCACAGCGGTGCGGCTTCGTCCTGCCCGTCGATGGCGACAAACTTAAACTCGATATGGCTTGCGGCGAACTGCTCCGCGTTGAGGTCTATCTCCCATTCGTTGTAATTGTGTTGCGTCATATTGACCGCCTTCTCCACCGACCAACGCCCGAGTGCGTTGTCATCGCCGACGATTGTGAGGCGTTGCCCTTTGCGAAGCTGCGGCGTGCGCACCTTCAATCGCAGCGTCTTGTTATAGCGTGAGGGCTGCATCACCGTGGGTTGCTGCTGGTTTATGCAGTCGGTGAACGCCGAGCTGTAAAGGTAACTGTCCTCCGGGATGTCGTTCCAGCGGTCGTAGAGGGTATAGGAATTCGCCTTCTGTGCTGTGAGTTCCAGCACGTGTTTTATCGTTGTCCATTCCTTGCGGGTCTCGTTGCCTTCGCTGAGCACGCTGTAATAATAGGTGATGCCGGCAGGGCGGCGTTGCAATTGGAGTTCGTAAGTCCAGCGACGGCCGTCGATGGTGTTCATAGTGTAGCACGCAAAGCCCGACCCTTCAGCCACATGAAGCATCAAGACTTCGCCATAAACGGTTTTGTAATCTATGTTGAATTGAATTCTCATAGGTGTTTTCTTTTTGGAAATTCGGTGGTTTTTTGATTTATAAATGGATTTATAAATTTTCTCTTTCAGTTGTTTGGGAATGTTTGTCTTTCTTTGATGGCGAACACTGCCACTGCTCCCACAACGAGAGCAACGCCTGCCAGAATCATCATGTTGCCTTGCACGGAACCCACTGCCGACAGTATCACTCCGCCCAACAACGCTGCCACGATTTGAGGGATGCAGATGGTGCCGTTGAAAAGTCCGAGATATGCGCCCATGTGACCGTAGCCTTGCAAGGCATTGGTGACGAAGGTGAAAGGCATGGCGAGCATCGCTGCCCATGCACAACCGATGAGGAGGAACGGAATGAAGAGCAGATACTGATTGTGGATGAAGGCGCAGGCAGCGAAGCCTATGCCTCCCAGCACCAGACTAAGGCTGTAGGCGAGTTTGCGGTTTCGGAACATTGGCAGCACAACAGCCCAGATTACGGAACCGATGGCTTGCACAGCGAAGAGTATTCCTACCCAGTTGCCTGCCTCCTGATAGCCGGCTGATGCCACATCGGTGGTGCCCCAGCAGTTGGCAGCCACTGTGCCGTTGGTGTAAGTCCACATATACATGAAAGCAAACCAGCAGAAGAACTGCACCAGACCCACCTTCCAGAACGTGGCGGGAGCATTCTTCAAGAGCGTTATCCAGTCGGCTTTCCCCTCGTCTTTGGCTTCATCCGCCACGCCGTTGTATTCGGCATAGTCGGCGGGGTTCCATTCCTTCACCTTCACCGTGGTGTAGATGACGCAAAGGATGAGGATTGCCGCACCCACATAAAACGACCAGACCACGGAGTCGGGGATAACGCCTTTCTCGGCAACATTCTTTATTCCGAGCCATGTAAAGAGGAAAGGGAAGATGTAACCCACCAATGAACCGGCGTTGCAAAGGAAACTTTGGATGGAGTAGGCGAGTCCTTTCTGCTCCTCATTCACCATGTCGCCGACGAGCATCTTGAAGGGTTGCATCGCCATGTTGATGCTGGTGTCGAGGAACATGAGTGCTGCCACACCAAAGAGCATGGCTGCGGAGACGGACAATCCCAACGACCCGGAATTGGGCAACAGGCACATCACCAGCACAGCAACGGCGGCACCGACAAAAAGGTAAGGTATGCGCCTGCCCCAACGACACCATGTGCGGTCGCTAAGTGTGCCGATGATGGGTTGCACAAGGATTCCCATCAGCGGCGGAAGAATCCAGAAATAACTCAGATTGTGAGGGTCGGCACCCAGCGTTGCGAAGATTCTTGACACATTGGCACTCTGCAAGGCGTAGGCTATCTGCACGCCGAAGAATCCGAAACTGAGGTTCCACAGACCCAAAAATGGCATATTAGGTTTTTGTTTCATATCATTGACCGATTTGTTTATCGTTTTTTTTTAAGATTTACACCTTATATTATATATAGCCCATTGGCATCAATTTTTTGTCGCCGTCATTTTGTCGTCCCCCTGATGACAAGGTGCGTCCGCACTACGCGCTTCTCCACTTTGTGGCGCGGAATCTCGCCTTCCACCTGCGCAATGAGTATCTTTGCGGCTTCTTCGCCGACGAGGGTGCCGCGCTGTTCCACTGTGGTGAGCATGGGGTCGCAACTCACGGCGCGGTCATCGTTGGTGAACCCGCAGACGGAGACATCGTCGGGCACTTTCAATCCCATTCGTTTGGCGGTGTAGAGAATGCCGATGGCGGTGTCATCATTCACTGCAAAGAAAGCGTCGGGACGGTTGTCCATGGAGAGGAGTTCGGGAGTCATGGCTTCAGCATCGGCTCTGTTGTCGCAAAGGCGCACCAGGGAGTCATCGGTTTTGATGCCGTTCTTCAGGAGCGCGTCCTTGTAACCGTTGTAGCGGTTCTTTGAAATCTCGAGTTTCATCGATGCTCCGTAGAAAGCGATTCTGCGGCAACCGGTGTCTATAAGATGCTGGACGGCATTGAAAGCACCGGTGTAATCGTCCACAACAACGCGCGAACAGTCCACGCCAGTGCATATACGGTCGTAGAACACCAATGGCACTCCGCTGTCAATGAGTTGCTGGAAGTGGCCGTAATGGGCGGTATCCTTCGCCTGGGAAACGATGACGCCGCACACTTTGTTCTTGAAGAAGTCCTCACAAATCTTCACTTCCTGCTCGTATTTCTCATTGCTCAGAGCCACCATGATGCGGTAGCCGCGCCTGCGGGCTTCCTCTTCGATGCCCGTAAGCACCGAAGCAAAATAATAATGTATGAATTCCGGCACGATGACACCAATCACTTTCATCGACCGAATCTTGCTGTGGCGCAGTGCTTCGCCTATAACATTGGGAAAGAAATGATGGTCTTGGGCATATTTCTTTATGCGTTCGCGCTGCTCTTTGCTTATGCGCGGACTGTCTTTCAGGGCTCTGGAGACTGTCGCTACTGACACTCCAAGGCTCTGCGCAATATCCTTCATCGTTATAGGTTCCTGCTCTTTCATCGTTTAAGGTGGCTTCCAA
>CAYXGN010000163.1:0-4462 GCA_964464505.1 uncultured Prevotella sp.
TGTAATCATTGGCTATGTCATCGTAGCGTTCGGTCACCTCCTCGGCGAAAGCCTCCGCGCCCTCGCTACCATTACTAATAATGTGCGAGACCTTGGCGATATCCACCGTGCCGCTACTATGACTGAAGAACCACAAGAGCCGCAACCGATTGGGCTGGAGGAACAATCGGAAGAACAGACCGAGACTGACGAATGAAACAAAGAAAACGACGGATTATGATTTTGCATGAATTGAAACCCGTAAAACGCTGTGCTACTTGCGGACACCTCGTGCCCGCAAACCATCCGGCGTGCCCCTACTGCGGTGGAAAGTCTTTCTGCATCGACCGTAATGATGCGAGTCGCCCGACAGATGAAGCGGCACAGCACGATTCTGTGAGTTCCGGCACAAAGCATTCTCTGCTCATTGCGGCAATAGTTATAGCGGTTGCGTTTATTGTCGGCTTTGTTTTCTTTGACACGAAGAAATCGGAACCGCCGACAGAAGTTCCTCCCTTTTATGACACCGTTGTGACTGAATATCAATATGAAAGCGATGCCGAGGAACAGGAGACTGTAGAAGAGGAAAGCCAAACGGAAGACATCGTGGAGCATGTCGCCAAGCAAGCCTCAGAGAGGAAACTCGACTACGATGACATAAGCGGACTCTCCAAAGGGGAACTTCGACTTGTCCGCAACTGGCTTTACGCAAGATATGGATACGCGTTCAAAGCCCCCGGACTTCAAGAATACTTCGGAGAAAAGGATTGGTACACGCCCCTGTATGACGATGTTTCTTCGCAGTTGACAAGCATTGAGCGCGCAAACGTTGAATTCATAAAGCAGTATGAATAATGTTGCAGTGAGGGCTTTGGCAGTTCTCGGTTTCGGAGCGTGCCTTTGCATCTATGGCATAAACAATTTTCGCAGCGCAAAGGCAGTTCCCTCCGAGTCTGCCACGCAATCGGAAACGACCGTTCCGCCCTATGCCCAGCGGCTCATCGAGGCTTATCCCGATTTCCAACTCCGTTATGAGGATAACCATATTGTGTTTAAGGACGGAACGAGAATCGTCTTTGATGACGGTCGCCAAAAGACTTTCGTGCAGCAACTCGACGATTGCGACATAGAGGACATGTTCTCCATTTCCTACAACCGCAAAACCTCTACGCCCGAATATCTCAACGATTGCGGCCGCAGTCGCTGCGAAACGCTGTTCAAGAAGATGTATGGCAACACGGCAGAGAAGGTCCGTAAGAACCTCGTCATGGTAAGCTGGTTCGGCGAAAAGGTGCAATTCACCCGTGTGAATGGAGCCAATAAACAACTGGAAAAGGTCGCGAAGGAGTTGTCGCAAAAGCCCGAATTGAAGAAATTTCTCAAATCGTCGGGCTCCTTTTATTGGCGGAGTGTGCGCGGAGCAAACCGCCAAAGTGCCCACAGCTACGGCATAGCCTTCGACATTGGAGTGAAGTTCGCAAACTATTGGCGGTGGACGAACCCCGGTGCTGACGAGACTTCGAAAATCAAATATGAGAACCGCTTCCCCATGGAAATAGTAAAAGTGTTCGAGAAACACGGTTTCATCTGGGGCGGCAGGTGGTATCATTACGATACGATGCATTTCGAATACCGCCCGGAACTGCTGCAAACCGTAGTAGGCGCGGATCGCCGAGACGCGCCCCTCAAGTAGCAAAGCAAACCGTAGTAGGTGCCGTTCTCCGAGCGGCACCCTGGGTAGCGTGTTGTCGAGCGTTCCCGCTCGACTTCCTATTGCTTGCATCCGTGTGAATTCGTTTTATCCGTGGTTTATAAAATTTCTCTGGGCGTATAACCCCTTGAAAATCAATAGTCCTTTCAAAGTGTCACATTTTGAGCCAAAAACGTGACACTTTTTCGCGTGTTTTTCGTGAAAACCCATTCCGAAACCCGAAATACGACATTTTGACCACTGCAATTAACAAACCTTGACAAAATATCCCTCCCATTCACATATTTTAAGTTAAAATTAGGGTTTTAATCGCGCTTGCGTAATTCTTTGGTTTTCAATATATTATAAAGATGAAAATTTTCCGTTGGGAAAATGGCTTAATTTCCAAGAGAAAGTTAGCCACTTTCTCGGAGATTTTACGGCACTTTCTCGGAGAAAGTTAGCCACTTTCTATTTGCTTCTTTTTATGTTAAAAGCGTGACACTTTGGAATCGCACCTGCAAATAGGAAATTTAGAACACCTGCAGACTATGCAAACCATAGTAGGCGCGTATCTCCGAGACGCGCCCCTCAAGCAACAAAGCAAACCGTAGTAGGCACCCATCGCCGAGGTGCGCCCCTCAAACAGCATAGGAGGTCGAGCGCTTCCGCTCGACAACACAAAGTTATCAAGAATTAAGGAATTTAGGAATTTTTATGCTGGGTTACAATTCCCTTCCCTTTGCATAAGATAGGCTGCACCTCAGCAATTAAAGCAAGCTTTACATAAGATAGGCTGCACTCGGCATAGTTCAAGCAAGCTTGACTCTGCACTCGTTTGCACTATCTTTTCTTGCGTTCGGTTTGCACTATCTTTAGGGGAGGGCTGGGGAGAGGCTAAAAAAACAAGAATAACCCCCGAAGGTCGGGCAGCCTTTCTTCGAAAGCCTTTGGAGAATTGTCGGCAGCGTGTGCCAGTGAGCAAACTTACGCCCCGCTGCCGGCAACCTTCTCTGCCGTTCCGGCATCTGCCTGCCCTTCGGGCAAAAAACAATGAAAAACACATTCGCCACAACAAAGAGAAGATTAATGTAAGATTAACGAGTGATTAACGGAGATTGGCGTTTTAATAACATTCTTGCTCTGGCAAGCGACAAAGTCGAGCGAATCGCCACTAATTTGTCCATTAATCTAATGTCCTTCTGTGCAAATCAGTGGATTCCGGGGGAGTGTTTTGAGGGTGCGTCTCGGAGATACGCACCTACTATGATTACCGCAACACATTGCGCTTCGTATGTGTTAATCAATCTGGATGGGCTTCCAACAGTCTTGTGATTTGCGACATCGCAAACAAAGGACAGACGATGACGCGCCGCACGGTTCCTTCTGCCTGTGGGTCGGCGTAGTCAAATGCGCCGAAGTTCTCTAAGGAACTGCGGACTGCCAACGATAGTTTCTTCTCGCGCATAAACAGCCAAAGGCTTTTCATCCCTCCTTGAGTGCCTGCCTTCACTTCAATTGGCAACACTTTTTGACGGAAACATGCCACATAATCAATCTCAGCCAGCGAACTCTTTGCCTGCCGCTGCCAATAATATAACTCGTGACGAAGGTTTGGCGTTTGGTTGTGCAGCATCTCCAGTCCGGCAATCATCTCTGCCAAAGGGCCTTTGTTGACCAATTCCGAAGGTGCGGCAGTAAGTATTTGCGAGACAAGTGGCGTGATGTCGCCCTCAGCCATATTCAGCAAACGCAACAGCATCCCTGTGTCGAGCAGCAACATCTTGCGATAGTTTCTGTCGGCTTCGCTGCCCAAAGGAATGCCGTTGGCAGAGGAATGAGTGACAGGGATTAGTATGCCGGCAAGGGTGAGCAAGTCAAGGGCCGCCTTTACCTCATACGACTTATAGCCACCGCCCACTGCCGAATAGACAAACTTCGAGGCCGACTGCTCGGCAGCGCTGCGCAATGTGGCGCGAAGCAACATCGGATTCACCTTGTTCTTATACTTCGGGAAATCGTCCTCATAGGTCAGTACGATGTCGTCGAGCACCTCTTGGCATTTGAGGTAATCGTGCGTGTCTACCCATTTGCTGACGGCTTCCGGCATGCCTCCCACCAGCATAAACGTGCGAAACAGCGACACCATCTTGTCGTACAACGGCGTTGACAACGGCGACTCGGCAGAAGCCGCGTTGCGCGCATCTAAGAGCAGCTGCTCGCCATTCGCCATAAGGAATTCGTCGAACGTCAAGGGATACATGAACATGGAATGAATCCTGCCAACGCCAAATGTGGGCAACTCCTGTATGGCAAACTCAAGCAACGACCCAGCAGCCACGACATGAAGCTCGGGCAGGTCTTCCTTGAAGAACCGCAGCGACATGATGGCTTCGGGGCATGCTTGTATCTCGTCGATGAAGAGCAGGGTCTCGCCTGCAACAATGGGTTTGCCGACCATCGCCGACAACTCTGCCACTATGCGCTTCACGTCCAAATCCATTCGGAACACTTCAGAAAGCCTCGTGTCGCGCTCAAGGTTTATCTCCACGAAACTTTTGAAACTCTCCCCTAAATGGCGTATGGCGGTGGACTTGCCCACTTGCCTGGCTCCACGCAGCAACAAAGGCTTGTGGAAAGCATCGTTTGCCCATTCTGTAAGATACCGGTCGATTAGTCTTTCAAGATACATGCACTTAAATATTTGATTGTCAGTGCAAAGATACGTATTTTTGCAAAAATACAAACATATAATCACGCTGTTTTTGCAAAAACACAAAGAAATAAATGCTC
>CAYXGN010000164.1:0-4454 GCA_964464505.1 uncultured Prevotella sp.
GCGTAGCGGCGGAAGAAGTAGAAGAACGCCACAACTGCAATCATGGGATAGTAGGAGGCGTAGCCCATGCTCATGAGTTCGCTTATCACGGGCCACGAGAAGGTGTCGGCGAAATGGAGTGCCGGTTGGCATCCGAAGAGGTTTTGCTCCATTTGTGCAAACACATGGTCGAGGTTGGGGAACACCCGGTTGAGTTCGTAGGTGTCGGGATACCACCACGACAGCAGAGCCAACTGCACACAGATGCGCACCCCGCGCGTAAAGCGGCACGGCACAAGGCGATAGACGAGCCACAGGGCGGCGGTGATGGCTACGATGCGAGCCCTGCCGCACAGCATGGCAACAGGGTTTTCCGCCTTGGTGTAGGTGAACATGAGGATGACAAGAGTCAGCGCCATGTAGGCAAGCACTATCCATTCGAGCGTAAGAAGCCCTTTCTTGGGTTTCTTTTCTATTGCAAACAGTTGTTTCAAGAATTTCATTATAGGTGGGTTCTAAAGATTGGCTTTGTGAGCGGAGAGGGTTTCTTGTGGGGCGCATCTAAGCCTCTCCCGACCTCCCCTATAAGGGAGGAGAAATGCATCTGCGCCTACTACGACAGGCTGCGCTCGCCGTTCAGAGCCAATGGTTCTCCTTATACCATGCCACGCTCTCCTCAACACCCTTTTCCAGGTTGTAGCGCGGGTGATAACCGAGTTCGTCGACCGCCGGTTCCACATCGCAACGCCAGTTGCGTTGCCTCAGGATGTGATATTTGTCGTTGTTCAGGGCTATTGGTTTGCGTGTCAGCCTGCTTATATATTCACCGAAGAAGGTCACCACCTTGAGCACCCACAGCGGTGCCGTCACGCGCAGCACCCACTTTGCGTGCATCGCCTTTTTGAGCAGACGGGAGAAGTCGGCAGACTGATACACCTCGCCGTCGGTCAGGAAATACTTCCTGCCGCTCATGCCTCTGTCGAGCGCAAGGAACACCGCCTGCACCACGTCGAGCACATAGACGAAGGTGATGTCCTGACGGCGGAAGCCCACAGCGAAGTCCATGTGCTGCTTGATGCTCTTTGCCATTAGGAAATAGTCGGTCTCGCGGGGACCGTAAACACCCGTGGGGCGAAGGATGATGTAGGGAAATTCGTTGCCGATGGAGTCGAGATAACGCTCCGCTTCGAGCTTGCTCTTGCCGTAGGCGGTGTTGGGTCGCGGCACATCGTGCTCCGTAATGTCGGCATAGGGCTGATGTTCGTGGATGGCTCCGAACACACTTAGCGAACTGAGATAGACGAATCGCTTTATGGGCATGCCGAGGGCGAGCAGCGCCTCAACGAGATGGCGCGTCCCTTCGGTGTTCACCCGGTGGAAATCGGCTTTGTTCAAGCATTTCGTCACGCCTGCGGCATGCACTATGTAATCGAAATCATGGCCGTCGAGTTGCTCCTTCAGCCGCTCCTCCGAGCCGAAATCGAGTTCTATGAAGTTTATCCTTGGGTCTTGGAGATAGCGCCTTGAACTCGTGCTCCGCACTGCTGCCCACACTTCCATGCCTCTGTTGAGCGCCTCTTCCACTATGAAACTGCCAATGAAACCGCTGGCACCGGTAATCAATATTTTGCTTGCCATTGATGCGTTCTGTCGCTTTTGTAAAGTGCAATAACTCGTGCAAAGTTAATGAAAATAAGGCATATAACGTGCTTTTCCGCCGATGTAATGCTTTTTTCACGCCCAAAATGCGGTCGTTACAAACTTTTTTTGTTTATTTGCAACAAAATAGTAATACTATGGGAAAAGAAAAGAAAGGCGGCAAACGCATGTCGAAAGCACAGCTTGCCAAGGTCATCGAAGAGTTTTTCACAGTCAATGCCGGCAAGCGGTTGTCGTTCAAGGACATCTTCCGCGCATTGAAACTCGACACCCATCCTCTCAAGATGCTTGCCATCGACATCATGGAGGAGATGGCGTGGGACGATGTCCTCACCCGTGTGGCTGACAATGCCTACCAGCTCAACACCCGGGGGCAGGTGCAGGAGGGCACGTTCCTTCGCAAAATCAACGGCAAGAACAGCGTCACCCCCGACGGAAGCGACAAGCCCATCTTCGTGGCAGAGCGCAATTCCATGTGGGCACTGTCGGGCGACCGCGTCCGCTTCTCGTGCATGGCGCGCCGCAAGAACCACATAAAGGAGGCACAGGTGATAGCCATCCTCCATCGTGCCAAGGACACTTTCGTGGGCCGTCTGAGTTTCGGCAGCGAACTGATAACGCTCATCTCGCCCTCCAATGTGCTTGCCAACAGCATCATCATTCCCCGCCGGCGACTCAAAGGAGGCAAGGACGGCGACAATGTGGTGGTGAAGATAAAGGAATGGCCTGATGCCGACCACAGGAACATGATAGGAGAGGTAATCGATGTGCTCGGAAAGTCGGGCGACAACGACGTTGAGATGAACACCATCTTGGCGCAATACGGTCTGCCTTACAAGTATCCGAAAGCCGTGGAGGAAGCCGCCGAGAAGATAAGTGCCGACATCACCGATGCCGACATAGCCGAGCGCGAGGACTTCCGCGACACCTTCACCTGCACCATCGACCCCCGCGACGCCAAGGACTTCGACGATGCGCTCTCCATAAAACCCTTGAAAAAAGGACTGTGGGAGGTGGGTGTCCACATCGCCGACGTGAGCCACTATGTCAAGGAAGGCTCCATCATCGACAAGGAGGCAATGAAGCGCGCCACAAGCATCTACCTTGTGGACCGCACCATACCCATGCTGCCCGAGCGTCTGTGCAACTTCATCTGCTCCCTTCGGCCCAATGAGGAGAAGCTCGCCTTCTCCGTCATTTTCCATCTCGACGACGATGCCAACGTGAAAGCCTATCGCATAGTCCACACCGTGATACGCTCCGACCGCCGCTACACCTACGAACAGGTGCAACGCATTCTCGAAGACAACGGCGTGAAGGACGGAACGGGCGAGCCGGCACCCCCCGCTCCGAAGGAAGGATATAAGGGTGAGAACGCCGACAGGCTCATCCAACTCGACCGTCTCGCCAAGAAGCTGCGCGCCGTGAGGTTCAAGAACGGCTCAGTGCGCTTCAACCGCGAAGAGCTCCACTTCGATGTCGACAAGCACGGCCGCCCCGTGCGCTGCTATTTCAAGCGCTCCAAGGATGCCAACAAACTCATTGAGGAGTTCATGCTCCTTGCCAACCGCACCGTAGCGGAAAGCATCGGCAAGGTGAAGAAGGGTCAGAAGGCGAAGACCCTGCCTTATCGCGTACACGACAACCCCGACCCGCAGAAGCTGGAGACGCTGCGCGAGTTTGTGGTCAAGTTCGGCTACAAGATGAAGACCGACGGCACCCGTGGCGCACTGGCACGCTCTCTCAACACGCTCATGGCTTCCTGCGAGGGCAAGCGCGAGCAAAACCTCATCCAGACAGTGGCTCTCCGCGCCATGATGAAGGCGAAATATTCCACCCACAACACCGGACACTTCGGCTTGGCGTTCGATTATTACACCCATTTCACATCGCCGATACGCCGCTATCCCGACACGATGGTGCACCGGCTGATAACGCGTTACCAGCAAGGGGCGCGCTCCGCAAACAAGGAACATTACGAAGAACTCTGCGAACACTCGTCGGAGATGGAGCAGATAGCAGCCAACGCCGAGCGCGACTCCATAAAGTATAAGGCAGTGGAATTTATGGCTGAGCGCGTGGGCAACACCTACGATGCACACATATCGGGCATCCAGAGCTACGGCATCTACTGCGAGATAGACGAAAACCACTGCGAAGGACTCGTCCCGATGCGCGACCTCGACGACGACTACTACGACTTTGACGAGCGCAACTACTGCCTCGTGGGTCGCCGCCACCATAACATCTACCAACTCGGCGACCCCATCCGCATCACCGTTGCAGCCGCAAACCTTGAGAAGAAACAACTCGACTTCGCAATAGCGGAGGAATAAAAGCCCCTCCCAACCCTCCCCGCCGGGGAGGGCTTTTTTTGTATGCTGGGGTAACCATAGTAGGCGCACATCGCCGAGATGCGCCCCTCAATTCGCAACCAATGCGCCCCGAAGGGGCAATTGTCCTCCAGCCCAGGGCAGCGCCCTGGGTTATGGCATCATAAAGAAACCTGCGCCCTGTAAGGGCAACTATAAAGCCGCAACTCATTGATGCTCTTATAGTTGCCCTTACAGGGCGCAGATGTGTTCTGACCTATGCTACCCGGGGTGCCGTCTCTCCGCTATCGCTCCGAGACTCTGCCCCGGGCTGGAGGAAAAAAGCGCTTTCAGCGCGCACTAATGGTGCCGCCTTTTGCTTGTCGTCGAGCGGGGACGCTCGACCTCCTTTGCTTGCAATGCATTTGGTTCTCCTCCCCGGCAGGGAGGTCGGGAGGGGCTTTCGCTGTCTGAGGGGTGCGCCTCGGAGATGCGCACCTACTA
>CAYXGN010000165.1:0-4454 GCA_964464505.1 uncultured Prevotella sp.
CTCGGCAATTCCTATTCTCAGAAGATTGTCACTTGGGTTGCGCCGTAGCCGTACTCCTGGAACGAGGCATCCTGATATTTGCATCGCTTGTAGCGGTAGCGCAACTCATTGACAACGGCATTGCGCAACACGCCTTCGCCCTTGCCGTGAATGAAGATTATCTTTTTGCCTTTGTTGCCCTTGTTTTCCTCCATGGTTTTGCGGAACACGTCGAGTTGATAGTTCAGAATGTCTACATGACTCATCCCGGCTGTCGTCTCAAGAACGGCATCGGCGTGCAAGTCCACGACAAGGACATCGCCCTTTGTCTTGTTGACAAACGGATTGCCTATCTTCCCGTCGGCATAGCGGCGCACGTAAGTCTCCGCTTGCGTTCTGCTGGACGGCGACTTGCTTTGCGCAGCGTTGTTATCGGTTTTGCGGGCAAGCATACCCTCCGCCAGGCTGTCGGCATCGACGCTTAACTCCTGCTTTTTGGCATCGTTCTCAACGATGGTATAGAGCAATGCGGGCTGTTCAAAGAAGTCATTGTCGCGGAAGGAATGGAGTTTGTAGAACTTCACCTTGTCTATTTTAAGAAGGACATCCACGACAGGTTTCTTCACAAAGTCCTTGTCGCGCTTGTACGCAAACATCTGGATGGCGACTTTATCAAAGAGACTGAGACTGTCGTAACCCATTTCCTCGATGAACACCTTTGTATTGGGTTCTATTTCTCCCTCGGAATGGAGTGCTACAACCTGCCCGTTCACCGTCAACAAGGAATAGCGGAGGTAATAATTGCTGTCATTTACGATGTAACAGTTAAATGTTGTCGTCGACAGCGTGCGACTGTCTTCGGGGACAAAGGCCAGATAGACATTCAAGACATTGCCTCCCTTGCGCTCCTCCACGGGGAGGGTGAAAGTCACTTCCTTGTCCGATGGGTCGGACTCTTCTTCCAGTTCTTCATCATCTCCAAAAGCATTGATTTTCGACTTCACCGATTTATGGAAGTCTTGGTTTGCCTCTTCCGCGTCATTATTGTGCTTACCGGAAGCAACTGACTGTGCGGAGCGATATTCATCTGTACTCGCTGCCAGCACCAAGTCGGACAACGGCGTTGGAATCTGAAATCCGTCTTCGTCTTCAACCAAGGCAATGTCTTTGCCCTGGAACCCTGCAATGCGACCGCCACCGGTCTCACTGAGAAACTTTACTTTATCTCCTATTTTCATCGTTTTACATTATTTTTCTATTTTAATTTTTTGTTCTATCACTTTGGGCGCGTCTCGGAGATACGCGCCTACTACCATCTAGTTGGCGTGACATACCGTAGTAGGTGCACATCGCCGAGGTGCACCCACGCAATTGACAACTAAAGATTACACGAAATTCATATTAGGGGCGCGTCTAAGCCTCTCCCGACCTCCCCTGTAGGGGAGGAGATAAGCATCCGGGTCTACTAACAAGCGAAGCACTTGTCTATCGCTTCGCGCGTTATGTCGTTGGCATCATACTGCTCTGCCGTGTGGTTCAGGCAGACGATGGTTTGCGCGTGACGGAGGAGGGCTTCTATGTCGTGGCCTACGACGATGACGGCACATTCGTCGTTGACGCTTTTAAGCATCTCGTAGGTACGGCTCTGTGAGTGGGGGTCGATGTAGGTGTTGGGCTCGTCAAGGATGACGACATCGGGTTTGGCGATGACGGCTCTGGCGATGAGCACGCGCTGCAACTGACCTCCACTCAGTTCGGAGATGTGACAGTCAGCAACATCCTCCAGATGAAACCGCTCGATGACGGCATCAAGTTGGCGTTTGTTATAGACCTTCTTCTCTGTGGAGAAGATGTCCTTGAACGACCAACTCAAGCCGGAGCGCAACACCTCCTTGACGGAGAGAGGAAACTTCCTGTCTATCTGAGTGTGCTGCGGCAGATAACCCATGTTGATGTGCTCCTGCGGTGTGCCGTCAGCACGGAAGAAGGTCATGCTGCCCGAGGTGGGCTTCAGCATACCGAGGATGACGCGCAGCAGTGTCGTCTTCCCTCCTCCATTGGGACCTATTACACCAAGAAAACCGCGTTGAGGAATGTTGATGGTCACGTTGGAGAGGATTTCCTTGTCGCCATATCCGGCAGAGATGTTGTTGAGTTCTATGAGATTTGTCATATTTATCGGAGCGATTCTGATATATGAATCATATTCTGTTGCCAGTCGTAGCCCAGAGGGTTGATGGCGCGGGTGGCGATGCCGAGACTCTTTGCCACCACTTCTACGTTGCGGTTGTTAAACTCCTGTTGCACCAATATCACTTGCACCCTTTCCAGCTTTGCCTTCTTGACGATTTCCTTCAGCCCGGCGGCACTGGGTTCGCTGCCCTCCTGCTCCAGCGACATCTGCGTCAGTCCGTAGTCGGCAGCGAGATAGGTAAGCATAGGGTGATAGATGAGAAAAGAGCGGGAACGGGCTTTCTTCACGTTGTCGCTAATCGTCAGGTCAAGGGAATCGAGTTGGGCAGAGAAAGCCGCAAACCTCTCTTTGAAACAAGTGCTGTCTTTGGGGAACGCCGAGACAAGGGCGTTGCAGATGTTTGTTGTTATTATCCGTGCGTTGGCGACACTCATCCAGACGTGGGGGTCGCTGTGCCCGTCATCACTCTGCCTTGGCGTGATACCCACGGAGGAGTTGACGATAGTCAGCGAGGGTGCATTGTCTCTGATGCGTTGCATCCAACTGCGCTCGAAACCCAGATTACCCACACGGATGTAGAGTGCGCTCTCGGAGAGTTGCATCATCTGGCGTGCTGTGGGCTCGTAGGTCTCGGGGTTGCTGCCCTGCGGCACAAGCACCTCCACCTCTACCTTGTCGCCTGCCAAGGCTTCTACAAAATACTTATAAGGCGCGATGGTTACAGTCACGACGGACTTATGGTCGCGCTTTTGGCGTGACCCGCATCCGCATAAAGACAAAACGGAGAGAGCTGCTATAATATAAATAATGTACGCGCGCATAGAAAAATCATTTGAAACACGCCAACGCACCGTAGACGAGGATGAGGTAACGCCCGAGTTTCCCTATCGTGATGCTGAGGAAAGAGATGAAGAAGTTGGCTTTCATCAGTCCGAGGAGTATGGTTATGGCACTGCCCAAGATAGGTATGAAGGCGAAGAAACCCATCCAGGCACCACGTCCTCCCATAAACTTCTCTGCCTTGTCGAGTGACTCGCGACTCACATGGAGGTAGCGTTCTATCCATTCCACCTTACCCAAGTGCCCCACTCCATAGTTGAACAACGACCCTAAGACATTGCCTATCGTACCGTAGATGACGAGAGGAGCGGGTTGGAGTCCTGCTGCCAGCAAGCCCAGCATCACCGCTTCGCTGTTGAAGGGGAAGAAACTCCCTGCTAGGAAGGCAGAAACAAGCATCCCCCAATATCCCCAATCGTGAAGAACTTCTAAAAAGGCTTCCATAGGTTGGTGACGGTTAGGAACAATGAGGCAAACACGATGAGGAAGAACGATATGTTGGTCAGTCGCGTGTTTGTCAGACTGATGTAATGCCCTATCATCGGTGCCGTGCAGACAACGAGCATGGAGACAAGGCAGAGGAAATGAGCAGGTTGCAGAAGAGCAAAGAGGATTGTCACAAGATTGAATGTGGTGAACACCTCGAATAGTACGCGGGTGCGGATGTGGTCCTTGTAGTTGTTGCGATGAAAGTGGACGATGCCGACAAGAGCCAATAGCGAGATGAAGCAAAAAAGAATCTTGTCCGCCAACGATATTGATGCCAGGTGGAACGGCTTTCCAAAGACGGTGATACTCTCAAAATGCGAAAGCAGAGCTGTGGCATCGCCTTGGTAAAGGCACCAGACAGCCCAGAAGACATAAGGAAAGACGAGACCCAACAACGAAGCGAAGACAGTGCGGAGACTGCCCGACTGTATGTTGGTGAACATCAGAATCCAAATGACGGGGACAAAGAACACTATCTGCGGGAAAGCCACACTAGCTATGCCGAGCATCAGGAAGGCATAGAAGATGTGTCCCACGGCGCGCTTGTCTTGATAGGTCTGGAAGAAAAGGAGGAAGAAAAGGATGAAACACACCTGCACTACCCCACTGCGCACATCTACGAACACCGATTTCGACAGTAATGCAAGGACGAGGAAGGAACACGACACCATGCGACTGTAGATGCGGATGAGTGCATTGGCGTTGTTCAACTCAGCCATGAGGTAGGTGGACACCCCCAATAAGGCAAGGGATGCCCACAACTGCTCGGAAACGAGTCCGAAAGCCAGACTCACGAGCAAGGCATAAATGGCAGTGACAGGCAAAGCCAGCCTACTCTCTGCCACCTTATTTTGAAATCTTTTCTTTATCACTGACTGGCGGGATAAATAGCTATATTTTAAAGGTCAAAACCTATATCGTGGCGGAAGTACATATCTTTGAACTCTATCTT
>CAYXGN010000166.1:0-4398 GCA_964464505.1 uncultured Prevotella sp.
ACAAGGGTGCGTCTCGGCGATCCGCACCTACTACAATTTGCATAAAGGGCGCGTCTAAGCCTCTCCCGACCTCCCCTGTAGGGGAGGAGAAATGCATCCGCGCCTACTACGTTTCCGTGTGGAGAAGCGCACTATATATAATAAGGTGTAAACAAAATTCGCACGGAGGACTTTCGGGAAGGGAAATTCTCCGTGCGAATAGAGTGGGGCGTTAGGGGTGTTGCGCGTTGCGCTGCTGTTATTGCGGCAACGAGACTTTGAAGAGGGATGACTCGACATGCTGGTCTTTGATGACCTGCTCGAGTTCCTTCACAACCTCCGGATACTGTGAAGCGATGTTGTTGTCCTCGTGCACGTCGGTGGCGAGGTCGTAGAGTTCGCTCGCTCCATTGCGATAGATGAGCTTCCAGTTGCCTGAGCGCACACCTATTTGGTTGGTCTCGTGGAACTCCCAGTAGAGGAATTCGTGCTCCTTCTGGTCTTTGTCGTTGCCCAAGAGTGTGGGGGCGAAGGAGATACCGTCGAAGCAGTCGTCGGCAACGCTAGCGTTGAGATAGTTGCTCTCGTTCGTTCCGAGGAGTTCGCAGAATGTGGGGAGGATGTCGTAGAACGCGAGTTGATGGTCGTTCACTGTTCCCGACGGCACATGTCCCGGCCACCAGGCGATGAACGGGATGCGGATGCCTCCCTCGTTGCATGAGCGTTTCAGTCCTTTGAGTTTTCCGTCGCGACCGAAGAATGTCGGGTCGGCACCGCCTTCCTCGTGAGGGCCGTTGTCGGAAGAGAAGATGACGAGCGTGTTCTTGTCAAAGCCTTTCGCCTTGAGGTGCTCCATAATCTCGCCCACATAGGCATCGAGTCGCGTTATCATGGCAGCGAACTGCGCGTGCATGTGCGTGTTGGCATGATAGCGGTCAACGCCGGCGAAGGAGGTGTCGTCGCAGAAACGCTCTTTGTAGGCCTGGAGAATGGAGTCGTTGGGCTGATACAACTCTGCGTGCGGCAGCGTGTAGGTGAAGAAGCCGTAGAAAGGCTGCCCTGCCTCCTGACGGTCTATCCAGTCGAGGGCTTCGTGGTGGATGAGGTCGCCGGAGTATTGTGTGCGGTTGGCATAGTCGGAGTTGGAGGTGCTGTACTTCGTGTTCTCTGTCAGTTCCAGGCGTATTGTCCCACTGTCCCCGAGCCGTTTGCTGTAGCGGTTGAGGAAGTTGGGGTAGTACATGTGCGCCATATATTGGCAGATGTAGCCGTAGTATTCGTCAACGCCGCGCTTGTCGGGTGTCGAGACAGAACCCTCATAGCCGCCAGCCCATTTGCCGAACATACCGGTGGTGTAGCCGTTCTTCTTCATTATTTCGGGCAGGATGATGTGGTCGGCCTCATAGGGCTCTTGTCCTACGCGGTCGGGGTCCTGACTCTTTCCGTAGGTGATGTTGGAGCGGTTCTTCCAATACTCGAGGTTGCCGCGCACATGGGTGTGGCCAGTGTGCTGACCCGTCATTATTGTCGCGCGTGAAGGCGCACTCACAGGGCTGCCGGAGTAGGCTTGTGTGAAGCGCATGCCTTCCGATGCGAGGCGGTCAATGTTGGGAGTGTTGATGTAGGGCTGTCCGTAGCAGGCGAGGTCGCCGTAACCCATGTCATCGCAGAGGATGAAGATGATGTTGGGTTTCTCGGCGTTTGCCTCTTGCGCCAATGCCGTGAGCGGCGTGAGGGCAGCGGTGGTGAGGAGTAACTTGTTCATGTGGAGTGTGTCGAAAATGTTTGTTCTAGGGTGTGATATGTTTTGCTTTACCATGACTTTCGTTTTATAAAAAAGTAAAAGAGTAGTTTGATATTGTTATTGTTATTTCACTTTCTTCTGTCCTTGCTGGATGTACACGCCGCGATAGTCCTCGAGGTTGATGCGCTGACCTGCAAGGTTGTAAGGGTGCTGGTCGGCGGAGCAAGAGCGGCGTGCTACAGTCCGGCTTATGCCTGTGGACAAATCGGTGTTGGGCGAGAAGAGGGCGGTGAGGGTTACGCTCTGTGTCAAGGCAAATTCGTAAGTGCTCTCCGTGGAGACGGTCACTCCGTCGATAGCCCACCCCTTGAAGGAAGCATTGCCGCGCGGCGTTGCCTCCACCGTCACTGTAGTGCCGCGGTCGGCGGTGAGAGTGGTGCTGCCGTCCTCTTTGACTACGCCGGTGAGTCCCACTAGCATTGCTTTCCCGCGATTGTTGTCGCAGGAGCAGATGGTGAGCGTGCGCTGTGAGGCATCGGCATTGGCTATGGTTGCCAGGATTTCATAGATGAAGCCGTTCACATCGTCTTCCGCTTCTTCAAGGGCGTTGTCGGTAAGGCGGAGGCGGATGTGGGTGTCGCCGAGCGTTGCATCTTCGGGAACGGTGAAGTTGAGGCTGCCGGTGCTTCCCGTGCCGAGTGACGACATCGTCTCAAACACGCCGTCGCCGTTCCAGTCGAAATATGCCATCACCTTGTAGTTGCCGTCCATATTCTTCGCCGTGTAACTCAGGTTGGCGGTGGCACCGGGTGTGACTGTGGCGCGGTCCTTGCGCAGCAGGTTGTAATAGAGGGATGGGGCTGACTGTGCCGTGTAGTCAATTTCGTCGGTGACGGCATCGCCCTCAAGGCGGAGAGTGGTGAGATAAGCCGAACCCGCAGTGCCGCAGGAAAGGTTGTAGACACCGAGTTCGCGTGAGTAGCGGCTGCGCACGTCTGAAGCTGAAGCATAGTCGTAGGTTGTCTCGTGGAATTCCCAATAGGAGTTGCCGCGGTTGTAGCGTATGTGGTAAGCCACGACACCATTCTCGTAACCGCAGTTGAGTCCATAGCTGCCGTCGCTTTCTGTCTGGATGTTCGATTGGTCGGTGCTGCACATATAGTAGTAGCCGGTGAAGCTCGAAGAGGTGTTTGCCTTAATCTCAAACTCCACGGGGTCGGTGCCGGTGACCACTGACAGCCCGGAGTCATCGACGGGGGCGATGTTCGACGACTGTATGTAGTTGTTCGTGGTAACGTTCTGGATGTAGAAGCAGTCGGTCTTGCCCGTCGGGACAAATCTCCAGTATTGCTTCTGCGTGTTGCTGGCAGCACCGATGGCGAGTTTGTTGCCTGCTGCCTCGTACATGTAGGCACTCGTATTGGTGTTGCGGTTGATGAGATAAATTTTGCCGTTCTCGGGCTTGTCGGACACTTGCGCAAAGGATGGCAGTGCCGCGAGGGTGGCGATTATAAAAATCGCCGTTCTAAGATGTTTGGAAATTTCCATAGGTTTGTTATTGGTGAAAATATTAATGGCAAAGATAGTGCAAACCGAATGCAAGAAAAGATAGTGCAAACGAGTGCAGAGTCAAGCTTGCTTGAACTATGCCGAGTGCAGCCTATCTTATGCAAAGCTTGCTTTAATTGCTGAGGTGCAGCCTATCTTATGCAAAGTTAATGCTTTATTATTTATAATGTGGCAAAAGGGTGGCTTTTGCTGTGGAATTACACTTTTTTAAGACTTCGTGCAGGTGGATTCAAAGGGGCGACGGTAATCATAGTAGGTGCGCATCTCCGAGGCGCACCCCTCAAATATTCTCCCACGGACAGCACTGAGGACACTGAAATTATTTTTTTTTGACCACGAATCTCATAGTAGGCGTATATCTCCGAGGTACACCGCTTAAGCAGCAATCCTACAGTTTGCAATGCCTTTTAGTTGGGCGCGTCTAAGCCTCTCCCGACCTCCCCTAAAAGGGAGGAGAAATGCATACGCGCCTACTAAGTTACCCTCGCAATTTATAGTTTGTTTTGCGTTCGGCTTGCATTTTTTTAGGAATCTCCTTTAACATTTACCCCCATTTATACGGTTCAAAATGCATTTATAAATGCCGTTCGAGGCGAAGAAAAATCTCAACGAAAAAATGAATTCTAGAGAATGAAAAGTGGCAAAAATGACTTCGCGGTCCAAAGTCGACAATCGGAAAACGCAAATTTGGGAGATTTTTATTCTTCCGGAATTTGCCTCGGAAAGAAAAGATGCTCTTTTCGGGTAGTAAACTCGGTGCTTTCGTGTAGTAAAGTCGGCACTTTCACATAGAAAACTCGTTGCTTTCTCATAGAAAACCCGTTGCTTTCTCATAGTGAAAATGACCCTTTCTGTTCTAAAATGACGTAAATCCCTGATTGACAGTGAGTAAGCGATAAGCCCTCTATACGCGAATATTTTCGCACAACTTCCTACTTGGTTGATTTTTTCAATTTCTCGCGCCTTTAGAATGTTAAATTTTAACATTTCAGAGAAAGTGCAGATTTTGGTAATCTTAGTAGGTGCGGATTGCCGAGACGCACCCTTGTAAATTTCTTTGAGGGGCGCATCTCGGCGATCTGCGCCTACTACGGTTTGCACTATCT
>CAYXGN010000167.1:0-4379 GCA_964464505.1 uncultured Prevotella sp.
TTACCGGAAGGCGTTGCCTTACATGCAGCAATACCGCGCACTCGTTCCCACAGACTCCTCGAAATGGGCTGTGCCTCTCTATACCATCTATCTGAACCTCAACATGGGCAAGGAGTTTGAAGAGATGGATGCCATCATTCAAAAGGAAAAACTTCACAAATGAACAAACGACTCATCATGGCAGCAATGGCAATGACTGTTGCTTTATGCCAACCTATATACGCCGACGATGTTCCCACGATTTCGCCGACAGCCACCTATTCCAATAAGGACGGCGAAGAGACCTCAACCACCATCTCCGAGTCGGCTCCTCTGGAAGTACATTTTAAAGCCAACGCCGAGAACACAGGGAGTTGGACAGCGCACTATGAGTGGCGATTCACGATGACCGGCGAGCAGTCGCCCTATCTCATCAGATACGAGGAGGACACCGACTACACGTTCACGAAGGCAGGCTCGCACGAGATAGAACTCTATGCCGTCTTCACACAAGGCAATGACACCGTGGCTTACACCGAGGAATATTGGTCGGAGAGCGAACCCATCAGGGTGACCATTTCGGAGAGCAAACTCGAGATGCCCAACGCCTTCTCGCCCAACGGCGACGGCATAAACGATGTCTACAAAGCGAAGTCGGGTTACCAGAGTCTTGTGGAGTTTCACGCCTACATCTTCAACCGTTGGGGACAGAAACTGTTCGAATGGACCAATCCTGCCGACGGTTGGGACGGCACCTTCCACGGCAAAGATGTCAAGGACGGCGTTTATTATGTCCTCGTCAAGGCAAAGGGAGCCGACGGCATAAAGTACAACATCAAGAGGGATGTCAACCTTCTTCGCGGCTACGATGAGGAGACAAGCACCACTACCACCGAATAACACTATGGTCGACGACAAAATCACAGTGCGCGGCGCGCGCGTCCATAACCTCAAGAATGTGGATGTAGACATTCCGCGCGGGAGTCTTACTGTCTTCACGGGGCTCAGCGGTTCGGGCAAGTCGTCGCTCGCCTTCGACACCATCTACGCCGAAGGGCAGCGTCGCTACATAGAGACATTCTCGGCTTACGCCCGCAACTTCCTCGGAGAGATGGAGCGTCCCGATGTGGACGTGATACAAGGGTTGAGTCCTGTCATCAGCATAGAACAGAAGACTACAAACAAGAACCCCCGCTCCACCGTCGGCACCACCACCGAAGTTTACGATTACCTGCGACTCCTCTTCGCCCGCATTGGCGTGGCCTATAGTTACAACACTGGCGAGAAGATGGTGAAATACACCGAGGAGAGGATTTTGCAGATGATCTCGGAGAGATATTCCGGCAAGAAAATCTATATCCTTGCGCCGGTGGTGAGACAGAGGAAGGGACACTACCGCGAACTCTTTGAGAGTCTGCGCCGCAAGGGTTTTCTCTATGCCCGCATCGACGGCGAGATAAAGGAGATAGTGCAGGGGCTGAAGACCGACCGTTACAAGAACCACAACATAGAGGTGGTCATCGACAAATTGGTGATGAAGGACTCTTTCCTCGACCGGCTCAAGAAAAGCATCAGCGTAGCCATGAGGCAAGGCGACGGACTCATCATGATTCTCGACAAGGACAGCGGCGAGGCGAAGAACTTTTCCAAGCGACTTATGTGTCCCACTACAGGACTTTCCTACAAAGACCCTGCGCCAAACATTTTTTCCTTCAACTCGCCCGAGGGTGCTTGCCCGCGCTGCAAGGGTCTTGGCTACATCAACGAGATAGACATCAAAAAGGTAATCCCCGACACTTCCCTCTCCATCCACGACGGCGCAATAGTTCCTCTCGGCAAATACAAGAACCAGATGATTTTCTGGCAGATAGATGCCCTTTTGAAGAAGAACGACTGCACCGTCAAGACCCCTGTCAAAGAAATCCCGGAGGATGTGCTGAACGAGATTCTCTATGGCTCGCTCGAAACGATAAAGATTGACAAGGAAACTATCCACACGTCAAGTGACCATTTCACCTCTTTCGACGGCGTGATGAAATATCTCCGCACCGTCATCGAGACCGATGACTCTGCCAGCGCGCAGAAATGGGCTGACCAGTTTCTCGCCACCTGCGAGTGTCCCGAGTGTCACGGTCACCGGCTTAACCGCGAAGCCCTCTCCTATCACGTTGCCGACAAGAACATAGCGCAACTCTCCGACATGGACTTGGGTGAACTGCGCCAGTGGATTGACAAGGCAGACACTTGTCTCGATGACAGACAGAAAGAGATTGCAAATGAGATATTGAAGGAAATAGGCAAGCGCATCGACTTCCTGCTCGATGTGGGACTCAACTATCTCTCCCTCAACCGCCAGTCGGCATCGCTCTCGGGAGGCGAGAGTCAGCGCATAAGGCTTGCCACACAGATAGGGTCGCAACTCGTCAATGTGCTCTACATCCTCGATGAGCCGAGTATAGGTCTGCATCAGCGCGACAACGACCGGCTCATCCGCTCGCTCAAGGAGTTGCGCGATATGGGCAATAGCGTCATCGTGGTGGAGCACGACAAGGAGATGATGCTCAGGGCCGACTACATCGTCGATATAGGTCCCAAGGCAGGAGTACACGGAGGCGAAGTGGTGTTCCAAGGCACGCCTCAACAGATGCTGAAAAGCAGCACAATAACGTCAGATTACCTCAATGGGAAACGACAAATCGCCGTGCCCGAGGAGCGGCGACAGGGCAACGGCAAGAGCATTGTCCTTCGCGGAGCACGGGGAAACAATCTGAAGAACGTCGATGTGGAGTTTCCTCTCGGCAAACTCATCGTCGTGACAGGCGTGAGCGGGTCGGGGAAGTCAACACTCATCAACGAGACCCTGCAACCCATTCTCAGTCATCATTTCTACCGTTCCCACAAGAAGCCCTTGCCCTACGACAGCATCGAGGGGATAGAGCACATTGACAAGATTGTCAATGTAGACCAGTCACCGTTGGGTCGCACGCCACGCTCCAACCCTGCCACCTACACCGGCGTGTTCAGCGACATCCGCTCCCTCTTCGTAGGTCTGCCGGAAGCGAAGATGAGAGGTTATAAGCCCGGCAGGTTTTCTTTCAACGTGAAAGGAGGGCGTTGCGAGGCGTGCGGCGGCAACGGCTACAAGACCATCGAGATGACTTTCCTGCCCGATGTGACGGTGCCGTGCGAGGTGTGCCACGGCAAACGCTACAACCGCGAGACCCTTGAGGTGAGATACAAGGGAAAAAGCATTGCCGATGTCCTTGACATGACGATAAACCACGCCGTGGAGTTCTTCGAGAATGTCCCCTCTATCCTTCAGAAGATTAAGACAATACAGGATGTGGGACTGGGATATATCAAACTCGGACAGTCTTCCACGACCTTGTCGGGAGGTGAGAGCCAGCGAATAAAACTCGCAGCAGAACTAAGCAAACGCGACACCGGCAAGACGCTTTATATCCTGGACGAGCCCACAACAGGCCTGCACTTCGAGGATATCCGCATCCTTATGGAAGTAATAGGGAAGTTGGTAGACCGGGGCAACACCGTCATAATAATAGAGCACAACCTCGATGTAATAAAACTCGCCGACTACATCATCGACATGGGTCCCGAAGGAGGACGCGAAGGCGGCAACCTCCTGGTTGCAGGTACGCCGGAGGAAGTGGCGCAAAGCCACAAGGGCTTCACCGCAGAATATCTCCGCAAGGAACTCCCAAGATTCTCTTTGTAAGGTTCGCCATTTCGACGGCACACAAGCCTGCTGTCTCCGTGCGGAGTCGGCTGCGAGCTAGCGAGACCGACTTATAGCCTTTCTTCAAGGCGTACTCCACCTCGTCAATGGCGAAATCGCCTTCGGGACCTATGAGCACCGTCACTTGCTCTTCCGGATTTATCGATTGCAGTTCGGTAAAGAGGTCTGTCCGCTCCACCTCATCATAGCAATGGGCTATGAAGCGATGCCCGGAACTATTGGCATCGACATATTTCTTGAAGTCAGTCATCTCGCCTACCTTTGGCTTACACGCCTTGTGGCTTTGTTTCATTGCCGACACGACAATCTTCTCAATCCTGTCGGTGCGGATTGTCTTGCGCTCCGAGAACTTGCAATCGAGGAAGCAAATCTCGTCGAAGCCTATCTCCGTGGCTTTCTCTGCCATCCACTCCATGCGGTCCATCATCTTTGTCGGAGCAATGGCAAGGCTAATGCGCCCCTGCCATTCCTTTTGATAAGGCAGAGCGTTGACAATGTTATACATGCAGTGCTTGCCCGATGCCACAGTGACCTCCGCCTCAAACAATCCGCCTTCGCCGTCCACCAGGAACAGGCTGTCGCCACTCTGCAGGCGCAACACCCTGACAGCGTGCTTTGCCTCCTCTTCCGGCAACTCTCCGGC
>CAYXGN010000168.1:0-4369 GCA_964464505.1 uncultured Prevotella sp.
GCAATAAAGCTTGCTTTAATTGCTGAGGTGCAGCCTATCTTATGAAAAGTTTACTTTCTTATTGCCGAGTGCAGCTTATCTTATGCAAAGATAGGAAAAATAATTCAAGTTGCCCAAGGAAAGGAGGAAAAGTGAAGTGTTTGAAGAGCAAAAAAGAAAACATTGCATACTGAAAGTGCCAGTCCTCTACGCCAAGTACTGCAGTCCTCCACGGCAAGTACTGGAGTAATCCACGGCAAGTACTGGAGTACTTTGCGTCAAGTACTGATTGCTTTTTGCGCTGAATAGTAGGCGCGGATTGCCGAGACGCGCCCCTAAAAAACGATGCAAACCATAGGAGGTCGAGAGGAATCTGTGGGAGCCACAACACAAATGCAAATCCGAAACTTGAGCGATTTAACCTTTTATAACAACAAAGATAATTTCCGATTTTGCAGAAACGAGTAACTTTGGCGTACAATTAATTAAATGGCTGTTAATTTAATGCGCATTAAATTATGAAGTTTTACGATAGAGAAAAGGAATTGGGCATACTACGGGGCAACTGGGAGAAGTCTGCCGAAAGGTCGTTGTTCACGGTGCTTATGGGAAGGCGCCGCATCGGCAAGACTGCCGTTCTGCTGAAAACGGAAGCCGAACAAAAGATGCTTTATCTGTATGTGTCGAAAGACAACGAACGCGTTTTGACGGAGAAATTCCAACATGCGGCCGAGGAGGCTCTGGGACTCCACATCTATGGGAGTCTGAAAACATTTGCTGAATTTTTTGAACAGCTAATGGAGTTTGGCCACTCACACCATTTCACGCTCGTGCTTGACGAATTTCAGAACTTCCTGAAAGTAAACCCCGCAATACCAAGTCATTTACAAAACATCTGGGATCGGCACCACGCTGCCTCCAAAGTGAACCTTATCGCTTGCGGAAGCATTTACAGTATGATGCATAAAATGTTCGACAACGAAGATGAACCCCTCTACGGCAGGAAAGACTGCGAAATCCGTTTGAAACCCTTCAGCATAAGAGTGATGAAAGAGATATTACACGATTACAATGCCGATTTCCAGCCGGAGGATATTCTCTGCCTTTACATGCTGACAGGAGGCGTTGCGAAATACATTGCACTGCTGATGGACAACGGAGCAACAACGAAAGAGAGCATGCTTCGTTGGGTCACTGCTCCCGGAAGTCCCTTCCTTAGCGAGGGCCGCGAACTGGTGATGTCGGAGTTTGGAAAAGACTACGCCAACTATCTCAGCATCCTGCAACTCGTGGCGGGAGGGATGACCGTACAACACCAAATTGACAACATCATCGGCAAAAACACTGGCTCTTACTTGAAGAATCTGGAAGAAGACTACAACTATGTCCGCAAGCTTCAACCCATGTTTGCCAAGCCAGGAAACCGCAACGCACGCTGGACGATTGACGACTGTTTCCTCCGTTTCTGGTTCCGTTTTGTCCTTCCCAACCAGAATCTTATTGAGATGGAGCGCAACGAACTGCTCCATGAACTGATAGAAAAGGAATACAACGACTATTCGGGGCACGTTCTGGAACAGTATTTCCGCCAAAAGTTTGCCGAAGAAGAGCGCGTGACGCAAGTGGGATACTATTGGGACCGCAAGGGATATAATGAGATTGACCTCATCGCCCTCAATGACATCGACCGCACGGCTGTGGTTGCAGAAGTTAAGCGCAACTCAGACAAATACAACCGGCAGCGTTTGGAGGAAAAGTATGAAGCCGTCCGCACCTTCTTCAATAAATATAAAGAGGTGAAGTTGTGCGGCCTGTCGATGACGGACATGTAGGAGGACGAATGCCAACAACGAAGAAGGCGTGGACTTGACAGAGCATCAAGTTCACGCCTTCTTGAATATTAACCGTTGTCCGGTCTTGCGACCGATTTTAGTCTATTTCTTCGTCAGCCTCATAACCGCCCATCTCACGGATGGCGTTCTTCAGCATGGTGTATTGCTGATAGAGGTGGTTCACGGCTTCCTCACCCTTGGTGTAGTCGTGCATTGGAGCCTTGAGGAAGAAGCTCAGGAAGCGCTGTATGCCATAACGGCCTGCGCGAGCAGCAAGGTCACTCAACAGTGTGAGGTCGAGGAGCAATGGAGCAGCGAGGATAGAGTCACGGCAGAGGAAGTTAATCTTAATCTGCATGGGATAGCCCATCCATCCGAAGATGTCAATGTTGTCCCAGCCTTCCTTGTTGTCGTTGCGGGGAGGATAATAGTTGATGCGCACTTTGTGGTAGTACTGAGTGTCCTCATCGTTGCCGTGTCCATAGAGGTCGGGCTGTACGTCCGGCTTGAGGATTGTCTCCAAAGTGGAGAGCTTGCTCACCTCCTTGGTGTGGAAGTTTGCCGGCTCGTCGAGCACGAGACCGTCGCGGTTGCCGAGGATATTGGTAGAGAACCAACCGTGCAAGCCGAGGCAGCGTGTGCCGATGATGGGAGCGAAACCACTCTTCACGAGGGTCTGGCCTGTCTTGAAATCCTTGCCTGCGATAGGCATCTTGGTCTTCTCGGCGAGTTCCCACATAGCGGGGATGTCGACTGTGGTGTTAGGAGCGCCCATGATGAAGGGAGCACCCTCTGTCAATGCAGCGTAAGCGTAGCACATTGACGGAGCCACATGCTCGCGGTCATCAGCTTTCATTGCCTCTTCGAGAGCAGCCAGAGTGCCATGAATCTTCATGTCCACCGGCACATAAATCTCCGTGGAAGCAGCCCAGATGACAACGATGCGTGCGCAACCGTTCTTCTCCTTGAAGTCGCGGATGTCCTGGCGGAGAGCCTCCACCATTTCCCAACGTGTCTTGCAGTCCTTCACATTGTCACCAGTAAGGCGCTTTGCATAGTTCTTGTCGAAAGCAGCCTTCATCGGGACAATCTTCTCCAACTCATCCTTTACGGGGTTGATGTCCTTCTCCTTCAGCACCTCGGCATAGATGGCTGCCTGATAGGCGTTCTGCGGATAAACATCCCATGAGCCAAAAACGATATCGTTGAGGTCAGCGAGTGGCACGATGTCCTTGTAATGTAGATACTTCTTGTCAGCACCACGGCCCACGCGGATTTTGTCGTACTGGGTCATAGAACCAATAGGCTTCGCAAGTCCCTTACGAGCCATAAACACGCCGGTCATGAATGTGGTGGCAACTGCGCCGCAGCCTACGACCATGATACCAAGCTTACCTTCAGCTGGCTTTACGTTTGACTTTTCCATTTTTTCTTTTTATTTATAGTTGTTTTTTTAAGGTTTCCACCCAACTTCGGGATAAGGACAGATGACTTATCGGGAAAGACAGTACCAAGCGAACTTCCCGCTCCGCCAGCAAGCGCAACGAGCCATCGCAAAATGGCGTTCCTTATTGGTACAGCGTGCAAAGTTACCAAAATATTTTATATTAGGTTGTATTTTTGTGAACTTTTTGAAACAGAACCCCTTTATAGCACCCTCTTGACCGCCCATAGGAAAGCAATAGGAGGTCGAGCGAATCGCTCGACCTCCTATGTTTACCCAACGCCCAATTTAAATGTCATTTCGTTTTTTACGCTCTATCATAAGATAATTTTCCACGTCTATATAGGTTAAGGACAGCATAGATTCTTTTAAAGATTCAGATGCATAAGGTCCGATAATGAATGTTTGTATCATACCAATAGGATCAAATTGGTCAAAAATATAATAATTATATTGCATAAGTTTTGGATTTACGGTTTCTTTCTTATGCTTATATTTTTCTTCAATCGCATTCATAATTGATTTCTGAATTTTTTCAGTTAAAAAATCCATTTCCTTAATAATTGACACACTAACCTCATAGACGATTTTTGTACTTGCATCAAAATGGACATCAACTAATGATTCTTCACCATAAAACAAACCCTTCAATGAAATGATATCCTTTGAACATTCGTTATTAACAAATCCATTTTGAGATAATTTCTCACAAAAAACATCAACATTACCATCAATTGGAATGCCCATAAATTTCATATGTTTTTGAGCGAATGCGCATTGGCTTATTACCCCCAAAAATAGAACTAAAAATACTTTTATCTTCATTGCAAAATCATTTAATTAAATGAAGCGTTCTTTGCTGCTTAGTTTTTGACTTACAGTTGAACTTGCGAGATTCACGGATTGTCAAAACTGAAGCGTACAAAAACGCCTTTACCGATATGTATGTCTGCCCAACCTCTGCCCATTGGGGCTTCCGGAATGGGAATGCAGACGGCACAAAGTTAGCGAAATAATCCGAAAAGCAAACACAAAAACGATTTTTATTGCATAAACGATGAAAAATTTTGTTTTTCGGAAGTAAAGTGTAGGAGGGCGAGTCTCGGAGATACGC
>CAYXGN010000169.1:0-4357 GCA_964464505.1 uncultured Prevotella sp.
GTAATAATGCGCCAGGAGCACAGCCCGCTTCTCGCGGCACAGCCGGCGTATCTCAGCTTTGAGGTCGACGCCCTCGGGAGCCGCCTCGTCGATGTATCCTTTTTCAGTCCACTCTTCTTTCATAGTGCCATTGTTTTTGTCATTCTTCATTGTGGTAGCCCCTCCGCCGGCATCCTTTTCTGCCACGAAAAGTTTTTACCAACACTCAATTATTATATACCTTTTTATTATTTATAAGAAAAGAAAAAATAAGTATGATGATGATAGGATGTTAGTAATGTGGAAAACTCGAAGCCCCTTTTCAAGGCGTTTTCGTTGTCCACGCTTTTCAGTCGTTTTATACACACTCTGTGAGAATAACTTCTCGTTGAAACAGAGTGCATAAAGACAGTTATGCCGATGTGGCGTTAAACTACTGCAAAGTTAATAAGATTCCGATGAATTTGCGGCATTTCGGCGTGGAAAACTTCTTGATAACCGAAGGAATAACTCGCGAGTTACTAACTCCATCGTGCCATCTTCCCCCTCCGTGTGGATAACTCCTGATTTATTAACGCAATATCAACACGTTGCCAACACTGCTTGTTTATAACCCCGTTTCCATAGTGTTTTGCATTACCTTAAGGTAATGCTGATGCCATTGAATTTTCCTTCGCTTTTCAATCAAGGCTTGTTTGCATCGCAAACAAGCATTAATCGCAGTGCAAACAAGCCTTGTTTGAAGTGCAAAAGAGCCTTGTTTGCAAACTATTGATAATCAACGTGGTAACCGTAGTAGGTGCGCATCTCCGAGGCGCACCCGTTCTATCTCCTACATATTGCTTTTCTTGTTGTGCTTTTCTATTGCTTTTACCATCCTTTTAATGCCCTTTGCCCCAGAAAAAGTAAAAAAATGGTGGTTTATTAGCCCCCGAAAAAGCAAAAATTAACAATTGACGATGCCGCGAAATGAGGGTTGCTGGGGCAACGGTTTAGCGTTATTTGTGTTGGGAAAATGCTGTTTATGAGACAGTGCCGTATTCATAAATGCTGTCGCTGGCGAGGTCAATCTCGTCGTTCCAATACACGCATGTGCGGCTGCTGTCCAATTGTACCTGTGCAAATAAATTGTGTCTGTCTTTCAAAGCACGAAATGATGGAAGCGTGTTGATGTTGTCCTTCACATCGTAGACAACCCTACGGCCGTCGTCAAATTCCACCGACAGCATGTAATTGTCCAAAACCGACAGTTTCTTTATTCTTGGAATCATAATTGAGGAAATCCCTTTAATAGGGCATAACTCATTTGTTTGAATGTTTCACACGGTGGCAAAGTTAATGATTTATAGGCGAAAAGCCATGTTTTTTGTATTGTTTTTGAAAGCGAAAAGAAAATACATCAAACCATTGCATACAAAAAAGCCCTCCCCTAGGGGAGGGTCGGGAGGATCTTTTTCTTTTTACTTCTTCCTCAAACTTCCATTCTCAGTGCCTCCATGCGTTGCGTTCCGCTGCGGCGATAGCTCACATGGAGCCACCAGGTGGAGGGATTGCGCTTGTGTTCCAGCAGGAGTTGGTCGTAGGGGATGTGGCTTTTGGCGTAGTTGAACATCTTCTCGCTCGCCTCCTTGCTGCCGGTATGTATGTCGGCGGCTTCTCCGCTGAGGTGCTGTGATGTTGGCGCGCCGCCCACGAGGGCGTTGACTTTGGGGCAGCGGTAACCGCTTGTGATGCGCAGAACTCCGAAGCGTCGGCGCAGAGGTTCGAGCGTATTGATGCACAGGGCGCGCAGGTTCTCTATGTGTTCCGGTTGCGGCGTGTTGTCGATGTTGTGACGGCGGGCTGCGCCGGAGGCGATGAATTCGTCGAGGGTGAAGTGGGGTGACAGGTGTTGTTGTGTGTTTTCCATAGTTGTCATGAATGTTTTGAAAACCCCGGCAACCCCGAAGAAGGTTGCCGGGAGTGTGTTTTTCCGGTGTGTATCAGACTGTTTCTTTCTCTCTTATCTCTTCTTTGAGCGGGTTCTCCACGCCTGCCACGCATTTCTTCCAGGCATAACGCTCCACCATTGTCGCTGTTTTGATGCCCTTGCGGCTGATGGCGCGCTGCGCAATGCAGGAAGGATTGTAGGGCATCGGCATGTGGAGTAGGGCGCAGGCTTGACGCACGAGGGAGTGGAACGTGCAGGGGTTGCCCTCCTGATTGCGCACCACGCGGAGCCTATAGATGAGGTAGACAATCTCGATGAGGTCGGTCTGGGTGCCGAGCCAGTACATCGTGTCACGGTTGCCGTGCGACAGCAGATTTACGAATGAGTTTACAAGATGCTCGCGTCCAGCAAGGAGTTGCTCGTTGGTGAGGTTGTACATGTTGCTGCTTGTAGCCGTTTGGCTGCTTGTTTGTGTAAATTTCATGTTGTTTTTCTTTTTAAAAAGGTTTGTAAATTAAAAAACTAAATATCATTAAGGTGGGTTATAAAAATTGGCTTTGTTAGATTGCGGAACTATTTTACATAAGATAGGCTGCACTCGGCAATAAGAAAACAAGTTTTCATTGCTCTCGCTTGCACTATCTTTCGAGTTTCAATTTGTTTGTGAGTGAAGGAGTATAGCGGGCTATACGACTGAACGAACAAACGGATTGAACCGAAAAGAGACCGCAAGATGACAAAACGTAATCTTTCATTTCCTTATTATATTTTACGGTGGGAATTTTTAGAACCCACCTAAGGTGTAATCTTCACGACCTGTCGTTGCCGTGATAACGTCCTGTTGTAGCGTGGTGCAAAGGTAAAAAGAGGCGTGGAAGCAACATTTCCTTTCCGAAAAAACTATGTTATAAAAAAATAATTGCCGTACTACTGCTTTTCTATACATATCCCCTCTTGCAATCGCTTTTGCCAAGCAGTACCTTTGCAAAAGTGAACAGGAAGATGCCTTCTCTGTCAGTTGGATGAAAATGCCGGCACGTCCATGGCAAGGATGACTTCCGAATGTACACATTTCATAATAATATTAACCATTAAAAACACTTTAAAGAAAGAAAAACATTATGGCAGTAAATTACAAAATCTACAAGAGCAACCGCAAGGGAGCAAGCAATGGTAAGTTCTATGCACGCGCATCGCACAGTGGCACCGCCACCATCAACGACCTTGCCAAGACCATGGAGGCAAACAGCACCGTCAAGCGCAGCGACATCCTCGCCGTGCTCTCCGAACTCTCGGAGACCATGCACGACCAACTCAACCAGGGTTACCGCGTGAAGATAGACGGTTTGGGCACCTTCAAGGTGGGCATCAACACCTTCCCCGCTGACTCGGCAAAGGACTTCACCGCCCAGAAGAACATCAAGCGCATACACCTTATCTTCCTCCCCGAAGTGTCGGTGGATGCCCAGGGCAACCGCGTGAAGACCCTCATCAAGGACGTCCGCGTGAAGGAAGCGAGCGAATATGCCGTGGAAGAAGAGACCGCTGGCGAGTAAAAGCGGAAGAGTGAAGCAGAAAAAGAGTAATAACCTTTAAAAATTCTGATACCATGAGTAAACTCAATCGCAACGACTGGCAGGTGATTCTCAAACTCATCATTGCCGTTGCCACCACCATCTTCGGCGCCATAGGTGCCAAGGAAATAGTTGAATAACTCTCGGAGGCAACAAAAACACGAGCCACACAATGCCGTTTTCGGCACTTGTGTGGCTCTTTTCGTTGTGTAGAGTGGGATGCTCCCGTCTCTTGCCCCTTGCTTTGTTGCTTTCTTTTTCTATTCCATTTCAAGTCCCATATCGCGTACCAAGCGTCTTACCACATCCACCTTGACAGTGGAAGCGTTCTCTTTGTCGTAGATGAGAAGCAGGACAACGCTTCCATCGAGTTCTTGGGTGAGGATGTTAAAGGTGATGACGCGTGCGCCACCCGATTTGCCTTTGCCTTTCGACTTTATAGCCATCCGGATTTTTCGGATGTTCTTGGTTATCTCATCGCCTTGCAGTGGGTTTGCCTTGATGCTTTCCAAGAAAGCCAAGTAGTCCTGTTTGAAACTCGGATATTTCTTTGTCAGGCGCTTCGCCTCCCTTGCAAAGTCGTCGGAGACAGTGATTTCGACATTACAACTCATCAGCCAAACTTTCGGCAGACAAAAGGATTCGCTTGCCGTCGATGGCTTCCTTCACTTCTGTCAGCGCATTTTTAAGTTCTTCAATCAAGTCTCTTGGGGCTTCTTTCGGGCTGTTACCCTCCTCCGGGGATATGCGGAAACTGCCGGCACGCGACTTCAAAACCACGTGTTCTCCTGCTTTCACCATGTTCAAATATTTCGTCTGATTGGTGCGGAAATCCCTTGTGCTAACTACTACCATATTGATTTTGATGTTGTTT
>CAYXGN010000170.1:0-4352 GCA_964464505.1 uncultured Prevotella sp.
TTAGCAGTTGCGGGGTGCGCTTGCTGTGTACTACAAATTTTGTTATTTCTGAAAGACAATAGGAGGTCAAGCGGGTACGCTGGATGGCTTTTGCGAGGGCTCGTCTCGGCGATACGCGCCTACTATGGTTAGTCTTAATTCGTGTAATGCGTGTAATTTGTAGTTAAAGTAAAAAACTGTGGTGTCTGCTATCTGTGGGAGTCCTTTGGCAGGGGCGCGCCTAAGCCTCTCCCGACCTCCCCTAAAAGGGAGGAGAAAAGCATCTGCACCTACTACGGTTACAGATCAGCATGATCGGGCAGTTCGGGAAGGAACGAGAGGGTGTTGTCCTCGTAGTTCATTTTGCAGCAGTAGTGGCGCATGCCGTTGCTGACGGTGAGGTAGTCCACATGCAACTTCAGGTTGTAGGCGGCAATCTGCTCGAACACGCGTTGTGTTATCTCGATGTGCGGGGCTTTGTATTCCATAATCATCCGGGGCTTCAGCTGCCGCGTGTAGAGCACGCTGTCGGCACGCAACTGCTTGTTGCCAATCTGCAGACTCACCTCGTTGGCGAGGAGCGCGGTGGGGTAGTGCTTGTGCTCCGTGAGGAAGTGAATGAAGTGCTGGCGCACCCATTCTTCGGGTGTCAGCGCGACATATTTCCTCCGCAGGATATCCCAAATCTTGGGTTGCTCGGCAGTGCCTCCAAACTTCACATTGAATGAAGGAAGGTTAAGATTATCCATTTCTCTTTCCGTTTTGTGCAATTCTTTCCGTACCTTTGTACAAAGGTAATGTTTTCCCGGCACAGGACAAAGCCGCTACCATCGGTTTTTCCAAAAGGGGACATCTCCAACACACACCTTTTTAATATAATTATATGGCAGAGAAAAAAGTGGGAGTGACCTATGATGCGGTGCTGAAGGACTTGAAGGCGCGCAATTATGCTCCCATCTACATCCTCATGGGCGATGAGTCGTTCTACATCGACAAGTTGGCTGACTTCATCATCGACAATGTGCTTCCGCCTGAGGAGCGCGACTTCAATCAGCATGTCGTGTTCGGGTCGGATGTGACAACGGCGCAGCTGGTGGATATGGCAAGGCAATATCCCGTCATGCCGGCGCAGTATAACGTCATCGTCGTGAAGGAGGCGCAGAACCTGTCGTCATGGGATGTTGTGGAGAAATATCTCGACCGCCCGGTGAAAACCACAATCCTTGTGTTCTGCTACAAGAACGGAACGATAGACCGCAGAAAGAAAATCGTGGCAAAAGCAGAAAGCGTCGGCGTGGTGTTCGAGAGCAAGAAGAAAAAGGACTACGAACTCCCGACATTCGTAAAAACCTATCTGAAGCAGCATCAGACCGCCATCGACGACAAGTCGGCGGCGATGATTGCCGAGCATATCGGAGCCGACTTGAGCCGACTCGTGTCGGAACTCGACAAGGTGCTCCTTTCGCTGCCTGCGGACAATAGGGTAGTGACTCCCGAAATTGTGGAGCGGCAGATAGGGGTGAGCAAGGACTTCAATGTCTTCGAACTCCGCAACGCCATCGTGAACAAGGATGTGTTCAAGGCAAACCAGATAGTGAATTATTTTGACAAGAACCCGAAGGCAGGGTCGGTGTATTCTTTCCTGCCGATGCTGTTCAACTATTTCCAAAATCTTATAATTGCCTATTACGCTCCAAACAGAAACGATGACAAGTCGGTTGCCGCGTTTCTTGAATTGAAGAGTGTCTGGGGAGTGAAAGACTATATGGTGGGTATGCGGAATTTCTCTGCCTCGAAAACCCTCCAGATAATTTTCAAAATGAGGGAGATTGATGCCAAAAGTAAGGGTTTGGACAACCCAAATACGCCCCAAAATGAGCTTGTGAAGGAGTTAATCTTCTTCATTTTGCACTAAAAAAGCGGCTTTTTCGAGCCTCTTTTTTCTAGATTGAGAAAAAAGAATGAAGTGATTTTTGAGCCTAATTCCCTAGTTTTTCGGGAATTAGGCTATTTTAAACCCCTGAGAAATTGAAAAAAATCGAGCAGCCTGCCAGTCGGTCAGAATTTTTGAAAAATAAGCGAAATTCGGGTTTCTGAGGTGCTCGAAATTTGGATTTCACTAATTTTAGCATTCGAAATGTCATAATGCACAAATGTAAACCCACAAGTGCCACACACAAACCCAAACCGTTTGTCTTTCTTTCTCTCAAAATATTGATATACAAATCTACATTTGTCGGTAGTTTACAAACACAAACATTCAACTTTCAAAACCTGCACAAATAAATATTTTTATATCCGTTAAGGGCGCAAGTCATTAAAAACAAGCGTCTTTACGCGTTTTATTAATGTTTTTATCCTTAAATGCCTGGCGATTTAATTGATTTTCGGCGGATTTGCGGATTCTTGCCTTTGCTATGTTACAATAACATTAAGAACATCAGACTTTTACATTAAAAGACTAAATAAACACAAACACCTGAATTCGGGTTTCCATATCCTCTCTACAAAACAAAATCGAATATATGGATTTACAAAATAAAAACAATTCAACTTCACAAACGAAAATGTAGATTTCTGAAATATAAATTTAATTCGCATTTGTTGTGTGTTACATAAATTATATTTACCTTTGTAGAACTTTAAGAAAAATCGATTTTTTCGTCAAAAACATACCCTTTACAAGCAATGAAAGATAGAATAAAGCAAATTATGGATGGTCAGCACATGACCCAACAGGAGTTTTCCGATTTTCTGAATATTGCCCCGGCAACCCTCAGCAGCATCCTCAGGGAGCGTACGCGTCCCACCCTCTCCATCGTCGATGCCATCGTTTCCCGATTCCCCGACATCTCAACCGACTGGTTGCTCTTTGGTAAAGGCCCCATGAAAAGGTCTGCCGAGGGACAGACAGACACCTCCGAACCATCGGAACGCGCGGCACAATCTGAACTCGTGCTCGACTTTCCTGAGACAGAAACACCCTCTCAGCCCCAATCTACCCCTCCACAGTCTGCTGCAACTCCTAATCTCTTCTCACAGCCCCGCAATGCTGCCCCGCAGCCACAGCAATACGTTGTAAAAAATGTTGACAAGCAACCGCGCAAAATCACCGAAATACGCATCTTCTACGATGACCAAACGTGGGAAACCTTCGTCCCCAAGGCTTCCGATTGATAATCTGTTGTTCGCAAAATCTTGTAGGTGCGCGTCTCTGAGATGCACCCCTTTGGGTAACAGCAAACTATAGGAGGCCGGGCATCCTCGCTCGACAGCACAAAGTAAGGGCTGACACGAAAAAAATAAGGGCTGACACTTTTGGAAGGTGTCAGCCTTTATAATATATATAATGTGGGGTTTGTGGCTAAAAAAGCCTTAGCCCAAGTATTTCATCAGGATTTTGGTGTTGCCGCTGTCTCTGAGTTTTGCGATGCTCTTCTCGCGTATTTGGCGCACGCGCTCCCTTGTGAGTCCGAGTTGGTCGCCAATCTCTTCGAGTCCTTTTTCGGGGCAGCCGATGCCGAAGCACTCGCGGATGATGGTTATCTCGCGGTCTTTAAGCACCTTGTTGAGCACAGAGTTGAGTTCGAGAGCCATTGACTCGTGGTCCACCTGACGGTCGGTGCGGCTGTCCTCGCCGCTTGGCATGACATCGAGCATACAGTTTTCCTCGCCGTCCTGGAAGGGGGCGTCGATGCTCACATGGTGTCCGTCAGCCATCAGACTCTGACCTATCTTCTCCTCTTCAATATTGGTGGCCTCTGCCAACTCGCCTACTGAGGGGTGGCGTTGGTTCTCCTGCTCAAACTTATTGATTTCGTGGTTGATTTTATTGAGCGACCCCACTTGGTTGAGGGGGAGTCGGACTATGCGGCTCTGCTCGGCGATGGCTTGCAGGATGCTCTGACGAATCCACCACACGGCGTAGGAGATGAACTTGAAGCCGCGTGTCTCGTCGAATTTCTGTGCTGCCTTTATCAGTCCGATGTTGCCTTCGTCGATAAGGTCGGTAAGTGAAAGCCCTTGGTGCTGATACTGCTTTGCCACGGAAACCACAAAGCGGAGGTTGGCGGTCACCAGTTTGTTCTTGGCCCTTTCGCCCTCGGGACCTCCCTTTTTGATTTTTTGTGCCAACTCAATCTCCTCATCGATGGTAATCAATGGGGCACGGCCAATTTCAACAAGATACTTGTCGAGTGCTTCACTCGCACGGTTTGTGATGCTTTTCTGAATCTTTAACTGTCTCATCTAATATCCTTACTTTTCTTCTAAACTATTGACAATCAATAATATACTTGTTTTTAATGTCGAAAAACGCTGCAAAAGTACAGAAAATAAGTTTTCGTGTCAAGTGTTTTCCGGCAATTTATTTT
>CAYXGN010000171.1:0-4315 GCA_964464505.1 uncultured Prevotella sp.
AAGTCAGCCTCTCAACTTACTTATAGTGTCTGCCACGCGCTGTGCCGAAGTGTAGGGCAGACTGCCTTCATCGGCATCTTTCGCTCCCATATACACCTCGCTGTTGATGTATTCCATCCTGCTTCGCACGGGAACACGCGCCGAGAAATGGAATTCGCTTACTCCTGTGCTTTCCGCTATCTGCTTTATGTTGCTCTCATTGACGCCACATCCGGCAAGGATTGTGATGCGTCCGGCAGCCAGAGCGTTGAGTTCGCGGAGCAACGGCACTCCTTCGAGAGCCGTGGGTTGCTGTCCCGAGGTGAGGATTCGGTTTACTCCGAGCGCCACCAACTGCTCCAACGCTTCGCGAGGGTCACGGCAACGGTCGAAAGCGCGGTGGAAAGTCACAGACATTCCCTTTGCCTTCGCCATAAGCATGCGGTTGGCTTCCATGTCGAGGGAGCCGTCCTTGGCAAGACAGCCGAACACCACGCCGTCAGCACCCAGTTGTCGTGCCACGTCAATGTCGGCAGCCATGCGCTCCAACTCCAACGGAGTGTAAAGGAAATCACCCCCTCGCGGGCGGATGATGACGTGCAGACGAGTAGGCGAAAGCACCCTCCTTGCCACCAAAATCTCACCGTACGACGGCGTAGTGCCGCCCTCCGGGATGCCGGCGCAGAGTTCCACGCGGTCTGCCCCACCCTTCTGTGCCTCGACACAACTCTCCACTCCGTTGGCACACACCTCAAATCTGTATTGCTGTTCCATTTCCTTTTCAGTCTTGTTTAAATGGTTTGTAAGATTGTTTGACGCACAAAAGTAATGAAAAAATGTTGAACCGGCAAATCAATGAAACAGTAAGGCAAGGGTAACCATAGTAGGCGCGGATCGCCGAGACGCGCCCTCCAATTCGCAACCAATGCGTCCCGAAGGGACAACTATCCTCCAGCCCAGGACAACGTTCTGGGTAACAACATTACGAAGAAGTCTGCGCCCTGTAAGGGCAGCTATAAATCCGCAACCCCTTGATGCTGTTATAGTTGCCCTTACAGGGCGCAGATGTGTGACGGGCTACACTACCCAGGGTGCCGTCTCTCCGCTAACGCTCCGAGACTCTGCCCTGGGCTGGACGAAAGTTGCGCTTTCAGCGCGCAATGATTGCACCACTTTTTGGTTGTTGTCGAGCGAGGACGCTCTACCTCCTAAGTTCGCACCGCTACTCAAGGGGCGTGCCTCGGAGATGCACGCCTACTAAGTTTGCCAAACAAACGACTCCTCTTTTTCACATATTTTGCGCGACAACGGAGAACAGAAAAATTTTGTTCGCCACGCGAATGATGTCGTTTTTTTTTCATAACTTTGCTGAATTAAGAATTGCTTACGCTGACTTCATTTCAAATTTATAATACCAACAGACTATGCGGAAATATAATTTGGGTTTCATTTCTGACTCCGACATCTACGAGCATGTGCGCAACACGGTGAATTCTTACTGCCGGAAGATTGACCTTAAGATGTTCAATGCCAACATAGTAGACCCCATCAAACTTACTTTCGACGCAAAAGTGTATGGCAAGGACATCCAACAAGCCATCGCAGACGAATGTTTCCGCCAGATAGACAAGTCGAACGGCAACAAGATTGGCTATTTCCATCAAAACCTTTTCAGCTACGCCGGCAACGGATGGAGGGTACCGAAGGAAGGCTTTGATGTGGAGAACGAGTCGCTGCACATATACGTTGAGATGAAGAACAAGCACAACACTATGAACGCAGCATCATCGCAAAAGACGTATATGAAGATGCAAGCGAAACTCCTTGAAGACGATGAAGCAACGTGCTACTTGGTGGAAACCATCGCGAAGAAGTCGAAAGACGAGACCTGGAAGATAAGCATCGACAAAAAACCGTGTTCCCACAAGCGCATAAGAAGAATGTCGATGGACAAGTTCTACGAGTTGGTTTTCGGCGACGCAAAGGCGTTCTACCGTCTTTGCATGGCTTTACCGACAATCATTGAAGACATTCTTGCCGACGACGGAACGCTCTCTTTGCGCAACACTGTTTATGATGAGCTCCGCAAAGAAAACTCCGACCTGATGAAAGCCCTTTATCTTTTGGCTTTCTCCACATACGAAGGCTTCGACAATTTAAGCAAAGAAAGAGAATGAACAGCAACGCAACCATCTCCATAAACAACCTCGCTGACCTGGTGGGAGTGTCCCGTTCCACCGTCGACTCATGGATAAGCAAAGGCAAATACAGCGTCCACACCGACGGCAACGACAAGAAAGTCTTTCTCATTGAGGAACTTACCGACATCGACGAAGTAAGGCAAATGATTGAAAACCATTGGGACGAGGAAATGAAGACCGTGCCTTTGCGCGACTTCTCTGCCGTGGAGCTCTTTGCAGGAGCAGGAGGTTTGGCTCTCGGTATGGAGAAAGCGGGATTCAAGCATGTCCTCTTGAATGAGATAGACCATTTCGCTTGCACCACGCTAAGGACAAACCGACCGGACTGGAATGTTGTGGAAGGCGACGTGCACGAAATGGATTTCACACCGTTCCGCGACAAGATAGACCTTCTTACGGGCGGTTTCCCGTGCCAGGCATTCTCCTATGCCGGCAAAAGACTGGGTTTTGAGGAGGCTCGAGGCACACTGTTCTTTGAACTGGCACGCGCCGTCAAGGAGATAAACCCAAAGGTTTTCCTGTGTGAAAACGTAAGAGGACTCCTAAAGCATGACGGCGGAAGGACTCTCGACACCATAAAAGAAATCATCAAGGAATTGGGTTACACACTCGTGGAACCGCGCGTTCTGAGAGCCATACAATATGATGTGCCACAAAAACGTGAACGGCTTATCCTCATAGGCATACGCAATGACATAGCTCCAAAAGTGAATTTCAAATGGCCCGACGTGTGCCACGAAGTAAGGACATTGCGCGATGCGTTCTGCAAAGGAACGCTTTTCAGCACCGATGTGCCGCCATCGGAAGGACAGAAATATCCAGAAAGCAAAAGGAAAGTGATGCTACTCGTCCCCGAAGGAGGCGACTGGAGAGACCTGCCCGATGATGTCGCGCGCGAATATATGAAAGGAAGCTACGCCTTGGGAGGCGGCAAGACAGGTATGGCAAGGCGACTTTCGATGGACGAACCGAGTCTGACGCTCACCTGTGCACCTGCGCAGAAGCAGACAGAACGCTGTCATCCCTTGGAGACGCGCCCCCTTACGGTAAGGGAATACGCCCGAATCCAGACCTTCCCCGACGATTGGCAGTTTGCAGGCAACCTGTCGGCGCAGTACAAGCAGATAGGAAATGCTGTCCCAGTGAACCTTGCTTGGGCTATAGGACGCTCTCTTATGCGACTCTTCAACGACATCTACGCCATCGAAACCGACCATAACGAAGTCTCCACAAGCAAGATAAAGCCCAAATACAAATTGCACGGCCTCTTCGAAGGAATGGTATGCGAAAAGGCAGTAAGAGATAACGAAGAGTAAAAAGATAAAAAGTAAAAGAGTAAAAAAGTATCAAAATTGGGCAAACCATAGTAGGCGCGGATCGCCGAGACGCGCCCTTCGCAAGCGAGAAAGGTAATTGTAGGAGGTCTAGCGTCCCCGCTCGACAATACATCGCAAACCCTTTCGCGCACTAAATGCACCACTTTTTGTTTGTTGTCGAGCGAGGACGCTCGACCTCCTATCCTTGCATCGCTACTCAAGGGGCGCGTCTCGGCGATCCGCGCCTACTACGATATGCCGACGTCTTGCTCAAAACTTGCTTTCGAAAACTCATGTTTTTCACATATTTTCACTAAAATCGAGTCCCAAAAAAGTTCGACCAAAACTCTCATTCTAGAAGTTTTGGAGGCTCCGAAAATGGGTTTGAAGTGCAAACAAGGCTTGTTTGAAGTGCAAAACATACTTGTTTGAGGGGCGAAAGATACTTGTTTGGGGTGCGAAAGATACTTGTTTCGAGTAGAGAAAACGCTCCTCTCGGCATGAAAGCAACGTGTTTTCTGCGAATAAATGCCGTTTTTGCCTTCAAAGTGCCGCTTTTTCGCAACCCAAACATTGCACAGTTGCACCCTCAACACACGAAACTTATTGCCACACAAAGCCTTAGTCGCTGCACGCTCTACGAGCGAAAAAATCCGTTCAACGCCGTGCTCGGTCGAAAAAATCGTGAAATAGCGCGTTAAAATATGTAACAATGTTTAAACAAACGTGTAAATTTTCAAGGTGACCGTAGTAGGTGCCGATCTCCGAGCGGCACCCTTCGCTTTTTAACGGGCGCGCCTCGGAGATGCGCGCCTACTA
>CAYXGN010000172.1:0-4245 GCA_964464505.1 uncultured Prevotella sp.
ATTTCTTTGAGGGGCGCATCTCGGCGATCTGCGCCTACTACGGTTTGCACTATCTATAAGATAGGCTGCACTATCTTTTAATCGAAGAGCGACAGGGAGAGGTCTTTCTTCTCGATGCCGGGGGCATTGTCTTGCGGTTCGCTGTCATCAAAGCGGAGCGACATTTGTGTTTGTGGGGCTTGTGCCTTCAGATTGATGCAATAGCGTCCGCGGACGGAAGTGCGCTTCACGGGAGAGTTCCTCTTCCCCGAATTGCGGTGGAGGAAGTCGGCAACCTTTTTACGGACTTCCTCGTAAGAGGAGGAAGAGAAAAGGGAGTTTTGGGCATTGAACACATGGACGGAGATTTTCTTGACGGACAGTCCTTGCCTGCCCGATTCATACAAGACTTTGAGTATTTCCCTTTCGTAGTCCATGCAAGGCGTGTTCAGAAAAAAGAGAGAGCCGAATAAAAATATCCGGCTCTCTCTTTTATAACCAATTAAAATTAAGCCAAAGCGATAAGGTTGTTTTCTCCTTTAACCTTTCCTTCCTTGAACAGCCATCCGATGCCAAGGTAAGCCTCTTCCTTGCTAATCTTTGCTGCTTTGGAAATCTCAGCGGGAGTCATTGCCTTCTGTGCTGCTGCCAATGCCTGATAGACATCGCCTGCGCGGAATCCAACACTCTCTGCATTCACTGTAACTTCAGTTTTCTTTGCTACGGGCTTCTTTGTTGTAGTAGCCTTTGTTGCAACTTTCTTTTCTGCCATATTCTTTTTAAAATAATAACATAATCGAACCTCTAAGGGTTCATAAGAATTAAATCTGTTACAAAATTACAGATAAAAGGAAAAACTGCAATCTGTTTTTGGCTATATTAGTGATATTTCGTCACTTTTTTTGACTTATATCAACAACCAACTGCAATTCATCGAGTTGTTTCTGGTCGATGGCAGAAGGAGCGTCGAGCATTACATCACGGCCGCTGTTGTTCTTCGGGAAGGCGATGCAGTCGCGGATGGAGTCGAGACCAGCCATGATAGACACGAAGCGGTCGAGACCGAAAGCAAGACCTGCATGAGGGGGCGCTCCATACTTGAACGCATTTATCAGGAAACCGAACTGTGCCATGGCGCGCTCCTCTGTGAAACCGAGTATCTGGAACATCTTCTCCTGCAACTTACTGTCGTGGATACGAAGGCTTCCTCCTCCCACTTCGATGCCGTTGCAGACAAAGTCGTAAGCCTTGGCACGCACGCGCTCGGGATGCTCGTCAAGCAATGGGATATCGTCGGGGTTAGGCATCGTGAAGGGGTGATGTGTAGCCATAAGGCGCTGCTCCTCGTCGCTCCATTCAAACAAGGGGAAGTCGATAATCCAGAGACACTCAAACTTGTCCTTGTCGCGCAATCCGAGACGCTCGCCCATCTCGAGACGGAGGGAGCAGAGTTGTATGCGGGTCTTGTTGGCATTGTCGCCACTGAGGATAAGCACGAGGTCGCCGTCGTTGGCTCCCGTTGCTTCCTTCACCTTCTGCAACACTTCTGGCGAATAGAACTTATCGACACTGCTCTTTACTGTTCCGTCCTCATTGAACTTGATGTAGACGAGCCCCTTGGCACCCACCTGCGGACGCTTCACGAAGTCGGTGAGTTGGTCCAACTGCTTGCGGGTGTAGTTGGCGCAACCGGGTACGCAGATGCCGCCGATATAGTTGGCTTCATTGAATACGGGGAAGTCGCCACTGCCTTTGAGGACATCCATGAGTTCCACGAACTCCATACCGAAGCGCAAGTCGGGTTTGTCGCTACCGAAGCGGCGCATTGCCTCGTGCCATGTCATCTGCTGCAGCTTTGCCGGCAACTCCACGCCGCGCACTTCCTTGAAAAGGTGGCGCGCCATCTCCTCAAACAAAGCGATGACATCCTCCTGCTCCACGAACGACATCTCGCAGTCAATCTGCGTGAACTCGGGTTGGCGGTCGGCGCGCAAGTCTTCATCGCGGAAGCATTTGGCTATCTGGAAATAACGGTCGAAGCCACTAATCATAAGCAACTGCTTAAGAGTCTGCGGACTCTGTGGCAAGGCATAGAACTGACCGGGGTTCATGCGTGAAGGCACAACGAAATCGCGTGCTCCCTCAGGTGTGCTGCCAATAAGGATAGGGGTCTCCACCTCTATGAAGTTCTGTGCGTCGAGGAAGTTTCTAATAAGGATTGTCATGCGATGGCGCAGCTCCAGATTCTTGCGCACCATAGGGCGGCGCAAGTCAAGATAACGGTATTTCATCCTTATGTCGTCGCCGCCGTCGGTGTTGTCCTCAATGGTGAAAGGCGGTGTGGCACTCTCGGAAAGTATGTTGAGAGTCTTGACCAATATTTCAATGTCTCCTGTCGGGAGATTGGGGTTCTTACTCTGACGTTCGCTGACTTCGCCGACAGCCTGAATGCAATATTCGCGTCCGAGTTTGCCTGCGCGGTCGCACAATTCACTGTTGTCGGTTTCGTTGAAGACAAGTTGCGTGATGCCGTATCTGTCGCGCAAGTCGACAAACACCATACCACCCATCTTCCTCACACGCTGTACCCATCCAGCCAAAGTAACACTTTTGCCAGCATCGGAGAGCCTTAACTCCCCACAAGTATTAGTTCTATACATTTTAATTATGTTTGTTTGCTGCAAAATTACAACAATTCTATGAAACGTGAAAATAAATGTTTGGAAGCGCATGCGTGGGTGCCTGCAATGCGTTAAAAGAATTAAGAAAGCCACTCGGAAGTTTAATTTATGCAAAAAACCTTTGCCTTATTGTTCCACAAACAATTCTTTTACTAATTTTGTCCTTATAAACAACAAACATAACAACACCGCTCCGACAACAGGAGCGGACAAAGAGAAAAGACATGAAAAAGATTTTATTCGTTTCACTCATGCTCATCACGAGTCTGTGCTTTGCTTCTGCCCAGACGAAGATGGCAGAAATAAAGTTTGACAAGGTGGTGCACAACTTCGGCAAGTTCTCCGAGAACGACGCCACACAGAAGTGCGTGTTTAAGTTTAAGAACATCGGCGAAGCGCCATTGGTGATAAACCAAGCCATCGGCAGTTGCGGTTGCACCGTACCCACATACACGAAGACCCCCATCAAGCCGGGCGAGGAAGGCGAGCTGAGCGTAACCTACAACGGTCGCAACCGTGCTCTCGGTCATTTCAAGAAGACCATCACCGTGCGCACCAACGGTGTGACGGAGATGATTCGCCTCTATATAGAGGGGGAAATGACTGCCGCAGAGTAAAATTAATATAAAACGGACATAAAAGAGGGCGCATAATATACGCCCTCTTTTGTTACCATAACTCCCCACCCTATTTTCCTAATCCAAATGATTTTCTATTTTTCTTGTACCGGCAACACCAAATGGGCAGCTGAATATCTGTCCAAGGCGACTGGCGAACCGCTCATCGACATTGCCAAGGCCCCGGCGGAAGCGCATTATCATGCTGCCGCAGGCGAGCGTGTGGGTTTCTGTTTCCCCATTCACGGTTGGCGACCGCCGATAATTGTCCGTGAGTTCATCAGTCGCTTGCACATCACTGCCGACAATGACGCAACGCCATTCTGCTACGCCCTATGCACTGCCGGCGACAATGTCGGCGAAGGAATGGCGATGTTCAAGCACGATTGCGAGGCGGTGGGGATAAAGATTGACAGTTGCGCATCGCTGCTGATGCCTGAGTCGTATATCGGTCTGCCGTTCATGGATGTCGACAAGAAGGAGAAGGAACAGCAGAAGAAGGAGCAGGCACAGAGCGACCTTCAGGAATTTGCCTCCACCGTGATGCAAAACCGCCGTGGCGTAGAACGACTGCACATAGGCAACTGGCCACGCATCAACACCCGACTCTTAGGCAGCATCTTCCTGAACCACATCATCACCGACAAGCCTTTCCGCCTGAACAGAGAGAAATGCAAGAAATGTGGGCGTTGCATCAAGACATGCCCCGTAGCCAATATTACAACAGACGACGAGGGCTTCCCGCAATGGCAGCACACAGGCAAATGCCTTTCCTGCTTCGCCTGCTATCATCACTGCCCTACCCGCGCCATAGAATACGGCTCGCGGACAAAAGGAAAGGGACAATATTATTATGATAAAGATAAAGGCGTCAAATCATAATCCTTCCACAGCTTTCAACTTTAGGTGGGTTCTAAATTGCGAGGCTATTGTAGTAGGTGCGGATCGCCGAGACGCACCCTTCGCAA
>CAYXGN010000173.1:0-4187 GCA_964464505.1 uncultured Prevotella sp.
GATAACACCGAGAACACAGAAATCGTAGTAGGTGCGCATCTCCGAGGCGCACCCTATTTTATGCAAAGATAGTGCAGCCTATCTTCTGCAATCTGACAAAGCCAATTTTTAGAATCCACCTTACGCGAACAGTTTGCCAATGAGCTGCAACAGATTGGAGACGGTTTCTTTGTTTTCCACCGGAATCTTGATGGATGTCCTGCCGGTCTGCTCGTCCTTCTCGACAATAGAGTCGACCAACTGGGCTGTGGCTTCCGGCGACTTCAATGTCTCTGCCAAACCGGAGAGGAAGGATATGCCTTGAGCCACCAATTCCTTGGGTTGGGCAGGGCGTGAACGGCTCGCGCCGTCCTCTGTCTGCTGCAAGGCTGCCTCTTTTGAAACGGAGGAATCGTCGAGGGAAATGGCTTCTTCCTCATTCGGCTCCTCTTCATCAAGAGTCGCCTTCGACAAGACAGGCTGCTCTTCCTCTTTCTCTTCCATTTCGTCCACGATGCCGCCCACTGTCTCCATGATTTTGCCGAACTTGTTGTCATCCACAAAGACGGAATCTTCACCGTCGTCGAGCACTCCCTCGAACATGGAAGTCTTGAAACGGAGCTTGCCTATCATCGTTTCTTCGATGGACTGTGGAGCCACTAGATTGATGACCTGGATGTTGTTCTGCTGCCCGAGACGCCAGATGCGGCCGATGCGCTGTTCGAGGACGGCGGGGTTCCACGGCAAATCGACATTGATGACGGTGGCGGCAGCCTGAAGGTTCAGTCCGGTGCTGCCGGCATCGGTGGAAAGGAACACCCGGCTTGAGGGATTGCCCATGAAGTTGTCCACCAGGTGCTTGCGTTTCTCCGACGGCACTCCGCCATACAAGTATTCAAAGCCAATCCCTTTCTTGTCCAGTTCCCTGGCGATGAGCCGCGTCATGCGCTCCCATTGGCTGAACACCACCACCTTTTCGCCTTCCTCGCTGATGATGTCGCGGATGATATTGACGCACTCGTCCACCTTGGTGTCGTACCTCGTCTTTTGGTCGAGGATATAGGAGCTGTCGCACACCATACGCATCTTGGAGAGGAAAAGGAGCAGACGCTTCCTTTCCTTGTCGGAGAGGAAATGCCTGTTGCGCCATTTCTTCACGAGCACTCCCACATGGTATCGCCATTCGTCGTGCATCACCATTTGCTCTCTTGTCATCGGCACGAAAAGGTTCTTGTCCATCCGTTCGGGCATCTGGAGCTTTACATCCTTCTTGCGGCGGCGAATAAGGATGTCGCCCAATTGCTTTCCTATCTCGTTGAGCCCTTTGTAGCCAAGCACTTTCCCTGTCTCGTCGGTGACGATGTGGCTTTCTTTGAAGAGATAATACGGTGCGAGGCGGAAGTTGTCAGCAAACTCCACGATGGAATAGAGTTCGTCAAGCTTGTTCTCCAACGGCGTTCCCGACAGTATCACGGAGTAGTCGGACTCTATTTTCCTTGCTGCCCGCGAAATCTGCGTGTTCCAGTTCTTCAGGCGTTGCACCTCGTCCATGATGAGCATGTCGGTCTGCAAGCCTCCGAGTATCTTTATGTCGTTGGCGGCACTGTTGTAGGACACTATCTTGTAAGGCTCCGGGCGGTTGTACGCCTCCTTCCTTTTGAGGTGTGAACCCTCGATGACAAAGACCTCGGCATCGGTGAATCTCCTTATCTCGCTGCGCCATTGGTATTTGAGGGAAGTGGGGCAGAGGATGAGAACGGAACCGATGAGACCTTCGCGTCTCAGGAGTTCGGCGGTGCCGATGGCTTGAATTGTCTTGCCGAGTCCCATCTCATCGGCGATGATTGCCTTTCCTGCTCTGGCGGCAAAGCGGATGCCTTCCTTTTGATAAGGGTAGAGATGCGTTTTGAGAAGATTGTCGAGCGTCTTGTCATCGTAGCCTGCCACGATTGCCGTCCTCCTTTCTTTCTCGCGCTTGTCGACGACAAAGTCGACGGCATCCTTGTAGCAACGGAAGGTGTCGCTAATCTCCCGGGCTTGCTTCAGGAACTCCCCGATGTGGGCATAGGCCTCCTCTTTCAGCACGCGGTTGGCATCGAAATACTCTTTGGCGAGCTTCTCGTAAGCCTCTTTGTTGTCGGAGCCGATGCGAATCTTGACGCAACGCTCTCCCCGATAGGAAAGATAGACGGAAGTGTAAGGGGGGATTTCGCGGTGCACCCGCACTCCCTTTTTCCCTATAAAGCAACGCTTTACGGCTTCAATATGCTTGCAGGTGCAGAGCCGCGATGTCTTGAAGTCCATGCAAGAGCAATAATTCCATTCGCTGTTAGCCCCACGGTACACCACTTTGTAATCGTTGTGTTTCTCAATGTTATGGACGATGTATTCGCCCGGACAACGGTCCTCGTCAATGCTGTCGATTACAAAAGGCTCTTTCGTGGAAATCTGCTGGCGCAACCTCACCTGCCAGTCTGCCAAATCCATCTTTTCCGGTTTGACGATGTGGGAAACCGTCGGTTTCTTCCTCTTTCTGGTTGCCTTCTTCGCAGTCGTGCCGGCTTTGGGGGAAGAACCATTTGTCCTGTCGCTCTGGGAATTTGTGCTCTTGCTGCTTTTTGCCATTGTGCTCTTGTTTTGCTTGCAAAAGTAATGTAAATTTCTTTAAGGGGTCTCAAGTATTACAAGAAAGATGTCATGTAGACAGGGACAAGAAGGGTTTCCCCGTCTTTTTGCAAATCTTTGGTGTAAATTAGATATCTCTTTTCTACTCTATCGGAAAACTTGTCGCAGAAAGCGTCAAGTGATTTATGTGCTTTATAACCTGACGATTTCACTTCTATTGGATGAAGCTTGGCTCCGTGCGACAACAGGAAATCGATTTCATAGCTGTGGTTGGCATCCTTCGGCCATGTGTAGTAAAAGAGTTTGTTGCCTGAGGCTGTCAGCATTTGTGCAATTACATTCTCATAGACATATCCCAGATTGGTGCCGAGTTTGTCGTTCAACAGCTTCTGATAAATGACATTCTCCGTATAGTTCTTGTCCCAAAAAGCAAGGGAGACGAAAAGACCAGTGTCTGCACAGAATATCTTGTATTTGGAAATATCCTTGGTCAGCGACATCCCCACATTCGGGTCGTTGGAATGATAAGAGAAAAGCACAGTCTTGCTGTCTTCCAAATCTTTCAGCAGTTCAAGAAGTTTGGCATCGTTGATGTCTCCTAAAGTCGGGAATGGCTTATAGCGGTTGTTGGTTTGGCTGAGATGGGACGGTATTTCCATGAATAGGGTTTCCAAACGGCCTGTCTCGTCAAGTTTTTGGAAATCCTCCATATAAACCTTTATGATGTTACGTTTGGTTTGGTCCACCAGACTGAAATTGTTCGTTTCAATATAAGCGTCCACAGCCTGCGGCATTCCTCCGACCAACATATACAATCGGAAGTCACGCATCTTGTCTCGGTGAACTTGCCCCAACGGAATACGCTTCTCGTAAAAGGTGCGGAGCAATGGCATGGTAGCCCCGTCACCCAAAGCCCAACGGAACTCTTCATAGTCCATCGGGTAAAGAGTGACACGCTCCTCTTCACTGGGAATGGTGATGTCCTTTGTGTTCTTCTTTATGCTGATGAGCGAGCCAGTCTCGATGTAATCGTATCGCCCGTCCTTGACAAGATACTTAATCGCCTGCCTGGCCAACGGGCATTTCTGCACTTCGTCGAAAATGATTGCGGACTTGCGTTCTTTCAGGACGACATTGTAAAACGATTGTAGCTGAAGAAATATATAATCCTTGTTCATAAGGTTCTTGAACAGGGTCTTGACTTCTTCAGAAGCCTCATTGAAATCAATGAGGATGTAGGATTCGTATTCATTCTTGGCAAATTGTTCAACAAGCGTCGACTTGCCAACGCGGCGGGCTCCTTCTATTAAAATCGCCGTTTTGCCGTTTTGAGTACGCTTCCATTCCAGAAGACGGTCGTAAAGTTTCCTTTTGAATATCCGTGCCATACACATTTAGGATTATGTCGTTCTGGATGCAAAAATAACCATTTCGTTGGGTTTACCAAAATGTTTTGGTTCAAAAAGTCCGAAAATACCGAAATGTTTTGGTGCAAAAAGTCCGAAAATACCGAAATGTTTGGTTTTCGTTGTAGCAGCTCCGAAAAGTGGACACGAAAAATGATTATTACTTGATTTTATTTT
>CAYXGN010000174.1:0-2156 GCA_964464505.1 uncultured Prevotella sp.
TCTCGGAGATACGCGCCTACTACGGTTTGCAGGGCGTATTCGTGTAATTTGTAGTTTGTAATTTGTAAAATAGATAAATGATAAGCAAGAACAAAATAAAATATATCCACTCGCTCGAGATTAAGAAGAACCGTGACAAGGAGGGTGTCTTCGTGGCAGAGGGGCCGAAGGTGGTGGAGGACATTATGGCGCTGCGCCGCCCGAGGCTGATAGCAGCCACGGAGAAATGGTTGCAGGGCAACGGCGCGACGCTGCCTTCAAGCTGCGAGACGATAGAGGTAAGCGAGGAAGAACTCGCAAGGACGAGTTTTTTGCAGCACCCGCAACAGGTGATCGCCATTTTCGACAAAGACGAGAACGAACTGCGCGCGGAGACCTTCACAGACACGCTTGCCCTTGTCCTCGACGGAGTGCAGGACCCGGGCAATCTGGGGACAATCCTGCGCATTGCCGACTGGTTCGGGATTACCAATGTGGTGTGCAGCCGCGACACTGCCGACGTGTACAACCCCAAGGTGGTGCAGTCGACAATGGGAAGCATCGCCCGAGTAAAGACTTTCTACACCGACCTTAAAGAGTTCATCGCCTCGCTTCCAAGCGACACTCCCGTCTACGGCACGCTCCTTGAAGGCAACGACATCTACTCGCAAGAACTGTCTCAGCACGGACTCATCGTCATCGGCAACGAAGGGAAAGGCATCTCAGCAGAAATAAGAAAACTCGTAAACCACAGAATAAGAATAGCCAACTATCCCGAAGGACGCTCTACAGCCGACAGCCTTAATGTGGCAGTGGCGACAGGAATAGTGTGTGCAGAATTCAGAAGGAGGACCCGACAATGACAAAGACACAAACAATGACAACGGCACCAACAGACAATGTGGCATCCTGCGACTTCTACAAAGCAAGGAGTTATTCAGGATGCGTAGGCGCAGCATTCAACCTGCTCTGCAACAACTTCGCCACCATTTTCAAGAAGACATGGCTCTACGCCGCAGCACTTTCCCTAATCTTTGGACTCTACGCCTTCGTCACCTTCCCAACGCTGACGGTGGAGAACGGAAGCGTAGACTTTCAGCCATGGCTCATTGCCTTGGCTGAAACGGCAGTGCTTGCCCTCTGCTTCATCGCTGCCAACAGCCGCGCGAAGGCAGGATTGCTTGCCCTGATGACAGGCGACGGCATCAAGACATTGTTCCGCAAGCACCTGAAAGTGTCGCTCATCCTGACGGGAATAGGGCTTGCCGTGTTTCTCGCTGTCATGGGGGCAAGCATCCTGACGGCACACTGTCTGCTTACCCACAACGTGCAGCCCGAAACGGCAGACAAAGCCGTTCTGTGCATCTTCGCCGTTGCCGGCGCGACAGGTCTGTGCCTCTATCTGCCCTTCGCCTATTCCGTTACGCGATACCTCCTCAACGACAGCAGGACGAAGGAAATCTTCGGGCATCACTACCGCACAGGACTGAGACACTTCGGTTTCCTCTTTGTCATCGCCATCATAATAGCCCTCGTGCTGATAGTGGCGGCTCTCTTCTCCGCGCTGCCGGCTTTCATCACGACACTGGCATCGAGTGTGGACAGGTTTGGCGTGGAGACTGGCGACCCGACGGGACTCCCCTCCTACTTCCCTTGGCTTTCTTTCCTCACGAACACCGTCGTTGGCTTCGTGACCACCTACCTCTTCTTCTGGATTGACCTGACGTTCTGCTACGCTTATGGCTCAATACAGGAGGATTCTGAATTGTAGTAGGCGCACAACGCCGAGGTGCGCCCCAGAAAAAGAGTATGGAATGAAAGAAAAGCATAAAGTAGTTGTCGCCATTGGGTCGAACTCCCACCAAGAGGAGAACCTGCAGAAGGCGAAGACATTGATAGAGCAGCGTTTCACGGAAGCAGAGTTTTCGTCCGCACTGTGGACAAAGCCTGTCGGAATGGATTCGGACAGTTTTCTCAACGCCCTTGCTGTTTTCACCACGGCGCACGACATAGAAAGGACGACAGAAGAACTCAAAGAGATAGAAACCGTGTGTGGCAACACTAAAAAGAAAAGAGAGGAAGGCATCGTCAGCATGGATTTGGATGTTCTCCTTTTCGACAAGGAGAAGCGGCATAACGACGATTGGAGCCGCCCCTATATAAAGAAATTGCTTGAA
>CAYXGN010000174.1:2256-4166 GCA_964464505.1 uncultured Prevotella sp.
CGCGCAGAGTTTCAACGAGTTGTTCTGCGACAGTACGCTGCGCATAGACTATATCTTCGCCGGCGACTGCCGCTCGCAGGAGATATCGCTCGAAAAGCTGAACCTCGTGCCGGGCTGGTACGGCAAGAGGAAGAACCTCGACAAACTCCCTGTGGAGGGAAACGGCGAGATAACAGTGAGAGACCACAGCACGAAGCGCACGTTCTACCGCAACTCCTTCTCCACCCTTTTCCAGGAATGGCTCTCCTACGACGAGGCAAAGACCACGAGGAAGGCTTTTGAGAACGTGTTCCTCGTGCCGATGCCGAAGGACACCGTCGATATCACCGTGGAACTGCGCAACAACCGCAGGGAGGTTGTCGCCGCCTTCACCCACACCGTCGCGCCCGATGACATACTGATAAAGCGCATAGGGTTCAGCGACGTGACCCCATACATCACCGTCCAGCAGGCTGCCGACACGACGAACTGCATAAACATTGCCTATATAGCCGAGGGCTACACACCGGAGGAGATGCCTACGTTCATCGACGATGTACGCACTGCCAACGACGCCATCTTCGCGCACGAGCCGTTCGCCTCGATGAAACACCGCTTCAATGTCATCGCCGTGGAGTCGCCGTCGAAGGACAGCGGCACGAGCATTCCATCAAAAGGAGTCTGGAAACAGACTGCCCTGGGAAGCCATTTCGATACCTTCTACAGCGAGCGTTACCTCACAACGCTCAACCTCAAACGCCTGCACGACCTTCTTGCCGGCACTCCCTACGAGCACATTATCATACTTGTGAACACCCCGGAATACGGCGGCGGCGGAATACTCAACTCCTACAATCTGTCGATGACCCACCATAAACTGTTCAAGCAGGTGGTGACCCACGAGTTCGGGCACAGTTTTGCCGGACTGGGCGACGAGTATGCCTACGACTTCGAGCAGATACCCATGTATCCCCACGATGTGGAACCTTGGGAGCCCAACCTCACCACGCTGACCTACTTCCACGGCAAGTGGGAAGACATGATAGAGAAAGGAGTGAAAATTCCTACCACCTTGAAACCGGGCAGCAATGGGATTGGCGTTTACGAGGGCGCGGGCTACAGTCTGAAAGGCGTCTACCGCCCCGCTCCCGACTGCAGGATGCGCAGCAACCAGACTCCCGAGTTCTGTAAAGTGTGCCAACGTGCCATCACACGCTTGATAAAATTCTACACCGAGTGATTTCCCTCCCGCCATATCGTCTGCGGAAAGCGTGCCTCGCCGTCGCCGTCGCCTGCTTCGTGCTGCTCCTCTCCGGGTTTGCCCGTCCTTTCTCAAAGGTGAGCGACAAGGACAGTCTCGGTATGGCTCTGGACTATTTCCAGAGCGGCAAATACCATGAAGCCATACTCCTTTTCGGCAAGTTGGACAAAGGCTACCGCCTGAACCCGCGCTTCAAGGCTTACATGGGAGTGTGCTACTTCTATGAGAAGGACTACACAAACGCCTGCCGCTGCTTTGACGAGGCAATACCACTGTTGCAGTCGTTCGCCCCACACGAGCGTTCCGTCTATTACTATATGGCGGCGCAGAGTCTGTTGATGACAGAACGCTACGCCGAAGCCATACCTTTATACGAGGAAGTCCTCAATGTGTGCTACGACAACGAAAAAGGCGATGCTCTCTTCGGAATGGCATCGTGCTACGAAAAGATGGGCGACAGAGCCACAGCGCGCGAGTTTTACAACAGTGCCCTGCTCTATTACTCGCGCTTCAACAACGCCAACGACAAGAAAGAGAACATCGCGAAAATAGATTCCGCAATGGCGGGTTGCCAGCACGGAGAATAGTTGGCACAATGTTTGCAAACCCTCTTCCATAAGGTGGGTTCTAAAAATTTCCACCGTAAAGAATAGATAAAAATGAAAGATTA
>CAYXGN010000175.1:0-4160 GCA_964464505.1 uncultured Prevotella sp.
TCCAAAGGCTCGGTGCGCAATGAGATGACGCTGCCGGTGACGGGGTCGAGCAGGATGTGGGATGTCATTTTCTTGCCGAAGAGTGCGCCATTGAGCATTTCGACACGGCCGAACTGTGCAGCGTAGGTGCTGAATGTCGCCACTTCGTTGCCGTCGTTGGTAAGCGTGAGGGTTATCTTTCCGGGCAGACAGACACCCAACTGGAAATCGTCTTTCTCCTTCTTCGCGGCGTTGGCCTCAGCGGGCAGGTCGGGCATGACATTCTCGTCGGTGACGGTTATCTTATAGGGCGCGCCCGAATAATCATCGGCGGCGGTGAGACCGAACTTGCGGGAGAAGCGGAAAGCGGTAAACTCCGGCTTCGCCTTCTCCGGGACGAAGGTGATGACGTGCTCCACTGTGTCGCGGGAGGTGACGCCGGTGAACAGTTGCATAAGGGTGCGCTCCATGGTGTCGAGGTTGTTGAACATCATGCGCAACTGCTCTCCGTCCTTCGGCATATTGTCCGCCTCGCCGCGAGAGAGTTGGTTGCGACTATCGCGGATGTCGTAAATCTCCTGCGCCACGAGTTGTGCCATCTTGGGAAGGTTGCCTGCCGAGAGGATGTCCTGACTCATGAAGTCGCGCGGATTGAGAGGCGCGGCCTTGCGTGCCGCCACGAAGGGTTTCGGAGCAGCGGCTTCGGTGGCTTTGTCGTTGATGGCACGGAGCACGCCATTACGGTCGCAGTCGATGCTGAGCACGCTGTGCTTACGGTCGACGGCAACGGTGAACTGACGGTCGGCATCGGGCTGTCCCTCCGTAGAGAAACTCACCCCCACGACACGATAGTCGGTGGCCGACTTCGTTGAAGCCGCTTTCTTGAAGTAAAGGTCGGAATAATCGGCGAGTTCGCCGGGTTGGAAGGTCGTCTTCTCCACGAGAACCGACATTCGCACGGCTGTCTTTGGAAGGAAATACGACAGTCCGTCGGTCTGCTTCTGGGCGTAAGTCACGGCAGAAGACAGAAGGGCAAGGGTCAAGGCTGTGGTTTTAAGTTGCATAGTAGTTGAAGCTTATGCGCCGCGGGGCGGCTCGGTTGGTTATTTAAATTCGTTTGTTTTGGAAATCTCTTCGTCTTAGTTGCATCCCAGACTCTTGAAAGCCTCGGGCAGGAAACGGATGATGTCGGAGGCGACAAGACTCTCCCTGCCAAGATGCTTTGCAGCGATGTCGCCGGCGAGGCCGTGCAGCCACACTGCCACGATGCAGGCATCGCGCTGACTGTAACCGCGGGCGAGCAGGGCTGTCATTATGCCTGTGAGCACATCGCCGCTTCCCGCTGTCGCCATACCGGCATTGCCTGTGGCGTTGAAGAGCACTTTACCGTCGGGCAGACAGATGGCAGTGTGATGACCTTTAAGGACGATATAAATCTGGAAGTCGGTCGCCATCTGACTCGCTTCTTGCAGGCGGTGGAAGTCACTGTCACAGGTCCTACCGTAAAGGCGGTCGAACTCGCGAGGGTGCGGCGTGAGGACAGTGCCCAAAGGCAACAGTTCCACGCTGTCGATATCATCGCTGAGCATGTTAAGGGCATCGGCATCGAGGACGAGAGGACACTGCACCTGCTGGATGATGTCCACCATAGCAGCGGCAGAGGTGTCGGCAGTACCAAGTCCCGGACCCATTCCCAACGCAGAAAAGCCATTGGTGGGCATGGCATCGGAGAGGTATCTGTCGCCGTCAAGAGCGACAATCGCCTCGGGGACAGACATTTGCATTATGTCGTAGTTGCATTGTGGTGTGGCGACAGTGAGTTTGCCGACACCAGAACGAAGGCAAGCCCTTGCTGCGAGGGTGGCAGCGCCAGCCATGCCTTGCGACCCTGTCACGAGCATGGCATGCCCCATAGTGCCTTTATGGGCGAAGTCGTCGCGGGGCAGCAGCAGTTGTTTCACCATGTCGGGTTCCACGACTTCATAGCGGCATTCGGCCTCATCGACATACTCCTGCGACAGCCCGATGTCGAGAACCCTCACTCTGCCGAGGAAAGGTTGCGCCTCGGCGAAGAACATACAGAGTTTGCGGTGCTGCAAGGTGAGCGTGACGGTGGCGCGGATGATGTTGTTTGGGTCGTTGGCGGTGTTGTCTTCGGCAAGGAGTCCTGACGGCATATCGATGCTCACCACACGCGAACCCGACTTATTGACGTAGCGCACAAGGGCTGCAAAGCCTCCACCGAGAGGGCGGTTGAGTCCAGAACCGAAGAGGCCGTCAACGACAACGGTGTCGGCAGTGAGTCGCGGTGGAGTGAAGTTGGCGGTAATCTCATGGAACATACCGGCAGACGACATCGCCGTCAGGCGTTCCTTGTTCGTGGCACAACTCTCGGAGAGGTGTTGCCGGGTGTTGAAAAGGAAGGTCTCCACATGGTAGCCGCGCATGATGAGGAGGCGTGCCACGGCAAGGGCATCGCCGCCGTTGTTGCCCGACCCGGCGAAGACGACGACGGGGGCATCACTACTCCACTCCTCCATAATGGCTGCAGCAATGGCTGCCGCCGCGCGTTCCATAAGGTCGATGGACGCTATCGGGACATTGTCGATGGTGTAAGTGTCGAGGTCGTGTATTTGATGTCCTGTCAGTATTTTCATTTTTCCAATATACCTGTAACCAATAATAAATAAGGTTACATCTGCAAAAATACAAATTTTGCAATCAATACACAATGTTTTTCCGCAATAATCAAGAAATCACTCGAAGTAGAAACTGAGCACAATCATCTTGCTCCGTGCTTCTTTCACCGACATGGTGTAAGGCAGCATGCTCTTGTCGGTGAGGTCGGCGGAATGACCCGTGTCGAGATTGTTGCCAATGCCGAAGACGAACTTGAGTTCGGGACGAAGCTTGAAGAAGGGCAGATAGAAATCGCAACCCACGCCCACCTCGGCGAAGAGTCCGTAGCGTTTCAGTTTGAGATAGTCGTTGCTCTTACCGCTGAGGTTCACCATTGGCAAAAGTCCCGCCATGAGATAAGGGCGGTGGTTGTTGAAGCGCGGTGCGGCGAAGATGACATCGAGGGCAGTGGAGATGTAAGCCGTCTTCAAGTCCTGGCGTACCTCGTTGGGTTTTCCGTCCTCATCGAGTTGCGTCATGTTGTGGAAGGTGATGTGACGCGAACCGAAATACATTGTCGGTGCAACGCGAAACTGAAGGTAAGTGTTCAGACGCAGTTCGCCAAGCACACCGACATTGATGCCCGGGTCCCAACGGTTCTGGTCGACAGAGACGAGGGTCTCGGTGGTGGTGCCGTCCTCTGCGGTGATGACTTGCGGACCTGCATTGAGGAGTTCGATGTCCTGCATGTGCGTGCCCACCACCACTCCGAAATGAAAGCGGCGGAGGTCGGTGTAGGGACGGTTCTGCACTTTGCGCTCCTGGGCAGTGGCGCACAAAGCGATAAGGAGGAGTAAGTATGTCGCAACGTGTCTCATCTTATTCTTAAACGCTCTTTTGCGCACATTATTGTAATGGTGGGTTCTAAAAATTCCCACCATTAATCATATCATCAAAAATCCTTTTCAGGTGGATTCAAAAAAAGCGGTTGCCGACTAGTCGGCAACCGCTTTCTATGCGATGTTAATCTTGTCCTTATTCGGGAAGACTGATAGCACCCTGCGGGCACACATCAGCGCAAGTGCCGCACTCTACGCAAGAGTCGGGATTGATAGAATACTTTTCGCCCTCAGAGATTGCTCCAGCGGGGCATTCGTCGATACAAGTACCGCAAGCGATGCAGTCGTTGCCAATTACGTAAGCCATGATTAAAATATTTTTTAAGTTATTATTAATGTTTCTGCAATATCCAAAAGAGTGTTACCTACTTTTGAACGTTGCAAAGATACATTATTTATCTTTAATACCTACAAATAGGTATTCATTTTAACACTTTTATACGATTAGCACCATTAGCAATTGGTTTGTTGCCATGCGAGTTTTTACAGATTACGAAGCAAATTGTAGGCGCGTATCTCCGAGACGCGCCCTTAGCAAAGGATTTCTCTTGCCACGAAGTTTATTCACACATTATTTTTATTAGCAGAGTTCATCAAAGGAAATGCAAACCGAACGCAATGGAGCTTGCTTCAAATTGCTGAGGTGCAGCTTTCCTTATGCAA
>CAYXGN010000176.1:0-4124 GCA_964464505.1 uncultured Prevotella sp.
GTGCAGCCTATCTTATGCAAGCTTGCTTTAATTGCTGAGGTGCAGCCTATCTTATGCAAAGGGAAGGGAGTTGCTGCCCAGCATAAAGATTCCTAAATTCCTTAATTCTTGATATTAATACGCTTGCTTGGTGTTGTCGAGCGGAAGCACTCGACCTCCTATGCTGTTTGGGGGGCGCACCTCGGCGATGTGCGCCTACTACGGTTTGCTTTGCTATTTGAGGGGTGCGCCTACGGTTTTACAAGAAATTAGATGAGCATTAACTGCTTTTATAAAAGAAATTCTTTATCTTTGCACATAAGATAAGCTTCGGCTATAAAGAAAAACCTAACCTAAGGTGGGTTCTAAAAATTCCCACCGTAAAGAATAGATAAAAAAATGAAAGATTACGTTTTGTCACCCTGCGGTCTCTTTTCGGTTCAATCCGTTTGTTCGTTCAGTCGTATAGCCCGCTATACTCCTTCACTCTCAAACAAATTGAAACTCGAAAGATAGTGCAAGCGAGAGCAATGAAAACTTGTTTTCTTATTGCCGAGTGCAGCCTATCTTATGTAAAATAGTTCCGCAATCTGACAAAGCCAATTTTTAGAACCCACCTTAAACGATATGAAGAGACAATCATTACTTGTGCTGCTGCTCTGCGGCGCGCTGTTTGCCCCTTGCCAGGCGGCAGACGAGACGACAATCTATCCCATAACCGACTATGAGGAACCGCGCGTGGGCACGTCGCCCGACAAGACGGAGTGGAACGCCATCTCCTCGGGACTCCATGCCACATGGGCTTCACGCTCGGAGCATTATTCGCTGCACCGCGTGCCGACACTGACGGAGGCGTACACCGACACGGTGTGGGCGTGGCGCGGAGAGCGCGTTGGCGTGCAGGCGTTGCTGTACAGCAAGACGAGTCAGGGTCGCATGACGGTGAGGATGACGGAATGGACCAAGAACGACAAGGCGACCGGCATCAACGGCGGCGAGGCGCGCTTCGTGAACTATGTCATCACCGATGACTACCAGCGCTGCGGCAACCACCCCACCGACCTCATAACGTGGCTCGTGCCCGATGTCATTGACATCGACCGCGCGCACACCGTCCCCGCCATGGAGACGCGCCCCGTGTGGTGCACCCTGGAGGTGCCGCGCGACGCAGCAGCAGGAGTCTATAAGACGAAACTCGAGATATGCGACTTCACGGGCAGTGTCGTTGCCAAACTGCGACTCGTCATCTGTGTGGCAGACCGCACCCTGCCGGAGGTGAAAGACCAGAAGTTCCACCTCGACCTGTGGCAACAGCCCTACGCCGTGAGCCGTTATTACGGTGTGGAGCAATGGAGCGACGAGCACATAGAAGCCCTGCGGCCTTACCTTAAAGCCCTCGCCAGAGCCGGACAGAGCACCGTCTCGACAATCATGTTCTACGAGCCGTGGGGACAGCAGAGCCACGACAAGTTCCAACCTATGGTTATCACCACCAAGAAGAGCAACGGACAGTGGGCTTACGACTACACCATCTTCGACCGCTATGTGGAACTCTGCGCCGAATGTGGCATCGACAAGCAGATAAGCTGTTTCAGTATGGTGCCGTGGGACATGAGTTTCCGCTACGAGGACGAAGCCACAGGCACACAGCAATACATCTCCGCGACGACAAGCTCCACGGCGTACAAGGAACTCTGGACGAGTTTTCTCACCGCCTTCAAGGCTCACCTCATAGAGAAGGGATGGTTCGACAAGACCTGCATCGCCATGGACGAGCGCAGCGAGAGCGACATGCTCAACGCCTACAGCATAGCCTCAGCCCTCGACTTCAAGATGGCTCTCGCCGGCAACTACCACGCTTCGCTCGCCGACAAGCTGCAGGATTTCTGCGTGGCAGTGGGGCAGGAGGGCAACTTCTCGGCTGATGTGCTCGCCCAACGCAAGGCAAACGGACAGGTGACGACATTCTACACCTGCTGCTCCACCACCGAGCCCAACATCTTCTCCAACTCGTTGCCGGCGGAGGCAGCATGGCTTCCCCTCCACGCCGCCGCGACAGGGATGGACGGTTATCTGCATTGGTCGTGGATAAACTGGACAGAGAGCCCGCTCACCGACACCCGTTTCTTCCTCTTCGGAGCCGGCGACACATTCTTCTATTACCCCGGCAACCGCCCAAGCATACGCTTCGAGCGACTCATCGAGGGCATCCAGCAGTTTGAGAAGATTCAGATTCTGCGCGAAGCCTACGCTGGCGACGAGACACGCAGCGCAGCCCTCGAGAACGTCCTCGCCAAATTCAAGGACAGCACAACCACGAGTGAGGAGTGCGCGCCGCTCGTCGACGAGATGGAATATATTCTCAACGAATGCGACAAAGGCATCGACGAGACAGCCATAAACGCCGTCGCCGCCGGCAACGACACAGCACACAAAGGCACCTACGACCTCAACGGCAGGCGCACAACAGCCGATGCCCCCGGGATTTACATCATCGACGGGCAGAAGCAAGCCGTGGGGTTTTGAAAATTCCATCGTAATAAAAAAGAAAGATTACGTTTTGTCAGGTAATCGTAGTAGGCGCACATCGCCGAGGTGCGCCCCGCAAGGAGCCACCATTTGAAAAGGGCGCGTCTCGGCGATCCGCACCTACTACAACTGACAAAACCATTTTTATAAATCACCTGATGAAAAACAATGCAAACAACTTCTGCGTAATCCTTGCCGGGGGCAAGGGGCGCAGACTATGGCCATGCAGCCGCGAGCAGTTTCCGAAGCAGTTTATCGACTTCTTCGGCACAGGGCGCACGCAGTTGCAGCAGACCTACGACCACTTTGCCAAGATATTACCTCCCGCCAACATCTTCGTCGTCACCAATGTGGCTTACGCCTCCATCGTGACCCATCAGTTGCCGCAACTCGGTAAGGACAACCTCCTCACCGAACCCATACACCGCAACACCGCACCGAGTGCCGCCTGGGCGACGCACCGGATACTGCGCCTGAACAGTGCCGCCAACATAGTGATAACACCATCCGACCAGACCGTGCTCAACGAGGAGGCTTTCGCCGCCAACATAAACGATGCTTTCGACTTCGTGGCGACACACGACTGCCTGCTTACCATGGGCGTGAAGCCCACCCGCCCCGAACCGGGATATGGTTACATCCAGATGGGCGACTCCATGGAGACCGACATCTATCATGTCAAGTCGTTCACGGAGAAGCCGGAGCGCGAGTTTGCACAGATGTTCATGGACAGCGGCGAGTTTCTTTGGAACACCGGCTTGTTCATTGCCAATGCCCGTCACTCCATGGAGAGTTTCTATCATGTGCTCCCCGCGGTGCTGCGCGATTTCGACAAGGCGTGTCCCGAATTCTCCGTGGATGCCGAAAATGCCTATATCCGCGAGAACTTTCCCTCCTATCCCAATCTGTCGATAGACTCCGGGCTGCTCGAAAAGGTGGACGATGTGTGCGTGATGAGTTGCGACTTCGGTTGGGCAGACCTCGGAACGTGGCACAGCATGTATGAAGCCAAGAGCAAAGGCGAGGGCGACAACGTGGTTGTGGACAGCGATGTGATTATCGACAACGCCCACAACAACGTGATAAAGTTGCCCAAGGAGCGCCTCGCCGTGATTAGCGGACTCGACGGCTTCATCGTGGCAGAGAAGGACAACGTGCTCCTCATCTGCCGAAAGGAGGACTCGTCGGCATGCGTACGCAAACTCATCAACGACGTGCAGATAAAGAAAGGCGACGAATTTGTGTGATGTATTGGGTCCAAAAAGGGGTCTGCAAAAGAAAAAACACCATTTTTAGACCAAAAACTGGCGGAACGCTTGCTTATTCCAAAAGAAATGACTAATTTTGCAGCCCAAAGTGTGAATATAAACAACAAATAAAGATAAGACAATGAAAAGAACATTTCAGCCTCACAACAGAAGAAGAGTGAACAAGCACGGCTTCCGTGAGAGAATGGCTACAAAGAATGGTCGCCGCGTGTTGGCATCTCGCCGCGCTCATGGCCGCAAGAAGTTGACCGTATCCGACGAGCATCACGGCAAATAAACCGTATGTCCAGAGTCGATTCCGACGACAAAAAGCAGCAATACAGCCCTCGGGCTTGTTGCTGCTTTTTT
>CAYXGN010000177.1:0-3973 GCA_964464505.1 uncultured Prevotella sp.
GAGTCGGCCTTCGACCCTCGGGCGTACTCGTGGGCAGGGGCAAAGGGGCTGATGCAGATAATGCCGGCGACAGCGGCGGAACTTGGTCTGGCGCAGGAAGACATCTTCAAGCCCGAGCCAAACATAGAAGCGGCGGCGCGGCTGATAGCGAAACTGAATGCGAGGTTTCAGGATGTGAGCAGCGCGCAGGAGCGCATCCTCTTCGTCCTTGCGGGCTACAACGGCGGTGCTTTCCACATCCGCGACGCCATGGCTCTGGCAAAGAAGAACGGCAGCAGCGCGCAGCGGTGGAGCGATGTAGCCGAGTTCGTGCTGAAACTCGAGTCGCCGCAATACTACCGCGACCCAATAGTGAAATACGGTTATATGCGGGGCAGCGAGACCGTGGATTATGTGGCGCGAATCTATGAGCGGTGGATGAAATACAGGGGTGTAGCCCGCGGGCAGACACCAGGCATAGGCAGCGGCAATGGCGGAGCGTATGAGCCGCAGAAGGCTACGAAGAAAAGGAAATACAAATTGTAGTAGGCGCGGATGCAGTTTGAAAATTAAAACTTTTAAAAGGAGTGAAGATATGAAATTTATTGGAGTGATACCGGCGCGCTACGCGTCGACGCGCTTCCCGGGCAAGCCGCTGGCGGTGCTGGGGGGCGAGTATGTCATCAAGAGGGTCTACGATGTCGTCGCCTCTACATTGGGCGAGGCTTACGTTGCCACCGACGACCGGCGCATCTACGATGCCGTTGAGGGCTTCGGCGGCAGGGCGGTGATGACGCGTGCCGACCACAGGAGCGGTACTGACAGAATAGAGGAAGCCGTAGGGAAGATAGGGACTGACTGCGATGTGGTGGTCAACATTCAGGGTGACGAACCGTTCATCCGTCCGAGTCAGATAGAGACTGTCTGCCGCTGTTTCGACGACCCCGCCACTCAGATAGCCACATTGGGGAAGCCCTTCACCGACATGGAGTCGGTGGAGAACGCCAATTCGCCGAAGATAGTGGTGGACAACAACGGCAACGCGATGTATTTCTCGCGAAGCGTCATCCCCTTTGTCCGTGGCGTGGAGAGAGAGGCGTGGATAGGGGAGTACCCCTTTTTGAAGCACCTCGGCATCTATGCCTACAGAAAAGAGGTGCTGGCAGAAATAACACGGCTGCCGCAGTCGTCACTGGAGAGGGCGGAGAGTCTGGAGCAGCTGCGATGGCTCCAGAACGGCTATAGGATAAAGGTGGGAACGACGGATGTGGAGACGATAGGGATAGACACCCCCGACGACCTCATCCGCGCAGAGAAAGCCTTAGAGCAACTCCCGTTGAAGGGGTGATGCGAAACCTGTGGTCGATGCGCTCGCCCACGAGCCACACTATGCGCCCTTCGGCGTCTTCCACCACCAGTTGCCGCTGCTTGTGGAAGAGCGACCGCTTGCGGTCGGTGAGGAAATCGCTGACGAGACGGGAGTGCTTCATGCCGAACGGCACGAACCTGTCGCCGTTCTTCCAAGGGCGCAGGGTCAAGGGAAAGACTGTCCGCTCCCTGTCCACGCACACGCTGTGGGCAGCCTTGCTCACGATGAAGCCTTCGCCAACGGGCAGAATGCTGACCTCCAGCGTAAGGCTGTCGTCATAGACATAGACTCCCGTCTCGGGGATGCGAAGCGGCGCAGTGCGCCCGCTGCCGATGCTTTCCATCAGGATGCGCCCTCTGTCAATAAGGAGCCGGTGGGAGGAGGAAGTCCAAAGGCTGCCGGTTCTCCTTTTGCCGAGTGCGGAGAAAATCTGCCCGGTCTGTGCAGAGGAAAAGCCCTTCTCCTTGAGTATGGAGAACAAAACCTCCTGCGGGGCAGTCTGCCTTAGCAGAAGTTCTATGCTGATGCTGCCGTCCTCGGGCATCACCTCCTTTATGGAGGCGGCGATGGAGGCATTGTATGCCTTCAGGGCTTCGCCCACCCGCAGCGATGTCTCGAAAATGCAGCGCTTCACACTCGGGTTGATTTCCTCCAGGAGGGGGAGGACATCGAGTCGGATTTTGTTTCTCACCACATCATCAATAAGGTTGGTGCTGTCGGTAACAAACGGCTGTTGGCGCGCGGAGAGATAGTCGGTGATGTCGCTCCTCCCCACGCAAAGCAAGGGCCGGATGATGTCGTTGTTCTTCGCGGCGATGCCTTTGAGTCCGTTAATGCCCGTCCCGCGGACAAGGTTTATAAGCACCGTCTCCACACTGTCATCCCTGTGGTGCGCCACGCACACGCCTTCCGCTCCGATGTCTTTCATGAGACTGGAAAAGTAAGCGTAGCGCAGGTGGCGTGCCGCCATCTCGATGCTCTCCTTATGAAGGGCGGCGTAGGGGCGAGTGTCGAAATGGATGCGGTGGAGGGGGATGCCCATTCTGTCGCACAGGGCGATGCAGAAGTCCTCATCCCTCTGCGACTCGCCGCCCCTTAACCTGAAGTTGCAATGGGCTGCTTCCATGGCGATGCCCAATGACTTCAACGCCAGCAGCAGCGCGACGCTGTCGGCTCCGCCCGACAGAGCCACTATATACTTCCTGCCGGCGACAAAGAGACTGTGGGCGCACGCGAATTGGCGCACACGCTCTTCAAACTGCCTTATGGTCGCTTCGTTATTCCACATAGAGCACAAGACCTTTCAGATATTCGCCCTCGGGATGATAGATGTTGACGGGATGGTCGGCAGGCTGGTGCAACTGATGGAGTATTCTCACTTTGCGGTTGGCGAGAACGGCAGCGGTGAACACCGCATTGCGGAAATTGTCCTTAGTGACTATCTGCGAGCAACTGAAGGTGAACAGGATGCCTCCGGGCTTTATGCGCTGCAATCCCTTCACATTGAGTCGGGTGTAGCCCTTCAAGGCGTTGTGGAGGGCAGCACGGTGCTTGGCGAAAGCAGGGGGGTCGAGAATTATAAGATCGTATTTGTTGTCGCTGTTGTCAAGGAATTTGAACGCGTCGTCACAGAAAGCCTGATGGCGCGCATCGTCGGGGAAGTTCATCTCCATGTTGCGGTTGGTGAGTTCTATGGCCTTGGCACTGCTGTCCACAGAGTGCACCAATCTGGCACCGCCGCGCATGGCATAGACAGAGAAGCCGCCGGTGTAGCAGAACATGTTGAGCACGGAGCGGTGCTTGGCGTAGGACTCCAGCAGGAGGCGGTTGTCTCTCTGGTCGATGAAGAAGCCCGTCTTCTGGCCTTTGAGCCAATCCACATGAAACCTCAAGCCGTTCTCTATTGTCACGTCGTCAGCCTCCTTGCCATAGATAAACTCGTTCTCGTGCTCCACATCGGCCTTGAAGGGCAGCGTGGTCTCACTCTTATAGAAGATGTTGCTAATCTTTCCGTCAGACACCTTCACTATCGCTTCGCTTATCTCCTTACGGTGGAGGTGTATTCCCACATTATGTGCCTGCATCACAGCGGTGTCGCCATAGCAGTCGACAACGAGTCCCGGCAGGTTGTCGCCCTCGCCATGCACCCACCGGAAAGTGGTGCTCTGCGGATTGGAGAGGAGTCCCACTGCCTCTCTCATTGCCAGAGCCGATCGCAGGCGCGCCTCCCAGAAGTCCTGGGTGACGGTGATGTCGCGGAAGGACAGCACGCGCACGGCGATGGAGCCAATCTGATACATGCCGACGGCGATGAAGACTCCGCCACTTGTCAGCACGCGCACAAAATCGCCTTCGGCAATGCCGTCGTCCATTTTTGCTATGGCACCTGAGAAAATCCAGGGGTGAAACCGTTTAAGACTCTCTTCCTTTCCTTTTTTTAGAAAAACTGATTTATACATAACTGAGGGTTCTAATAATTGGTTTTGTCAGATTGCAGAAGAACAAAGGGAGGGAGATTTTTAGAACCCACCTTGTTGTTCTGTCGTTGCGGAAACCGCCTTCTCCGTAGCGGGTTGCGGTTCTTCTCTCTTCACGAGTCGGTAGTCGTGAGTGTCAATGAGCCGG
>CAYXGN010000178.1:0-3908 GCA_964464505.1 uncultured Prevotella sp.
TCTTTCTGCTTGTGGGGAGTCTCCTTCCCTTTTGGGGAGGTGGGGAGAGGCTCCTCAGTGCCGTGCTCCTGCACGGGTACGCTGACGGGGGCTCCTGTCTCGTCGAGGATTATCTCTTCGTCCACGAGGACACTGTCCTCGGCGATGGTGTCGGGCTTAGACGTTTCGTAGTAGCTCTGGCAGTTATACATGGAGAAGGTGATGTCGGAGTCTTTGGGCTTGGGGAACTTGGCGTGATAGCGGCTGAAGGCGGGGTCGGCAAGCACTGCCTTGAGGAAGTAGCCGCAGATGGGGAGGGCGGTGCGGCTGCCCTGACCCAAGGCTCCTGTGCGGAAGTGGATGCAGCGGTATTCGCCGCCTACCCATGCGCCGACGACGAGTCTCGGGCTCACTCCCATGAACCACGCGTCGGAATGGTTGTTCGACGTGCCGGTCTTGCCGCCCCAGTCGCAGTCGCGCCACTCTCCCACATATCCGTAGAGGCTCTGCGATGTGCCGCCCGGCTCGCGCAGGCCTCCGAGGAGGAGCTGCTGGGTGAGGAAGGCGCTCTTGTAGGGGATGACCTGCTCTTCGTCGTTGGGGCTGCTATACACCTCCTTGCCGTTGCGGTCTTCGATGCGCGTCACGAGCACATAACGGCGGTATTTGCCGTCGTTGGCAACGGTGCAGTAGGCATTGGCGAGTTCGCGAAGATTGACATCGCTGGAACCCAACGCCAGCGAGGGTGTCTCGTCGAGGGGACTCTCTATTCCCATTTTGTGGGCTGTCTCTGCAATGCGCTGGATTCCCATCTCCTGACCGAGGCGCACGGCGATGGAGTTTATGCTGCGCGCGAAAGCGCCTTTAAGGGGTATGGAGTCGCCGGAGAACGAGCCGTTAGCGTTGGTGGGGGTCCATGCCACCTCTTTCTGCTGCCGCTTGTCGTACACCTGCATGCTGAAATATTCGTCGCGGCGTTTGTCGCACGGAGTGAGTCCCTGGTTCATGGCTTCGGTGTAGACGAAGAGTTTGAAGGTTGAGCCGGGCTGCCGCTGTGCCGTCACCTTGTCGTATTTCCACGACTTGAAGTCGATGTCGCCCACCCACGCCTTCACGGCTCCTGTCTGCGGCTCCATAGCGATGAAGGCGCAGTGCATGAAGCGCACCATATAGCGGATGGAGTCCATTGTCGACATTTCTTTCTCTATCTCCCCTTTCTCGTAGTCGAAGAGGCGCACTTTGTGGGGCTTGTTGAGCCAGTAGTCTATGGAGTCGGGGTTGTTGGGGAAGCGCGCCTGGAGGTTCTTGTAGACGGGTTGCTTCTTCACTATTCCCTCTATGAAATTGGCTATCTCCCTGTGGTTCTCGTCCTGCCAGGGGTTTTGCTTGCCCCAGTGGTTGTTGAAGTTGCGCTGCACCTGCCGCATCTGTTTTGTGGCTGCCTCCTCGGCATACTTCTGCAGGCGCGAGTCGAGGGTGGTGTAGATTTTCAGTCCGGAGGTGTAGAGGTCGTAGCCGTTGTCCTTGCACCATTTCTTCAGTTCCTCCGCCACGGCATCGCGGAAGTAGAGGGCGGTGCCGTCGTAGTTGCTCTCCACGCTGTATTTGAGATTCAGCGGAACGGCGCAGAGCGAGTCGCACCGGGCTTTGCTGAGATGACCGTGACTCTGCATGTTGCGGAGCACCACATTGCGCCGCTTGAGGCTGTTGTCGGGGTTGGAGATGGGGTTGTAGTAGGTGGTGGCCTTGAGCATGCCCACGAGCACTGCCGCCTGCTCCGTGGTGATGTCTTTGGGTGAGGAGCCGAAATAGGTCTTGCACGCTGTCTTTATGCCGAAGGCATTGGAGCCGAAGTCCACGGTGTTGGCATACATGGTGAGGATGTCCTTCTTGTCGTGGGTGAGTTCGAGTTTCGAGGCTATAATCCATTCTTTGCTCTTCATGATGAGCATGCGCAGACCGGGAATATAGCCAAGGAGACCCGTGCTGTAGTTGGTGCGCACACGGAACATGTTCTTGGCAAGCTGCTGCGTGATGGTGGATGCGCCGCGCGCATCGTGGTGGAGCAGAGCGTCCTTGACGGCACCGACAAGACCGGGGAAATCGACACCGTGATGCTCGTAGAAACGCTCGTCCTCGGTGGAAATCAGGGCGTCCCAGAACACGGGATTCACCTCCTCGTATTTCACCGGCGTGCGGTTTTCGTTGAAGAACTTGCCTATGAGGACTCCGTCGGCACTGTATATCTCCGACGCTTCGTTGGTCTCGGGGTGCGAGATGGCGAAGAAGCCGGGCGACTTGCCGAACAGCCACAGGAAGTTGATGTCCACCATGCCGAGGTAGAGGAAGAAGGCTACTATGCACGACAGAAAGCCTATCGCAGTCTTGGTGTACCAGCGGCGGCCGCGATACAGGTTTTTGTACCACCGGCAGAAAGCGCAAATCTTTTTCCAACACCAAAGGAGGCAAATCTTAATCTTGTTCATCATATAGTTTGAATGTTTTGTTATTTAGTAGGCGCGCCTAAGCCTCTCCCGACCTCCCCTGTAGGGGAGGAGAAAAGCATCCGCACCTACTATGGTTACTCTTTTACTCTTTCGTTGATGTAATTTATTATTTCCTGAATGTCGCAGGGGCTGAACCACTGTATTGACGGGTCGCGCTTGAACCATGTCTGCTGCTTGCGGCAATAACGCCGCGTGGCGCTCTTTATCTTGAAGACGGCTTCGTCGAGGGTGGTGGTGCCGTCGAAGTGCTCGAACATCTCTTTGTAGCCCACGGTGTTGAGGGCATTGAGATGACGCTTGGGGTAGACGCTCCGGGCTTCGGCTTCCAGTCCGAGAGCCATCATCGCGTCCACACGGCGGTTGATGCAGTCGTAGATTGTGGCGCGGGGAAGGGTCAGCCCTATCTTCACGATGCGGAAAGGACGGGGCTTGACGGCGTGCTGCCGGAAAGAGGTGTAGGTCTTGCCCGTCATCGTGCAAATCTCCAGGGCGTGGACCACGCGCCGGGGATTGTTGTGGTCGACAATCTTCCAATGCTCATAGTCGAGGGCTTTGAGTTGCTCGAGCAAAGCGGCAAGGCCTTCCGTCTCCAGGCGTTGCTTCATGGTGGCGCGCGTCAGGGCGTCAACGGTGGGGATGTCGTCGATGCCGTTGCAGACGGCATCGATATACATCATGCTGCCGCCACACATCAGGGCGGTGTCGGAATGAAGGAAAAGGCGGTGAAGGGTGTGCATCACATCTTCCTCAAACATGGAGGCACTGTAATAATCGTCAATGCTGCGCGTGCCTACAAAGAAATGCTTCACCCTCGCCTGCTGCCCGCGCGTGGGCGCGGCTGTACCGATGGGTATCTCCGCATAAATCTGACGGGAGTCGGCATTGATAATGGGCGAGGCAAGGTGTTCGGCAACCTGCAGACTCAACTCCGTCTTGCCGATGCCCGTGGGTCCCAATATTACAATGAGGGTCTTCATGTGTGGGGGAGGGAAAGCGGGGGAGAAGCCGTCAGCGGATGATGCCACGCTTCGATGACTCCACGAAATCGATGATGTATTGTATTTCCTTGGTGACCTGCAGGTTTTTCCTTATCTCCTGGATGCCTTCCGAGAGCAAGCCCTTGGAGTAGAGCAGGCGGTAGGCATCGTGGATAAGGCGGATGAGGTCGTTGGAAAAACCGCGCCGCCGGAGCCCCACGAGGTTGATGCCGCAATACTTGGTGGGCTCTTTGCCGGCGATGATATAGGGCGGGATGTCCTGCGAGAACCGCGAGCCGCCTTGTATCATCACATAACCGCCGATGCGGCAGAACTGATGGCAGAGCACTGTGGCACTGATGATGGCGTTGTCGTCGATAACCACTTCTCCGGCAAACTTGGTGGAGTTGCCTATGATGAGTCCGTTGCCCAGCACACAGTCGTG
>CAYXGN010000179.1:0-3893 GCA_964464505.1 uncultured Prevotella sp.
CTCCCTTCACGATGTGGAGAAGGTGATGCTGACGGGCGTTGGCAGTGCTTTCGTCAGCGTTCCCGTCTATGGCTTGCCCACCGACAGGGTTCAGGAGTTTGTCGCCAACGGCGTGGGTGCGCGCCACGCTTCCCGTCTCGACCGGATGATTGTGGTAAGCCTGGGCACGGGGACGAGTATTGTGGAGTGCGATGGCGACAGGATTGAGCACTTGGGAGGAATAGGCATTGGCGGCGGCACGCTGCAAGGGCTGTCGCGGCTGCTGCTCCACACCGGCGACATCAGTCGTGTGGCGGCACTCGCCGAGGGCGGCGACACAGGGCGGATAAATGTCCTTATCAAGGACATCAGCCCCGCTCCGCTGCCCGGACTCCCTATGGATGCTGTCACCTCGCTCTTTGGCAACGCCAAGGGCGACGCCTCGCGGGAGGACATCGCCCTCGGACTCATCAGAATGGTGCTGCAGTCCGTCTGTAGCGCAACAATCCTCTCGTCGCTGCGGAGCGGCATAAAGGATTTCGTGATGATAGGCGGACTCACCCTCTTGCCGCAATGCGACAGAGTGTTCCGAGCCACGGAGAAAATCTATGGGGTGAGGTTTCATGTGCCCCACCACTCCGAATTCTGCACCGCCATCGGTGCCGCACTGTGCCACCGGCACTTTGATAAGAGTTCAAAATAGCCATAAATAAAAGGGAAACACATAACCTCGGGGTTGCGTGTTTCCCTTTTTCTTGTTCCATCAATATCATTATATCGCTGCGTCGTGCAGAAGTTCTGCTAGCGTGGGGTGCGTGTGGATTATGTCGGCGAGGGAGCCGAGGGTGGCGTTGCAGTGCATCAGGGCTGCCACTTCCTGAATTATGTCGGCGGCGTGGGCTCCAAAGGCGTGGCAACCCAGAATCTTTCCTTCAGTGTCGGCAATGAGTTTCAGCATCCCTTCCGTCTCGTTCATCGCCACTGCCTTGCCGTTGGCACGGAAGAAAGCCTTGCGGCACGAATACTCCAAACCCTCGCTGCGGCAGTCGTCCTCGCTCTTTCCCACACTGGCAGCCTCGGGAAGGGTGAACACTGCCGACGGCATTATGGAGAAACGGATGTTGTCCGCCTTGCCGAGGATGCGGTTGATGACGTGCTGTCCTTGAGCTGTCGCGGCGTGGGCAAGCATGCATTTGCCGTTGACATCGCCGATGGCGTAGACTCCCTCCACGCAGGTCTGGAAGTGATCGTCCACGCTAATGCCCTGCTTCCCTACTTCTATGCCGGCGTTTTCCAGCGCAAGACCCTCGGTGTTTGGCTTCCTTCCTGTCGCTATCAGCACTATGTCGGCAGACACTTGCTCCTCTTTGCCCTTCTTGTAGAAGCATACTGTGAGTTGCCTTTTGCCGTCTTCGTCCTTCGTCTCGGTGATGCTTTTCACCGCCGACTGCATGTGGAACGCCACACCGCGCTTGGCGATGCACTGCCGCAAACGCTTGGCAATGTCGCTGTCGAGCACTGGCAGTGCCTCTTTCAAGAACTCGATGACGGTGACTTCCACGCCGAAACTGCCGAAGATGGAGGCAAACTCCATTCCTATCACGCCTGCGCCGATGATGCACAGACGCTTGGGGAGGCTTCGGAGGTTAAGCAGTTCGGTGGAGGTGACCACTCCTTCAAGCTGCGTTCCTTCTATCGGCGGACTCTTGGGAAGCGACCCAGTGGCTATGACAATGTTTTTGGCGGAATATTCCTCGGAGTTCACCACTACGGTGTGAGCGTCCTTGAAGTGTGCCGTTCCGTGCAGAAACTCTATGCCGGGTTGCTTCATCAGGGTCTCTATGCCGCTCCGCAACTGATTCACCACATCTTCTTTACGTTGGAATGCCTTCCCATAGTCGATTTCCGCATTACTTGCTCCGCTCACGCCGAAGGCTTCGGCACGGCGCAGAGTGTCCATCACTTCGGCGTTGCGGCAGAGAGTCTTCGTGGGAATGCAGCCACTGTTAAGGCACGTTCCCCCCACATCTGCCGCCTCGATGACGATTGTCTGCAAACCGTTCTTGGCAGCCTGGCAAGCGGTGGGGTATCCCCCGGGACCGCTGCCAATGATTATTACATCTGCGTTCTTCATTTTTATTCAAAAGGTTTTTCTCGCTTGTGCAAAGAGTCAGCCTATCTTTGCAGGGGTGCATCTCGGCGATCTGCACCTACTATGTCGGCAACGAGTTGGCGGTAAGTCAATATAGGATGCTTCGCCGCAAGGACATCGTCCACACGCCCGATAGGTGTGCTGTGCGGAGCCGACTTCACCGTTTCGGGTTCGTTCTTAGCCTCTTCCGCAATCTTGTGGAGCACGCCAATGAACTCGTCCAAGGTCTCCTTGCTCTCGTTTTCCGTGGGTTCTATCATCATGGATTCGTGGAAAAGCAACGGGAAATAGATTGTCGGGGCGTGGTAGCCATAGTCGAGCAATCGCTTGGCAATGTCCATTGTGGTCACGCCGGTGCTCTTGTCGCGTAGTCCGTCGAACACAAACTCATGCTTGCAAACGCTGTCTATCGGCAGCAAGTAGTCGTCTTTGAGAGCCTCCTTGATGTAGTTCGCATTGAGAGTTGCCAATGGTCCCACCATCCTTATGTTCTCTTTGCCGAGCGAAAGGATGTAGGTATAGGCGCGAAGCATCACGGCGTAGTTGCCGAAGAACTCGCCGACGCTTATCTCCGAAGTGTCGGTTGCCACATTATATATATTGCCTTCCTTCACGACACGAGGGCAAGGGAGATGTTCTTCGAGTCCTTTCCGCACACCGACAGGTCCCGACCCGGGTCCGCCGCCACCGTGAGGGGTTGAGAAAGTCTTGTGAAGGTTGATGTGCATAACGTCGAATCCCATGTCACCCGGGCGGCAAACGCCGAGCATCGGGTTGAGGTTGGCACCGTCATAATACATCAATCCGCCGCAATCGTGCACGAGTTTGGCTATCTCAGGAATTTCTTTCTCAAAGAGTCCGAGTGTGTTCGGGTTTGTCATCATCATCGCAGCCACCTCGTCATTGAGCAGAGTGCGGAGGTCATCCACATCGACTATGCCTTCCGGGGTGCTCTTTACCTCCACCACTTCGAGTCCGCAGACGGCGGCGGAAGCAGGGTTTGTGCCATGGGCGGAGTCGGGAACGATGACCTTAGTGCGCTTGTTGTCGCCCCGTTTTTGGTGATAAGCGCGGATAATCATTAGTCCTGTGAGTTCGCCATGAGCCCCCGCGAAGGGGTTAAGGGTGAACTCTTCGAGTCCGGTGATGGCTCCGAGAGTCCGCTGCATGTCGTAGTATGCCTTCAACGCCCCTTGACAAGTGGCGGCAGGTTGCAATGGATGCAGTCCCGTGAACTGTGGCATGGCGGCTATTTCTTCGTTGATTATGGGGTTGTACTTCATCGTACAACTTCCCAACGGATAGAAGCCGTTGTTCACACCGAAGTTGTTGGCACTCAGATTAGTGTAATGTCGCACTACGGTGAGTTCGTCACACTCCGGCATGGCGGCATCGTTGGTGCGGCGAAGGGAACTCGGCAACTCGTGATGTCCAAATTCGTTCTTCGGCAGGGAATATGCCTTCCGTCCCTCGTGGGACAGTTCGAAGATTAGGTTTCCGTACAGTCTGTTGTTCATAACGAGTCCTCCTTTGTCAAGTTTACGAGTTGTTCGATTTCCTCTTTTGTCCGTTTCTCGGTCACGGCAAACATCAAACAGTCGTCGCCCACCTTTACTCCGCCCATAAAGCCGTTGTCGATGAACCGCTGTTGCAGTTTGTCGACATTGCCGGAATACCTCAAACACACCTCATTGAAGAACGGACGGTTGAACGCGAGGGTGAATTTGCCTGTGGCAAGAAGCCTCTCGCAGAGGAAATGCGC
>CAYXGN010000180.1:0-3862 GCA_964464505.1 uncultured Prevotella sp.
CTCCCGACCTCCCCTGTAGGGGAGGAGAAAGGAGAAAAGCATCTGCGCCTACTACATTTCCCTTGCGAGAATTAACATAGTAATAACATACAAACAATAAAAAGAATATGAAAGCATTTGTCTTCCCCGGTCAAGGCTCACAGTTCACAGGAATGGGCAAAGACCTTTATGACACAAACGAAAAAGCAAAACAACTCTTCGAGAAAGCCAACGAAACGCTTGGCTTCCGCATCACCGACATCATGTTTGAAGGCACCGACGAGCAGCTCACCCAGACGAAGGTGACGCAGCCGGCAGTGTTCCTCCACAGCGTGATTTCTGCCTTTTGCCTTGGCGACGACTTCGCCCCGGCGATGGTGGCAGGCCACTCCCTCGGCGAACTCTCTGCCCTGGTGGCATCGGGAGCGTTGCAGTTTGAGGACGGACTCCGACTCGTCTACGCCCGCGCCATGGCTATGCAGAAGGCTTGCGAAGCAGCCCCCGGCACAATGGCAGCAGTCATCGGATTGCCCGACGAGACTATCGAGGAAATCTGCAAAGAGGTGAGCACACAGGGCAACATCGTGGTTCCTGCCAACTACAACTGCCCGGGACAACTCGTGATAAGCGGCAATGTGGACGCCATCAACGCTGCCTGCGAGCGGCTCAAGGCTGCCGGTGCAAAGCGCGCACTGCCCTTGAAGGTGGGCGGAGCCTTCCACTCTCCCCTTATGCAGCCCGCCAAGGACGAACTGGAGAAGGCCATAGAAGCCACGACTTTCAGCACGCCGCAGTGCCCCGTATACCAAAACTTCGACGGCAAGGCGCACACAGAACCCGAAGAGATAAAAGCCAACCTAATAGCGCAACTCACCGGCAGCGTGAGATGGACCACATGCGTGCAGAATATGATTAAAGCCGGTGCCGACGACTTTACGGAATGCGGTCCCGGCAAGGCTCTTCAAGGAATGATAGGCCGAATTGACAAGGCAGTTTCTGCCCACGGCATAAACTAAGATTATGCGCCATCAGAAAATCATAATCTACCAGATTTTCACCCGCCTTTTCGGCAACCGTTCCACAACGTGCAAAGAGAATGGAACGGTTGCCGAGAACGGTTGCGGGAAGATGAATTTCTTCACCCACGACGTGCTGTCGGCAATCAAGGAAAAAGGAGTAACGCACATTTGGTACACCGGACTCCTTAGGCACGCCTCCACAACCGACTATTCCTCTTACGGAATCCCGTGCCAGCACCCTTCCATTGTCAAGGGCAAGGCAGGGTCGCCCTATGCCATCACCGACTATTACGACATCGACCCCGACCTCGCCGACAACGTGGACAGGCGCATGGAGGAATTTCACCGTCTGGTGAGAGCCACTCACGAGGAGGGAATGCGGGTGATAATGGACTTCGTCCCCAACCACGTGGCGAGGCAGTATCACTCCATAGCGAAGCCCGAGGGAGTGCGCGACCTGGGTGAGGACGACGACACCAATATGGGGTTCTCGCCGAAGAACGACTTCTATTACTGCGTGGGCGAGGCATTCCAGCCTTACATAGATTTGAGCAAGGGAGCCGCAACACCCTACAAGGAGTTTCCTGCAAAGGCGACGGGCAACGACCATTTCGACTGCCGTCCGGGAGGGAACGACTGGTATGAGACAGTGAAGATAAACTATGGCATCGACTATTGCGATGCCGGCGGACGCTCCACCCATTTCTCCCCCACCCCCGACGCGTGGGAGAAGATGCTCGACATACTACTCTTCTGGGCAGCGAAAGGCATCGACGGCTTCCGCTGCGACATGGCGGAGATGGTGCCGACGGCGTTCTGGCAATGGGCAATAGCGAAGGTGAAGGCGAAATATCCCGACATCCTCTTCATCGCGGAGGTGTATAACCCCACCGAATACCGCAACTATGTCGGTGCGGGATTCAACTACCTTTACGACAAGGTGGGAATGTATGACACTATGCGAGCCATCGTCGGCGGCCACTGCCCCACATCGGCGATAACAGGAGCGTGGCAAAGCGTGGACGACATCAACGGCAACATGCTCTATTTCCTTGAGAACCACGACGAGCAACGCATCGCCAGCGACTTCTTTGCAGGCGACGCCAAGCGCGCTTTCCCCGCCTTTGTCACCAACATCCTAATGCGCCAGAACCCCTTTATGCTGTACGCCGGACAGGAGTATGGCGAGCGCGGAATGGACAAGGAGGGATTCAGCGGCAAAGACGGCCGCACCACCATCTTCGATTACTGGACTGTCGGCAGTCTGCACAGGGCTTTTGTGGAAGGCAAAAGCACGAAGGAAGAGGCGGCTCTGGCAGAGCGCTACGCCGCGATAATGAACATTGCAACAAGCGAGAAAGCCGTCGGCGACGGGGCGTTCTTCGACTTGATGTATGTGAATCAGCACCTTGCCGAGAAACAATATGCCTTCCTCAGAAAGGCGGACAAGGAATTGCTGATGGTGGTGACAAACTTCTCCGATGTGAAAGCGCATTGCGACATCATCATCCCCGAGCACGCTTTCGACTTCCTCAGAATGCCTTACGGCAAGGCGAAAGCCAAGGATTTGCTGTCCGGGGAAACGCGAACGATAGACTTCGGCAGCACGCGTGGCATCAGCGTAGAAGTGGAAGAGTTCGGTTGCACCATCCTAAAAACAATATTCAAATAAAGCCTTACTTTATTCCTCTCCTGTCAAGGGCTTCCGAGTATTTCCTTGCATTCGCCATGTGCTCCGAATAAGTGCGGGCGAAATTGTGGGTGCCGCTGAAATCCTCCTTGGCACACATATAAAGATAGTCGTGGTGCACATAGTTGAGGACGGCATCAATGCCTGCTATACTGGCGATGCGAATGGGACCGGGGGGCAGTCCGGTATTTTTGTAAGTGTTGTAGGGGCTCTTTATGTTCAGCAACTTATTGTAGATGCGGCGCAAATCAAACTGTTTCCAGGCGAACTTGATTGTCGGGTCGGCTTGAAGGGGCATCCCGTTGGGGTATTCCGCATTGCGGAGCATGAGCCGGTTGTAGTACATGCCGGCGATGGAGGGCTTCTCTGCGTCGTTGGCAGTCTCCTCATCAACGATGCTTGCAAGCGTTGTCACCTGCTCGGGAGTCAATCCCATTCGCTTCGCCTTGGCTTTACGGTCAGCATTCCAGAAATTGTCGTGCTCCTTCTTCATCCTTTCGAGAAACTTGTCGAGGCTCACATTCCAATAGATGTCGTAGGTGTTGGGGATGAAGATGCAAGCGATGGTGGCGGTATCGCAACCCACCTTTTGGCACGTCGCCTCATCGGTGAGAGCCTTATAGATGGCGGCACTGTCGAGCATGAGTTTCTTCGACAAGTCGGAAGAGAGTTTGTCGAGGGTGCGCACCGACCTGATGGTGAGGTTTACAGGCGTTTGCATGCCGTTCTTCAGGTGGCGGAACACGGTGAAAGCACCGTTACCGGGAGTTATCTCATAGCGTCCGCTGCGCACATGGTCTGCATAACTGCTGCTCCCAACCAATGCTTTCATGGCAGTCATAGAGTGCTGTGTGCCAAGGGCAGAGAGTTTTGTCATTACGGAATCGACGTTGTCGTCGTTGTCGATGTAGACATATTTCGACTCCGACTGCCCCGAGAACGAGGAGAAAAAGAAATAATAGACTATGCCGGACAACAGCAAGAGACAAGCAGCAGCGGCTACCAGACCTTGCTTTTTGCGCTTTTTATTCATGATTGCAAAAATGGAATGTTCTAAAAATTGGCTTTGACAAAACAAATTGTAGTAGGCTTTAGATGCTTTTCTCCTTTCTCCTCCCTCCTTTCTCCTCCCTTTTAGGGGAGGTCGGGAGAGGCTTGGGGAGGTCGGGAGAGG
>CAYXGN010000181.1:0-2494 GCA_964464505.1 uncultured Prevotella sp.
TGTATGGCGGGGTGTGAGTATAGGCACAAATTGTAGTAGGCGCGTATCTCCGAGACGCGCCCCTAAGTGAAAAAAACTACAGATTACACAAAAAGTCTTGGCAAACCGTAGTAGGCGCAGATCGCCGAGATGCGCCCCTCAAAAGAGATTCTCGCTTAAAGGGTGCGTCTAAGCCTCTCCCGACCTCCCCAAGCCTCTCCCGACCTCCCCTTTAAGGGAGGAGAAATGCATCCGCACCTACTACATTCCCCCTTGCGAGGGTGCGTCTCGGAGATACGCACCTACTATACAAAAGGGTGCATCTCGGCGATCTGCACCTACTACGAATTGGCAAGGTTTTTGCAGAATGCAATGAAAACAAAACAATCATTATGAGCAAACAAAACAATCATTATGAGCAAAGAAGAGAAAAAAGAACAGCAGACCCCCGAAACTCCGATTAAGGAAAACGACATAGAGAGCGGAGCAACTGCCGGACAGGAAGAGCCCCAGGAAGAGCCCCAAGAGGAAGCGGCAGAGGAAAAGGACGCGCTCGCAAAGGCAGAAGAGGAGATAGCCGCGCTGAAAGACAAGTATCTGCGCGCCGTCGCCGAGTTTGACAACTACAAGAAGCGCACCCTAAAAGAAAAGACCGAACTCCTGCTCAACGGCAGCGAAAAGACCGTCACCGCCATCCTCCCCGTCCTCGACGACTTTGAGCGCGCCCTCGCCGACAGCAACGACGACCCCAAAGCCATCAGGGAAGGCATCACCCTCATCTACAACAAGTTTGTCAAAACTCTCGAAACTCTGGGAGTGAAGAAGATAGACACCGAAGGCAAGGACTTCGATGTGGACTATCACGAAGCCATAGCAATGGTGCCGGGCAGCGACGACAAGAAGGGCAAGGTGATGGACTGCGTGCAGACGGGCTATCTGCTCAACGACAAGGTGATACGCCACGCAAAGGTTGCAGTGGGACAATAAAAGGGTAAAAAAAAGTTAAAAAGAAAAATTGCCCCGCAGGGTCTTAAATTCTTAAATTCTTGACATTAAATATTTTTTAGAACCCACCTAAATGGCAAAGAGAGACTATTATGAAGTGCTGGGGCTAAGCAAGAATGCCACAGACGACGAGATAAAGAAGGCATACAGAAGGATTGCCATAAAATGGCATCCCGACCGCAACCCCGGCGACAAGGAAGCGGAAGAGAAGTTCAAGGAGGCTGCCGAAGCCTACGATGTGCTTCACGACCCGCAGAAACGCCAACAGTACGACCAGTTTGGTTTTGAAGGACTCTCGGGAGGAGGCTTCGGAGGCTTCGGAGGTGGCGGAGGCTTCTCCATGGACGACATCTTCTCGATGTTCGGCGATGTGTTCGGCGGACACGGAGGCTTCGGAGGCGGTTTCGGAGGCTTTGGCGGCGGACAGCGCGCGCAGCAGCGCGGTGCCGACCTGCGCATAAAGGTGACCCTCACGCTTCAGGAGACAGCCACGGGGACAACGAAGAAATTCAAGGTGAAGAAGGACATCGCCTGCACGCACTGCCACGGCACTGGCGCGGAGAACGGCAGCGGCAGCGAGACTTGCCCCACGTGCCACGGCAGCGGTGTGGTGACACGCACCACGCGGACGATGTTCGGCATGATGCAGACACAGTCGGAATGCCCCACGTGCCACGGCGAAGGAAGAGTCATCAAAAACAAATGCCACGAGTGCGGAGGCACGGGAGTGGTGAAAGGCGAAGAAGTGGTGGAGATAAAAATCCCCGCCGGAGTGGCAGAAGGCATGGTGGTGAATGTGACGGGCAAGGGCAATGCCGGTCCCAGGGGCGGCATCAACGGCAACATTCAGGTGTATATCGCCGAAGAACCCAACGACACCTTCGTGAGAGACGGCAACGATGTCATCTACAACCTCCTCCTCGACTTCCCCACCGCTGTGCTTGGAGGCACCGTGGAAATACCGACAATAGAAGGCAGCAAGGTGAAGATAAAGATAGAGCCCGGCACACAACCCGGCAAGACGCTGCGCCTTCGCGGAAAGGGACTGCCGGCAGTGCAGGGCTACGGTTCGGGAGTGGGCGACCTTGTGGTGAACATCAGCGTGTATGTGCCGAAGACCCTCTCGCGCGACGAGAAGAAGGCGGTAGAGAGTCTTCGCGGAAGCGACAACTTCCTCGGCGACAAAGAGACAAAGAGGTCAATCTTCGAACGCTTCAAGAACTATTTCGAATAGGAAAGGAAAAGTATGATTTAATGTCAAGAATTTTAGAATTTAAGACCCTGCGGGGCTTGCTTCCGTGAGTTCTGTGTTTTTATAACCAAGCGTCCCCGCTCGACAACCTAAGCAAAGATAGTGCAAATGAGGGGAACTGCATCCGCGCCTACTACATTCCCCCACAAATCATGAATTACGAAGAAACGATAGAATATCTTTTTAACGCTACGCCGGCGTTTGAGAGGACGGGGGCTTCCGCCTACAAGGAAGGCCTCGGCACCACCCTCGCCCTTG
>CAYXGN010000181.1:2594-3834 GCA_964464505.1 uncultured Prevotella sp.
GAGAGGACGGGGGCTTCCGCCTACAAGGAAGGCCTCGGCACCACCCTCGCCCTTGACGAGCATTTCCACCATCCGCACACGCGTTACGCCACCATCCACGTGGCAGGCACCAACGGCAAGGGCTCGTGTTCCCACACGTTGGCGGCGATATTGCAGAGTGAGGGCTACAAAGTGGGGCTCTACACCTCGCCCCACCTCATCGACTTCAGGGAGCGCATCCGCGTCAACGGAGAGTGCATCGGCAAGCAGCGCGTCGTCGACTTCGTGGAGAAGGAGCGACAGTTCTTCGAGCCTTTAAGTCCTTCTTTCTTCGAACTCACCACCGCCCTGGCTTTCAAACACTTCGCCGACGAGGGGGTTGACATCGCCGTCGTGGAAGTGGGACTGGGAGGCAGGCTCGACTGCACCAACATCATCACTCCCATTCTGTCGGTCATCACCAACATAAGTTTCGACCACACGCAGTTTCTCGGCAACACCCTTGCGAAGATTGCGGGCGAGAAGGCAGGCATCATCAAGACGGGCGTGCCTGTCGTCATAGGCGAAGCCACCAACGAGACGCGCCCTGTCTTCGAGGAGACAGCAAACCGACTCTCTGCCCCACTCCATTTTGCGGAAGACAAGCCGGAGGTGACGGCCGTCAGGGCGAGTGACAATGGGCTGGAACTCACCACCCGCACTTTCGGAACGCTGCACGGAGAACTACAAGGGGCTTGCCAAACGAAAAACGCCAACACCATCCTTCAGGCAGTGAAAGTGTTGCAAGGTCTGGGGACAATAAAGTCTTGCGAGAGTGTTGCCACAGGCTTTGCCAATGTGTGCCGCCTCACAGGACTGATGGGACGGTGGCAAAAACTCGTCAACAAGCCCTTGACAATCTGCGACACGGGGCACAACGTGGGCGGATGGCAGTATCTCAGCAAGCAGATTGGCGCGCAAAGCTGCCGCACGCTAAGGATGGTGTTCGGGATGGTGGACGACAAGGACATCAACCATGTCATGGACCTCCTCCCCAAGAACGCCGTCTACTATTTCACACAAGCCACAACCCACCGCGCCATTCCTTGCGAAAGAGTAAAGGAGGAAGGCGAAAGGCACGGACTTCACGGGCAGTGCTTCGCGACAGTAGGCGAGGCCTACAGCAAGGCAAAAAGCGATGCCGCCCTGGACGACTTCATCTTCATCGGGGGCAGCAGTTACGTTGTGGCAGACCTTCTAACTTTTATCGAAAGATAGTGCA
>CAYXGN010000182.1:0-3825 GCA_964464505.1 uncultured Prevotella sp.
CGTAGGCAGGCAAGCCTTTGGCCTACATTAACAGGCGACCCTAAAAAGACAAAGATTATGAAATCTTATCTGCTTAAGGTCATTCTTTTGGTAGGCATACTTCTGTCCTACTGTATGTGTGCCTACTAATGTCCTGAGTGCGTATCGAATTGATACGCACTCTTTTATTTCCGTATGATATAATAACTCCAAAATATGGGCAAGCCTTGCTGCGTAAAAGCGAGAAAATAAGTAACTTTGCATAAGGAAAGCTGCACTCGGCAATTTGAAAACAGTTTCATTGCCCTCGTTTGCATTTCCTTTGCACGCAGAATGACAAGAAAGAAGAAACCGCTTCCAATTCTGGAAAATGTAACTATTGAGGATGTCGCCGCAGAGGGCAAGAGCATTGCGCGGGTGAACGACATGGTAGTTTTTGTGCCTTTTGCCGTCCCCGGCGACGTGGTGGACTTGCAGGTTCGCAAGAAGAAGCACCATTATTGCGAAGCCGAGGTGATAAAGTTTATCAAGAAAAGCGACGTGCGCGAAGAACCCATGTGCCAGCACTTCGGCATTTGCGGCGGCTGCAAATGGCAGAACCTGCCTTACGAAGAGCAACTGAAAGCCAAGCAAAAGCAGGTGTATGACCAACTGACGCGCATCGGGAAGATTGCCCTACCCGACTTCCGTCCCATTATGGGTTCAGTGCATACCAAGGAATATCGCAACAAGTTGGAGTTCGGATGCTGCAACAAGCGTTGGCTCACACGGGAGCAGATAGCCGAAGGCACCACCTTTGACAACATGAACGGAATAGGATTCCACATCCCCGGCGCCTTCGACAAGATACTCCCGATAGAAAAATGCTGGCTCATGGACGACTTGCACAACCGCATCCGCAACGCCATCCGCGACTATGCCTTCGCTACGGGCATGACATTCTTCGACCTCAGACAGCAGCACGGACTCCTGCGCGACATCATGATTCGCAACTCCAACACCGGCGAATGGATGGTGCTCATACAGTTCCACTACGATGAGGAGGGCGACGAGGAGCGCGCCAAAGGACTCTTGCAGCACATCGCAGACAAATTCCCCGAGATAACTTCGCTAATGTATGTAGACAACCAGAAGTGCAACGACACCTTTGGCGACCTCCACTTGTCGGTATTCAAAGGCAACGACCACATTTATGAGACCATGGAGCAGTTGCGCTTCAAGGTGGGTCCGAAGAGTTTCTACCAGACAAACACGGAACAGGCTTACCACCTCTACTCCGTGGCCCGCGAGTTTGCCGGACTCACCGGCAGCGAACTCGTCTACGACCTTTACACGGGAACGGGCACCATAGCCAACTTCGTGGCGCGCAACGCCCGCGAAGTGATTGGCATTGAGTATGTGCCCGAAGCCATCGAGGACGCAAAGGTAAACTCCGAGATTAACGGTATCAGCAACACGAAATTCTATGCCGGCGACATGAAAGACATCCTCAACGATGAGTTTATTGCCCGCCACGGCCGACCCGATGTCATCATCACCGACCCGCCCAGGGCAGGCATGCATCCCGATGTCGTTGAGACGATACTGAGAGCCCACCCGAAGCGCATCGTCTATGTGAGCTGCAACCCCTCCACACAAGCGCGCGACCTGCAGTTGCTCGATGTGGCTTACAGCGTGAAGGAAGTACAGCCGGTGGACATGTTCCCCCACACGCCCCATGTGGAGAACGTCGTCTTACTTGAAGAAAAACAATAATCACAATAAATAAAGGTGGGTTCTAAAAATTCCCACCGTAAAGAATAAATAAAAATGAAGAAAACAATCCTATCAACATGTCTTGCCGTCATGCTTGCGACAAGTGTGACCGCACAAGAAAAGAAAGAAACAAAACTGAAAGTGCTCAGCGACATCAAATTCAGCGGATATGTAATGTCGCAGTACCAATACAGCAGTCAGGAAGGCAAGAAGAGCAACTCGTTCAACATCCGAATGGTGAGAATGTCGCTCGAAGGCCGACTGCTGAAAGACTTCTATTGGAAGGTGCAGCTGCAGGCCAATGGCAACACCGCCGACCTTGGCAGTTCTCCACGAATGGTGGATGCCTTCGCAGAGTGGCAGAAGTACGACTTCTTCAAGGTGAAGGCAGGACAGTTCAAGCGTCCTTTCACCTTTGAGAACCCGATGCACCCCGTCACACAAGGCTTCATGAGTTATTCGCAGTCGACATTGAAGTTGTCCGGCTTCAACGACCGCTCCGGCGAGCACGCAAGCAACGGCCGCGACATCGGTATCCAGTTGCAGGGCGACTTCCTCAAGAATGCGAGCGGCCGCAACCTGCTGCACTATCAGGTGGGTGTGTTCAATGGACAAGGCACCAACCATAAGGATGTGGACCAGCGCAAGGACATCATCGGTGGCGTGTGGGTAGTGCCCATCAAGGGTCTCCGCATCGGTGCCTTCGGCTGGACGGGTTCCACTGCGCGCAAAGGCTCATGGACAGAGACCGACAACAGCGGCAACGAGGTGACAAGGAGCGGCGTGCGCTCACTGTCAAAGAACCGCTACGCGTTCAGCGCCGAGTATGCTGCAAACGACTGGACCGTGCGTTCGGAATATATCCACAGCCAGGGCTACGGCTTTTCCTCCACCCTGTCAAGTGGCAAGGAGACCGACTGCAGCATCAACACCGCTGCCGGCGACCAGGCCGATGCCTTCTACGTTCTCGCCATCGCACCAGTCATCTCAAAGAAACTCTATGCCAAGGCACGCTACGATGTCTATCGCCCTCGCGCAGAATGGGGCACGGCAAAGACCTACTATGAAGTGGGTGCCAACTTCTGGATTGGCAAGAACATCATGATAGGTGCGGAATATGCAAGAGTGAACGACCGCAGCCTCGCCAAGCCCAACTACAACATGATAGACGTGCAGCTCGATGTGAAGTTCTAAGAGCCTATCTTATGAAAATGTGGTAGGTGCGGATTGCCGAGACGCGCCCTTATATAAGATAGGTTTTCTTGTGGGTCGCGTCTCGGCGATCGCGACTACTATGTCTTGTCACAAATGGTTCGAATAGTACGATACGAACTATTTTGGTTAAATCACTGATATTCAGAGAAATGTTTTAGGCAAACTCCGATAAAATACAGATTTTGGGTCTCTAAACTCCGATAAAATACAACTTTTCAGTCTCTAAAATCCGATAAAACACGCGAAGCACATGTAGTAGCTCCAAAAAGTGGATGCAAACATTAATTCTCATTAATCTCTCATTAATCTTTTAAGGTTGGCTATTAGTGAGGGTAATCGTAGTAGGTGCGCATCGCCGAGTCGCACCCTAAACAAGAAGTCTCTCCCGTTGCAAGGGTGCGCCTCGGCGATACGCGCTTACGGTTTACCCTCTTGCATTTTGTTACATTTTAAAGCCAAAAGGTTTCAAAATGATATGTGCCAGATATCTCATAGATATGTGCCAGATATCTCATAGATAAATGCCAGATATCTCATAGAAAAGTGCCACTTTTCTCGATGAAAAATGGCACTTTTCCTAACGTATTGAATATCAGACAGATACAAAAACGCGGCATTTTGCCTATTTTTGCTTAATGATTGTGAAATAAGAGTCTGTTTTGTTAACGCGTGTTATAATAACTGTTCTATTTGTCGGTTTTAGGGTTTAAAAACAACATTCTCCCGAAAAGTCCCCGAAAAAGTGTCACTTTTTTGACCCAGAAAGAAACAAAATGTCATCGCATTGACTTTCTAAGGGTTACACACGCAGAAATTTTTGTCCCAACTTTGGCCCAAACAAAAAATTTTCAATGAATTTTCGGGGTCAAATTTGAT
>CAYXGN010000183.1:0-3788 GCA_964464505.1 uncultured Prevotella sp.
ATGCGGTCGAGGAACCATCGGTCGTGGCTTATCACGACGGCACAGCCTGCAAAACCTTCGAGACCTTCTTCAAGGGCGCGCAGCGTGTTCACGTCGATGTCGTTGGTGGGCTCATCGAGAAGCAGCACGTTGCCCTCCTGTTTCAGTGCGAGAGCCAGTTGAAGGCGGTTGCGCTCACCACCCGACAGCGTACCGCAGAGTTTGTTTTGGTCGGTACCTGCGAAGTTGAACCGCGAGATGTAGGCGCGTGCATTCACGTCGCGTCCGCCCATGCGGATGGTCTCGTTGCCCTGTGCTATGGTGTCGTAGACCGATTTCTGCGGGTCGATGTCCTTGTGCTGCTGGTCCACATAAGCCAACTTCACCGTCTCGCCCACCTCGAAGGTGCCGCCGTCGGCACTCTCCAAGCCCATAATCATACGGAACAGCGTGGTCTTTCCGGCTCCGTTGGGACCTATCACTCCCACGATACCGTTGGGCGGCAGCATGAAGTTGAGGTCATTGAAGAGCACCTTGTCGCCGAAGGCCTTCTTCACATGCTGCGCTTCGATGACCTTGTTGCCCAGTCGCGGACCGTTGGGGATGAATATCTCGAGGCGTTCCTCACGCTCCTTCTGCTCCTGTCCGAGCATCTGTTCGTAGGCATTCAGACGCGCCTTACCCTTTGCCTGGCGCGCCTTCGGAGCCATGTGCGCCCACTCCAACTCGCGTTCCAGCGCCTTGCGGCGCTTCGAAGCCTGCTTCTCCTCCTGCATCATGCGGGTGGTCTTCTGCTCCAGCCACGACGAATAGTTGCCGTGCCATGGTATGCCCTCGCCACGGTCGAGTTCGAGAATCCACTCGCTCACATCGTCGAGGAAATAGCGGTCGTGGGTGACGGCAATCACAGTGCCCTCATATTGCTGCAAATGCTGCTCGAGCCAGTCAATGCTTTCGGCATCGAGGTGGTTGGTAGGCTCGTCGAGAAGCAGCACATCTGGCTTCTGCAACAGCAACCGGCAGAGAGCCACACGGCGGCGTTCGCCTCCCGAGAGGTGCGTCACGGGCAGGTCGCCGGCAGGGCAACGCAGCGCAGCCATGGCGCGGTCGAGTTTCGAGTCCATATTCCAAGCGTCGGTAGCATCGATGATGTCCTGCACCTCCGCCTGTCGTTGCATCAGTTTGTCCATCTTGTCGGGGTCGGAATAATACTCCTCCATGCCGAACTTCTGGTTGATGTCTTCGTATTCCTGGAGAGCATCGTAAGCCTTCTGCACTCCCTCCATGACGTTTTGCTTCACCGTCTTCTCTTCGTTGAGGGGCGGGTCCTGCGGCAGATAGCCCACGGTGTAGCCCGGACTCCACACCACCTCGCCCTGAGTGGGCTGTTCCAGTCCGGCAATGATTTTCATCAACGTTGACTTTCCTGCGCCGTTCAGTCCGATGATGCCTATCTTCGCGCCATAAAAGAACGAGAGATAGATGTCCTTGAGAATCTGTTTGCGGTTCTGGGGAATGATTTTCGACACTCCCACCATAGAGAAAATGATTTTCTTGTCGTCTGTTGTTGCCATATTGTCTTATTGAAATGATTTTATTATTCTTTGGAAAAGATTTTTAAACCCACCTTTATTCTTTTACAATGTAACTGCAATACTTGGCGAGCAAATTTTCTTTTGACAGGTCGCCACGCTCATATCGTTCCGCATCAAGACGGAGAATGCGCTCACGCACGGAAGTTACACCTTTATATATTGCACGCAGATAATACTCATCGCCATTCTTTTCCACTCGCACGTCTGCAAAGTCGGATGCACAAACGTCATCATCGCTGAACACGAGGGAATAACTCGGGCGTTTGGCACCTGGAACATCTTCGCGCAACAAGCCTTTCTGCACCAAATCCTGAATATCGCGGCCGGCAGTGTCCTTGGAGCATTTGTTCAGGTCAGCCCATGTCTTGGTCGTAATCTTGGCCTCATAGCCGTCAAGGAAAAGGTTCAGCGTGTCGGTCTGGCGTTGGTTCATAGCCACTGACGATGCCCGGAGCCAAAAGAGCGACTTATTGAGTACTCCGTTCACCAACGAGTCTGCTTCAGCCAAAGCCGCCAAAAGTGTGTCCATATACCACACCAACCACGCCGTTATGTCGCCATCGCCATGCTGCACCCGTTCGAGCACCTCATAATAATGTTTCTTGTCGCGGTTGATTTCGGAAGAGATGTTATAGAAACGCAAGCGGCTGCGGTCTCCTCGCGACAGGAACACATCACCGAGGATGCGGGCCAGACGGCCATTGCCGTCCTCAAAGGGGTGAATGCAGACGAACCAGAAATGGGCGATGGCAGAACGGATAACCGGCGAAACGGACTGCTCGGTGTTGAACCAATCTATAAACTTCTGCATCTCCGTTTCCACCCTATCCGGCGACGGTGCGACATAATGCACCCGTTCGCGGCCAAGGAATCCTGACACGATATGCTCATCGTGCGTGCGATATTTGCCGACTTCTATCTGACTGCCGCCGCTGAACCCTGTGGGGAAGAAAGCCGCTTGCCACCCGCACAGAAGTTCTTTACTTAACGCCTGCTCATAGTGTTCCGTAGCATCAAGCATTACCGCCACCACCCCATCAATATAATGCGATGACGGGACACTGTTCTTGCTCTCGATACCCAAACGCCGCGCGATTGACGAACGCACCTCATCGGCATTGAGACGGATGCCCTCTATCTCTGACGAATGAAGCAAGTCACGCGTCAAGTTCTCTGCCATCGCATTGAGCTGACTGTCAAAGCCAAGTCCGTTCAACTTGCCGTAAAGCAGACCCTGCTTGCGCGTCACCTCGTCCAGTTTGAGGGCTATCTGGGCATCGTCCCAACGGAAGTCCGTCCAATTGTCATGCTCGTGTATGTACATAACTTTTTTTGTTTCGTACGGCAATACAAGTTTAATAATGCCGCAAATTATGCGGCAAAAATACAAAAATAATATCGCAAAACAAAATTCCCCACCTTGATTTATGGGAATTGTAGTAGGTGCGGATCGCCGAGACGCACCCATTGCAAGCCACCAACGCTATTTGAAGGGCGCACCTCGGCGATGCGCGCCTACTACGATTTCCCCAACTCGTTTTGTGTTGTCGAGCGGGGACGCTCGACTTCCCAGCCTACTTTTTTGCGCGGGCGCGTCTCGGAGATACGCGCCTACTACGATTTGCAAATCGGAAAGATTTTGTACTTTTGCAACCACAAGAGCCTTGAATATGGAAGATACCAAATGCCGTTGCCGGTGGTGCAACACCAACAACCCACTCTATGTCGCCTATCACGACACGGAATGGGGCGTGCCTGTGCACGATGATGACAAACTGTTTGAGATGCTGCTTCTCGAGAGTTTTCAAGCCGGACTGTCATGGGAGTGCATCCTCAACAAGAGGGAGGCGTTTCGCAAGGCGTTCGATGGCTTCGACTGCAAGAAGATTGCGGAATACGACACAGCGCGGATAGAGGCGTTATGCTGCGACAAAGGCATCGTCCGCAACCGTCTGAAGATTGCCGCTGCCGTCAGCAACGCCAAGGTGTTCCAGAAGATACAAAGCGAGTTCGGCTCGTTCGACCACTACATCTGGCACTTCACCAATGGCGTCACCATCCGTGAATGTGACAAGACCTCCTCTCCCATGTCCGACTCCATCTCCAAGGACTTGAAGCAACGAGGGATGAAGTTCGTCGGCACCACCATAATCTATTCCTTCCTCCAAGCCGTCGGCATCATCTTCTCGCACGAAGAAGGCTGCTGGCTGCACA
>CAYXGN010000184.1:0-3787 GCA_964464505.1 uncultured Prevotella sp.
TTTGTCGGGGCGACAGGATTCGAACCTGCGGCCGCCTGGTCCCAAACCAGGAGCGCTACCGGGCTGCGCTACACCCCGCTTGCATTAAAGACCTGTTTGCTCTTTAAGCGAGTGCAAAGGTAATGCTTTTCCTCTGTCCGTGCAAACTTTTTCTATAAATATTTCGTGTCGCCAAAGTCTCATTCCAGTAGAGAATGGGTTTGCGTTGGAGCCGTTGCCTTCTCATGTCCCCCTCGATACGACCCTCGAAAAGGGGCGATTCTTTACCCATATCTATGTTTTTTGATGACTTATGGGTAAAAAATCCGCCTTTTTCTGCTTGCGAGGGTGCCGCTCGGCAATCGGCACCTACTACGGTTTGCTGGCCTTCGCTTTTCGTTGAGGCTCTCTATAGCCCAAAGAAAAAGTCCTTTACGGAAGCAATGCGCTTCCGTAAAGGACTTTCCTTATTGTCTTTGCCCGGCGTTTTACTTGATGATGTCGAGCTGTTGGAACACTTTCTTGAGGATTTGCACTCCGCGTTCCACCTGTTCTTCGGTGTGTGTCGCCATGAGGGCGAAGCGGACGAGGGTGTCCTGCGGTGCGCATGCCGGCGGGATGACAGGGTTTATGAACACTCCGTTGTCGAAAGCGAGTTTCGTAACGGTGAAAGTCTTGTCCACGTCATGCACATAAAGCGGGATGATGGGGCTTTCTGTCTCGCCGATTTCGAATCCTTCTTCCTTGAAGCGGCGCAACGCGTAGTTGGTCACCTTCCAGAGTTTCTCGATGCGTTCGGGTTCTTTCTTGATGATATGGAGCGCTTCGAGTGCCGCTGCTGTGGCTGCGGGGGTGTTGGAAGCACTGAAGATGTAGGTGCGGACGGTGTGGCGCAGGTAGTTGATGGTGTCTTTGTCGCTGGCGATGAAGCCGCCGATGCTTGCCATCGACTTTGAGAATGTTCCCATGATGAGGTCCACCTCATCGGTGAGTCCGAAGTGGTCGCACACACCGCGTCCTTGTTTTCCGAACACTCCGATGCCGTGTGCCTCGTCCACCATGATGGAGCAGTTGTACTTGTGTTTGAGTTCCACAATCTTGGGCAGGTTGGCGAGGTCGCCTTCCATTGAGAAGACGCCGTCAACAACGATGAGTTTCACTGCCTCGTGTGGCAGACCTTTGAGTATGTTTTCAAGGTCTTCCATATCGTTGTGCTTGTAGTGGAGCTGCCGGGCGAACGACAGACGGCGGCCGTCAACGATACTTGCGTGGTCGCGGTCATCGCAGATGATATAGTCGCCACGTCCCACTACGACGGCGAGTACGCCTGAGTTTACGAAGAAACCTGTTGAGAAGCAAAGCGTTTCGTCTTTGCCAATGTATTCAGCGAGTTCTTTTTCGAGTTGCACATGCAGGTCGAGTGTGCCGTTGAGGAAGCGACTTCCTGCGCAGCCGGAGCCGTATTTGTCGAGTGCTGCCTTTGCTGCGTCGACGATGCGTTGGTCGCCAGTGAGTCCGGTGTAGGCGTTTGAGCCGAACATGAGGACTTTATGTCCTGCCATTTCCACCTCTGTGCCTTGCTTGCTTGTTATTTCACGAAAATAAGGATAAACGCCTTCAGCCATATATTTCTGCGGAAGGCGGTAACTTTTATACCTTTCTTGTAACTGTCCCATTATAATAATTAAATAGGTGTATACGTTAAAATAAAAATTATTAAGGCTGCAAAGTTACAAATAATTATGTTAAATGGACACCTTTTTTGGAGAAAAGTGGCTTTTTGGCAAATATTCCGTGCCTTGATAGGACAGGATAACAAGAAATCATTAACTTTGTATTTCCTATTTTATTGACGCATTTTAGCCCTCGATATGAAGAAGAAAGCGGTTTTCATAATAAACTTAAATTCCGGCACAACGAGCAAGGAAGCGATTCCAAAGCTGATTGATGACAATCTCGACAAGTCGAAGTTCGACTACGAGATAGCCGTCACGGAGTATGCGGGACACGCTTCGGAGATAGCGTCGAGGGTTAAGGACGAGGGCAAGGACATCGTTGTGGCTGTCGGTGGCGACGGAACGGTGAACGAGGTGGCGCGTGCCATCGTCCATTCGCAGACCGCTTTGGGCATCATCCCTTGTGGCTCGGGCAACGGACTGGCGCGTCACCTGCTGTTGCCGATGAATGCCCGCAAGGCGATAGAGGTGCTCAACGAGTGCGAGATACACGCCCTCGACTATGGCATCATCAATGGTTTCCCTTTCTTCTGCACTTGTGGGATGGGCTTCGATGCCTTCGTGAGCCAGAAGTTTGCCGAGGCAGGCAAGCGGGGACCTATCACCTACGTTGAGAACGTGCTCCGCGAGGGGTTGAAATACCAGCCCGAGACCTACATTCTGAGCGACGAAAACGGAACGATAAAGCAAAAGGCGTATCTCATCTCGTGCGCCAACGCGTCGCAGTATGGCAACAATGCCTACATCGCGCCGCAAGCGTCGATGAGTGACGGACTCTTGGATGTCATCATCATGCAGCCCTTCGATGTTTTCGAAGCGCCCCAGATAAGCATCGATATGTTTAACAAAACCCTCGACAAGAGTTCGAAAATCAAGACATTCAAGTGCCGCAAACTCCACATCCATCGCAGTCGTCCGGGGGCGATACATTATGACGGCGACCCCGCCATGACGGGTGAGGACATCGAAGTGGAACTCATCCCGAAGGGCATCAACATCATTGTCAATCCGTTTGCCGACAAAAGCGTGCGCCGACCCAATGCGTTGCAGAGTGCGGCAGCCGAACTCTTCAATGAAATCAACGTCATTCGCGAGGACATCAACAAGCAAAGCCGCCACATACAGGTGCTTGGCAAGATTCTGCAACGACGACTAAACCGATAGGTTTTTCTTCTTTTTCCACTGCCGACGATGCCCAACGACTTCTTCTCTTTCCGACAATTCACCGTGCGCCAGAACCTCTGCGCCATGAAGGTGGGCACCGATGGCGTGTTGCTCGGGGCGTGGGCAGAGGGCGGACAGCGCATCCTCGACATCGGCACAGGTACGGGTCTCATCGCCCTTATGATGGCACAGCGGTTTCAGCAAGCCCATGTTGTGGCTCTCGACATAGTGCATGATGCCTGCGTGCAGACATCCTCCAATGTTGCGGCGAGTCCGTTCGCCGAAAGAATCAGCGTTGTCGAAAGTGCCGTGCAACAATATGAGTCGGCGGAAAAGTTCGACAGCATTGTCTCCAATCCCCCGTTTTTCGTCAACAGCTTGCTTGCTCCCGATGCAGACAGAGCCTTGGCGCGCCATTCCTCCGCCTTGCCTTATGCCGCACTCTTTGCTTCCGTGCGCCGCCTCCTCACTGCGGATGGAGTGTTCAGTGCCATCATTCCGGTGGAATGTCTGTCGGCATTCGTCAGCGAAGCGTGTCTCGCCGGGTTCTCCCTCACGCGCCGTTGCGCCGTGAAGACAACGCTGCGGAAGTCCCCGCGACGCTTCCTCCTCGCCTTCCGGCAGCAGGGTGGGGCAGTGCTTGAGTCTTCGGAGGAGGTGCTGCAAAACCCCGACGGCAGTAGGACGGAATGGTATGAGGGGCTCACGCGCGAATTTTATATAAGGTAAAGGGCTTCGCCTGTTTTGAATTTTTGCAAACTTAGTAGGTGCGCATCTCCGAGGCGCACCCCTCAAGCAGTAGGTTAGGATTTGTTTTTTCTTCTTGCGAACGGGCGCGTCTCGGCGATCCGCGCCTACTACGGTTACTCTTGCTAATCAAAAAAGCCCTCCCCATGGGGAGGGTTGGG